>CAIMKX010000040.1 GCA_903842025.1 uncultured bacterium | reverse complement strand
CGGGAATCTAGGATATTACCAATGACAAAATCCAAATGACAAATTTCCAATCAAATCCAAAGCTCAAATGTCAAAATTTGGATTTTGGGCTTTGACATTGATTTGTCATTGGGAATTTGAGCTTTGAGCTTTGACATTCAACACTGGATTCCTCATTTAGCAAAATGACCTACTGGGCGCCTTCGCGGGAATGACAAACGAAAAACTACTAGACTAAACCGAACAAGTGCTTTGCGGCCATTCCCTCAAATCGCCCTCACCGAATATTTCTTGTTCAATTCCTGCAAAGTCTTGGTCCCGACAATACCCTTCTCGCCGCTTATCCCCCGCTTTTTCTGGAAAGTCTCCAAAGCCGCTTTCGTGCAATTCCCAAGTTTTCCCGTTCGCGGACAGTCGTTGAGCGAGGAACCCGTTGGCGGATAATCTCCATCCAGAAGCAAAGCCGTCTGCAAAGCGTAAACGTCGGCATTGTTTGAGCTTTTTTCCGAGAGCGGATCGGACCAGCTATGCGGCATGACCAAAGTGTCGAATGAACCGTTGGCGCTCAAGGCGCTATGGTCGTCAAAGAAATCCTGCAGACCGAGATAGGTCTGGAAGGCCAGATCGTTCAGGGCGGCGCTTCGCAATTCGGCATTGGTGAACTGCGGCTCATATATGTAGCCGTATTCGACAAGCATGCTGGCCGCGTCGACCGAATTGAAGGCGCCGATGGCGATCAGATCTTGGTCCTCGACGATGCCGCTAGATTCCCCGGGCAGGTCGCTCACGGCATTGTATTTTTTCAAGCGCTTGAAAACGGTGTCCGCCAAGGCTTTGGTGGTCGTGCTATTGAAATATTCCCGCTGAGGGACATAGATGGCAAAACCGGAATATTCTCCGGGGCCATTCCCGTGACCGGCATAATCGTTGAAATGAATATGTAAAACAATGTCGACATTATTTTCATTGGCCCATTTGTCTATGCCGAACAAACGCAAAGCGACGTCGTTCGAAGCATTATTGTGAATGACCGGCGGCGCCACTTGCCGATATTCGCCCAAACGGGTCAGATTGACGATCTCGTCCTTATGGAGCTTGACCCAGGCGGCAATATCGCTCCAGTTATTCTTGAAATAATCGGCAAAGATCGGCTTCCAGGAACTGTCATCGCGCGTCACGAAGACCTCATAGCGGTCGTTCTGGCTGATGAAGTTTTTGAGGTCGTTGGCCAGCTCGACCGTCATGTTCCGCTCCTTGAGCGAACCGTATTCCGCCCCTCCGTAATCAGGTTCATGGCCGGGCACGATAAGGATCCGGACTTTTTGACTTGAGCCGGCCGAGGCAAAAATGCCGGGCTTGCTATTGTAGTGCGATCTGATGTCGAGGATTGATTTGGGTAAATGGGACAATATCACGGCGGCCAACTGGTCGCCGATCGGCTGGATTTTGGAAAAGATAAGGTCGGCCTGATCGGGATGATACATGAGCCAAGGCACGGCCAAGACCAAAATGGCGAAGATGACGGCGAGAATGTGGCGCATACGCATATTATACATTATAGTGAGTTTATGCCCGAATTGCCCGAAGTCCAAACAACGATCAATGGCTTAAAAAAGTACATCACCGGACTAATCATCAAAGAAGTCTGGACGAATTATAATAGTCCCTATTTCAAAGGATCGGAAACCATCAAAGATCCGGCCTATTTCAAGCACTTCAAGAAAGAAATTCTTGGCAAGAAAATCATTGCCATAGAAAGACGAGCCAAGAACATTCTTATGAATTTAAGCGGCAACAAAACCATCCTTGTCCACATGAAAATGACCGGGCATTTGCTTTACGGCCGCTACCGATTTAATGTCGCCAATTCAAATGATCCATGGGAACCGCTAGAACCGGAATCATTGAAGGATCCATTCAACAAAAGAGTCAGATTCGTAATTACTTTTAATAACAAACGCCATTTAGCTTTATCGGACACGCGTAAATTTGCCAAGGTCGCCGTGGTTGATTCGGATCAAATTCATCAGTCAGTTCACTTGAATGACCTAGGACCTGAACCGCTTGATAAGGCGTTTACTTTTGAAGTTTTTCAAAATCGACTTGGATTGAAACCGAACGGAAAGATCAAACAAGTCCTCACTGATCAAACGATCCTTTCAGGGATTGGCAACATTTATGCCGATGAATCGCTCTGGCATTCAGGTATTAATCCTTTACAGAAAATCCGAGATATTTCAAAAGCCGGCTCGCTTAAGCTGTTTCGAGCTATAAAAGAGTTGCTGGCGAAAGGCGTCGATCTTGGCGGCGATTCCATGTCTGATTACAGGAATGTAGACGGCTCCAAAGGTAAATTCCAGTTGCATCATCAGGCTTACCAGAGAACCGGTGAAAAATGCTTGAAAAGAGGTTGTAAAGGAAAGATCAGGAGAATTGTTGTCGGAGGCAGAGCGACACATTATTGTAGTGGACATCAAAAACCCGAATGATTGCTGACTCATTTTTACAGTATTTCATATGACTGCCTTTTTGTGAGACAAAATAAAAACCCTGTCTTTCCAGGATTTTGACAACGTATCTCGAAGAATACAATTTAGGCATAAGCAACTACACTATCCACAATAGAAGGACGTGTGACTTCCCGAAGCTTGAAACATCAATATTAAGCGCCTGGGAGACATAATATTTCCCCTCCTTCCAAACAAGACTTTTTAAGGATAATTTCTTCATATAATAATTGCATTTTACTCTTATACTGACATCAGTCAAGCAACATTTCATACATCATAATCCCTACCGCCACAGAAACGTTCAACGACTCCTTCTTCCCTCTCATAGGTATCTCAGCAATCTCGTCCGACAAATTCAAAAGACCTTTAGAAACGCCACCGACTTCATTGCCGAGAATTATAAGAATCTTGCCGGTCGCTTTTACCTTTCTGTAATCAATAGAGTTCTCAGCTTGTTCAAGAGCAATAATCTTGAATCCCTCTCTTTTAAGTATTTTGACAAGAATTACACCACTCTTAACATATTCCCAAGCAACCAACTCCTCCGCACCCAAAGCAACCTTGGCAAAATCCTGGCGCTTACGTTTAAATCTATCCAGCGGTGTAGGTGTTGTTCCTAAGCAGTAGATCTTTGAGATGCCGGCCGTCTCCGCCGTCCTGAATATTGAGCCGACATTATGAACACTCCTTATATTGTCCAACAAAAGACACATTTCTGGTTTTGAATTTTGAATTTTGAGTTTTAACATTTTAGCCCTATAATGACCCTACATTAACATAATCAACAAATAACATGCTTTCCGTCTTTCCTTCTCTATTATCTCTTCAACTGCTCTCACCCCTTTTGATTCGGCTCATTCTCGGCCTGGTCATCATTTTTGAAGCATACCGCGTCTATTCCAAGCGTTCAATCAGTCTCCAGCAAAAAACCCTTAGCATCGTCGAAGCCCTATCGGGAATCTTGCTCATCATCGGCCTTTGGACCCAGGTTGCCGCTCTTTTCATCGTTATCGATTTCATTGTCCGTCTGGCTTACAAGATCAAAAACAAGTCATTCCTGACCGATGGGGTCAACTATTATCTTATTCTTCTCGTCTTGGCCATCTCCCTTCTCTTTACCGGAGCGGGATTCTTGGCATTCGACATGCCGTTGTAAAACTAACTCTACATACATTATGTCAACGATATCCCTTCAAATCCCCGCATTCCTTGAAGAATTCATGACAGACATGATCGACGATGGCTATGCAAAAAGTAAAGCTGACGTCGTGTGTAAAGCATTGGTTTTGCTACGAGAGGAAGAAGCGATTAATTCCGTCCTGAGAGCAGAAAAAGAGGGGCGCGAAGGAAAACTTCTTGAGGGTGATTTGGATGAACTTGCCAAAAGATATTCATCACGAACACAGAAATAGAATTTCAGTTTCTTGCCATGGTTCAAAATTGTGTTATTGTTTACAGGTTCTCATTTGCGCCCATACTAGATTCGTATAGTCGCGGCATTCGCTGAAATAGTGAATGCAGGAACATTCACAATTCATCTTTTGCGCCCATAGCTCAGCCCGGTAGAGCACCTGCCTTTTAAGCAGAGGGTCGCTGGTTCGAATCCAGCTGGGCGCACATTAGTTTGATATCGTTGTTTTTAGGTGCTTTTGCGAGAGCAGAATAAGGACTTTTGAATTGATATTGAGCCACGGTTTTATTTTTGATCGAAGCGTTCGAAAGTAACTTTTCTAGCATCTTTCGCTTTTCTTGGTCATCAACCACTAAATATCTAGCCGAGGCTTTGTTGCCGTCTAGGAATACATTTTTTATCTGTTCGAAAGTAGCAACTGTTGGTCCGGATTTGGCTTGAATATCTCGCATCTGTTTCTTGATCTCCACACGCTTGTTTTCAATCTCCTGTAGCTTGAGCTTGTAGACTTCTTCCCGGATAAGTTTGGAGCTATAGCCGTCTGTGAGGGTCAACTCTCTTTCTAGGAGCAGATTGAGCTCATTGGAGAGGTTTTCCAGAGGTAATCTGGTACGGTCTGCCTGCTCATTGTATTTGACATTGTAAGCTTCTCCGGAGATAGCAATCATTTCTTCGTCGATCTTTAGGTCTAGGAATTTCTGTGAGATGAGTCCGTCAATGTATTCTGAGCGCATGTATTTTTTGTGTTCCTCGCAGTTACCTTTGCCGTTAGTGCAGTAGTAATACTTGAAGCCTTTTTTGGTATCGCAAGTTAGAGCGCAGCCGCAGGAGGCACATGTTAAGAAGCCGCGGGCTGAATAGAAATGCTTTTTGACCTTAGGGTGTAGTTTGCCAGTGAGAACATTTTGAACCTTGTCGAATAGGTCTTTTGAAATAAGTGGCGTATGCTTGCCTTCATATATCTTACCGTCTCTTTCCATTAGCCCCATGTAGAATTTGTGAGATAGATTCCTGTGTATCTGATTTTTGCAGACCTTGCCACCGGATGTAGTTCGTAGGCCTTCGTTATATAAAATGTCGGAAATTTGCTTAACGCTGTAGCCGCCTGTAGCATATAGCTCAAAAGCTCGGATGATGTAGGGTGATACTTTCTTGTCGATCTTGATGGTTTTCGTGCCACGATCATTTACATATCCAAATGGTGCGCGGCTAGGCCAGCCACCATGTTCCATTTTAGCTCTGTTACCACGCTTCACATTCGTACTCAAATCACGGATGTACTGGTTAGCCATAGCCTGTTCTATGCTCATCAGAAGCACATTGTCAGACGGGAAATAGCTTTTCTCAAATGTCCGGATGCACTTGATTTTGTCAGTCTGTAATAGCCACTGAATTTGACCACCATCAACAGGATTTCTCGTAAGACGATCTATTTTCCAGCAGATAATAGCATCAGCCTTGCCGGCAGAGATCATGGCGATCATTTCGTTGAAAATAGGGCGGCCGGGTGCTTTGGCTGATTTCTTTTCAGTTAAGGTTTGCACGATCTCAATGCCTTGAGTTTTAGCCAGATCAGTCAGCTCTTTTTCCTGCGATTCTAGAGACAACACTTGCTTGTCTTCGGTATCTGTTGATTTTCGACAGTAGAGAATATATTTCATGAAGTTAAAATAAATTAGGTTGATAATATAATTATTAGAATGTGATTGAGAGAATTGTACGCTCCGAAAAATATTTACGCAAATTTTTCACGAAATTCTGATTACGAATGACAATAATTTCTGATTGAGTGTGATATAGGTCAAGTCTAGAAATTACACTATGTCTGATCAAATCCTGCATATCCATTGAGTTTTGTGTTTTATTCATAGTCTTACGTTAGTTATACAGCAAGTCACACAGCGTCCCGTCCGCCGCGCTAAAGCGTTGGCTGGACGGGACGCTCTCCAGTGATTGAAAATGCATCATATTTCGGATTGGCGAACTCTAGGAATGATTCGTAGAGATCGGCAAATGAATTAAGATATTCATTTGCCGTAGCATCAGAAATATCCTCGCCGGTGCGGGTTTTCCAGTATGTCTGGAGCCTCGTAATAAGTTTTTCGTTAAACCGGTGTTGCATGAGCACATGCTATTCCAGTTCTTTTACCGGATTGTACCCGTACCGTTACGGTAACAATATGTTATGAAATTGTGGTTTCGAGATATTCTGGATTTATCTGAACATAGCCCGTCTTTCCAGATGTAATCAAAAGAAAATTACTAATCCCCGCTTGTTTTGAGACCTTGGCATTGATCGCTTCACAGGCTCGCCACATTGAGCGTTGTATTAGGTGTTCATCATGAAATTTATCGTCAATAATTTCAGAATAGTATGATTTAGCTTCGAGGCCATCCGGATTCTCGAAAATGTATTCAAGAATGTAATGGCTGTTCGGTTTGTCGTTCTTCTGTTGGATATGGACCAATTTATCGCCGATCTTCAAAATGCTTTTCTCGCAATCAAATGATACGCCCCTTGGGATGTCTTCAACTTTACCTAGTTTGTAGCGCTCGATTAAAGGCAAGATTTCTCTTGAAATTGAAAGATGGAAAATAACAGAAGATGGTTCATCGATTTGTTCATGATCCATGTTAAGAATGCTTTCGTGGTCGCGGACATAATCGATTTGCAGATAATTTTTGAGTTTCAAATGTTCTAAGCAGGTTGAACAAGCATATCTATTGATACCTACTTCTTTGAGATCTTCCTCAGTGATGTCTATTTCCGGAGGTAGAAAATTCTCTAAATTGCCCGGATGATCAGTCCAAAATTTCTGAAGCTTGAAGTTGATGATCTCCATGACTTTGATGTAATCGGCGTGCATTAGCTAATTTTACACCTTAGAATAAAAAGCGATACCAAATTCGGGGGACTATGGCGCCTCCCGATCCAACCGCCTTTTCCGGGCAGGTCGTGCGCGGCCGCTTGCACGAGTGCGCTTGGTAGTAGAGAGTACGGGCGCGTACACCTCCGCCCTAATAGGGTATGTGGCGCGCCTTACGCTCCTGTTCGCATGGCTCCGCTTACCCGACAGTCTGTAACGCACAGACAGTCGGCCGCTCTCGCCATGCCAACATGAGCTAGGCGCGAATGGATTTAGTGGTAACGGGCGGAGGTCAACGCGCCCTTATCTACCAAGCGTCACGCGCACCACCTACCCTCCAAAGGCGGTAGAACGGGAGGCGAATATGGATTGTGAATATCTTAAACATGCTACAATGGTTGAACCAGCAAGGGATTCAAACTATAACATTTAGTATCGTATGAATAAGAAAAAACTCTTTTATTGGTCCTTATATGATTTCGCCAATTCGATAATTTTCATAAATTTTCTATTATATTTTTCTCAGTGGATGGTTGTTAACGGCGGGCTTTCAGATTTTTGGTACAATGCAATCTTTGCAATTACTTCAATATTATTGTTTCTCTCCGCTCCTACTTTAGCCGCATTTACAGATAAACATGGAGGAAGAAAATATCTACTTAACTTCGCTACGATAGGAACTTTTTTGGGTTATGGTCTTGCGACAGTTTTTGCATATTTAGGGGCACAAAATATTTTTATAATTACTCTTTGCTTTTTAATTGGACAGTATTTCTATCAGCTATCGTTTGTATTCTACAATACATTAATTGAAGATGTTGCGGACATTGAACACCGAGCGAGAGCTTCGGGTATCGGACAATTTTCAAATAGCTTAGGACAAGTGATCGGTCTTGTTATAGCCATACCTTTGTCAGCTAGTAGATTGCAACCGTTGTTTCCTTCATTGGCTATTTTTATTCTACTTGCTTTACCAATGATGATCTTCTTTAAAGATAGCAAGCCAAAAGAAAGGAAAATTAACATCAATACTTTAAAAGACGGTGGGAAGGAATATTTTAAAAAAATTGTTGCCTTCTTTTCGGTTTCAATTGCGGTACCGATGCTTGTGTCATTCTTTTTCTTTAATGATGCACTCATAACCATCTCAAATAACTACCCCATATATATGGAAAGGGTTTTTGCCGTAGCCGACATGACAAAGAATATTTTACTAATGGGTATCTTATTGATGTCCGCCATAGGGGGCCTAGTTTCCGGCCGAATCGCGGATAAAATTGGTGAACTCAAAACATTAAAATATATTTTAGTGGGTTGGATAATCTTGATCCCTTTAATTGCTTCATCAAAAGGGTTGGTATCTTTATCCATTTATTCGATTTTAGTAGGTTCGCTTATAGGATCTGTTTGGACTGTAACAAGGGCATATTTAAGTAAATTGTTAAGGAAGGAAGATCTTGGTTACGGATTCTCGTTTTATACTCTATTTGAAAGATTTGCGACATTACTAGGTCCTTTAGCTTGGGGTGGTATTATTGCTGGATTAGGAATACAACATACAAGTTATCGTATCGCGATGGTGTCAATGACCTTGTTCGTGATTATCGGTTTAGTTATTTTAATAAAATGGAAAAGGGCACCGATAAACTAATTGAAGTGTACCCCATAAAGTGGACACGGAAATAATGATACAATACCACTTATGCCAGTCACCAAACCAAAAAAGCGCTATGCTTTCGTTGATGTTCAAAACACTGCAAGCACTACCCGTAAGTTGCTCGGCTTTCTGATTGATTGGCACAAGCTTTATTCGTATCTCACAGACAAATGGAAGTGTGAGAAAGTATTCTACTACTCTGGCATTGACGAAGGCGACGACGAAACTGCCAATGAATTTGAATCATTGAGAAAAGCTGGTTGTATCGTCAAAACTAGGACGGTTTTCTCATACAAGAAAACTGATAAGACTATTTCGATAAAGTGTGTTGCATGTGGTAAGGAAAATGCTGAGGTCGTAGATATGGGTTATAACCGCAAATCAAATTGTGATGTTGATCTAACCGTTGACGCCATGGAAGAAGCTGGCCCAGACAAGGAATTCCTAATATTTACCGGCGATGGAGATTTTGATTACCTGGTTGATAGGATTGTGGGAAAGGGTACGAAAGTCTACATCGTTTCATCAAATACTGGAATCAAAAAGCCTGGCCTAAATACCAAGCGTTTATCTACAAGATTGAAAGATATTATCAAGAAACACAAACAAGGAACAGTTGACCTTATTAATATAGATAGTTGGAAGATGAAGATCCGAAAAGAGGTATAAAATACAAACCGCCACGAAGCGTGACGGTCTGCGAATGACATTTATTATACTAAGCAATTGGGGCTTAAAAGTCAAGCAAAATTGGGGATTACATTTTGACCATATTACAAGCCAATTCCGTTCTAATATCGTCCCACAGCGCACACAATCGTTCGTGGTAGAGGGTCAAGCTATTCGAATCCAGCTGGGCGCACCGTGAATTTTCTGAATTATTCCATGATATAATTCAGCTATGTTAAAGTCCCTAGACCTCATACTTAAAAGAGTTACTTACGGCGGTAGATCCGTCGGTCGCGATATACGAATTGAAATAAAAATTCTGGGAAAATCTTTCAATCTGGAAAGACGAATCAGGCTTGGAGAAAACACAGAAATTAATCAGTTTTTGGGTTCCGTAGAGTCACAGCAGGAGGTACTTCAGGCAGATACTCAAATTAAGATTATCGAGAAAGATTTGGCATTCAGTGATAGCGGGGAAACTGAGGCAAAAATAAACATCGATATTTCATCGGGGGAAGTATGGCAGATTCCTTTTCAAGTAAAAGTGCGCGAAAAGAAGTCCTGGTGGATGTTTTGGGGAAAAATAGAAGCGATTTTTGATATTGAGTTAGAGATTAGATCCGTTATTTCTGCCATAGAAATAAAGAAATATTCATATAAGGGAGTAAACGGTGATGAGAATTATAATCAATATGATGAACTTATTAAGAAGATTGTTGATTATTGGAATGATGAATTTTCAAAAGACACAGATCCGCCCCGGGAATTACTCGATCCAAATTTGGTTAAGACAATTGCATATCAGGAAAGTCGTGTGGGAAATGATAAGGCTTCTGGAATTAACGTTATGCAAGTCGGCAAATTGTGGGACCCATCCCTTCGAACATTGAAAGGAGAACTCAAAGAATATTGGATTCATAATGGCGAACAAATTCAATTGAAGTACGATGCGCAAGTTAACAGTGTAGAGGATAGCTTCATGTGGGGAGTTCGTTGGCTGTATCACAAAGCACAACATATAGACCAGGAAGGACACAGATATTGGGATACATGGAAACAAGCGGTCAAACGATACGGACCTCCGGGTGCGGATTATTCTGAAAGTGTCTGGAGTATTTATAAAGACGGCATTAAGAAAGAAAAGGATACGACTTTAAAATTATGGAGTTTTATTGGAAGTGTTCCTTTAATTGCCGTTTTTCTCTTTGGTCAAGGAAGTCCAGATTTAAAATCAACAATAATAAACTTTTTTGATGCCGATACCAGACTGGAAATTCAGAATGTGGATATAACTTATGACAAAGCAGATCCGTCATTATTTGCGGCAATAATAGAGGAAGAAAAAGATTGGTTTGAACAATTGGCATTAGGAAATTGGGATGGCAAAGAAATTAAATGGATACGTATTGAAAATGTGCCGGACGAAATATCTATTCGATCAGCGCAATTTATCCACCTTAAAGGTTTTAGCCATCCTATTCTCGAAGTTTACGGACAGACTCATATGGGATATGGAGCTCTACATCTGTACGAAGTTGATGATCAAAAAGCTCGTCAAATATTTGAAACACCTGCGGTTGACATTCAGAATGATTCAATATGGAACCCGGACAATTTTACAAAATATGGATATTATACCTGCGGGGAAACATACGAATTGGGTCAGTTGTACGCAATATTCGAGGACATAAATGGGGACGGAATTGACGATCTTATCTTGTCAGGACAGACAAATGTAGATTGCGAAAAGTTACTTGGAAAAAAGGACGGATATATGGATCATGAAGACGTTCGTGTTGCCCAATTGGCAGTTAATAAAAAATTTATTCTCAGAAAGTAGTGTTTCACATCCCCAACAACCACTTCTCCGTTCCCAATTCCAGATCAACCATCCCCCGATGGCCGTCGTGATACAAAACGATCACATCCGAGAGAAGTTTGTGGAGTTCATCCTTGGAATAATTTGCACAATATTTTTTTGACTTGGAATAGACAAAGGGGCTCAAACCGGATTCTGATGCCGATTTGGAATCGTAGGCGACGGCCATCGACTTCACTTGCCAGAAAATAGTTCCAATAATGCTTTCGGCTTCCAAATCTTTTTCCATGGCCTGGCGGTAAATGGACCAGGCTTTGAATCGATTCCTCTCACCGGTCGCGTCTGCCAAGGAAAAAATATTGAATTCCTGGGCAAAAAAATTCTTTTTGGCCTCATCGGTGACGACAACCTTGTCACCATTCTGATCAAAAGCTTTTTTCAGTTCGATTTTAATCTTCCCTTCGGAGACAATGAATATATTGGCCGACTCCTTCATGGCCGATAGGAATTCGATCAACTTTTCCTCGATCTCTGACTTTTCCGCCAAATGATTCAGAAAGATGATGTATTTATTGGAAAACAGCCCCTGCCCACCCAAATGTTCCTCTATAATCGTCGGATTCCAGTTGTCGGCTGTAATCTCCACAAAAGCCGCGTCAGGCCTTTTCACTTTTAGAGAATTGCAAAGTGAGCGAGCCTTGTCGCCAGAAGCCGAAGTATTTGAGCCGTGAAAGATGTAGAGCATGGGTTAAGTATACAAAATCCACACACTTCGAGCACCCTTTTCGAATTCTAAAAATCCCCCACCCCCTTTGAAAAAGGGGGTGCCCCGTAGGGGCGGGGGATTTTGGGGATTCTATAACTCTCCCCAATTCTTCCCCACCGCCGCCTCAGCCTTGAGAATTATACCTTTCGTATCTTTGGGATCCATAATGAATTCCATAATCTTCTCAATTTTTGGGGCAATCTCGGCGGCTTTATCTTCGCGAATTTCATAAATCAATTCGTCGTGGACCTGAAGAAGCGGGAAAATGTCTTTCTCCAGTTTATTCTCAACAATGAACTTATCGATCGCTACCATCGCCAACTTGATGACATCAGCCTCCGTGCCTTGAATGGGCGCATTGATCGCCATCCTTTCGGCGGAAGCCTTGATGTAAGGGATTTTGGAATTAATCCCCTCGAAATAGCGCCGGCGACCGAAAAATGTCTCCGTGTATCCGCGCTCGGCTGTTTGAATCTTGACGTCATTCAAATATTTGGCCAGGGTCGAAAAAGTTTCGAAATAATCATTCAAGAATTTTTGAGCCTCATCGCGGGTCGTGCCCAGATTCTGTTTGAGAGCCATAACGCCCATGCCATAAATAATTCCGAAATTGATAACCTTGGCCTGACGGCGCATCGTTGAAGTCACTTCGTTCATAGGAACCTTGAAGACCGATGAGGCCACCGAAGTGTGGACATCCTCGCCTTTCTTGAATATTTCAATGAGTTTCTCGTCACCAGAAAGAAAAGCGGCGATCCGCAGTTCCATCTGGGAATAATCAAAACCGCAAAGACTGAAGCCTTTTTCGGCTATGAAGGCGTTGCGTATGGCTTTGCCCAGATCGGACTTCACGGGAATATTCTGCAGGTTGGGATTGATCGAGGCCATCCGGCCGGTCGTCGTTCCGGAAGAGACGAAGTTGGAATGCAGGCGGTCGTTGGCATCCAGAAGCGGCGGAATGGCGTCGATGTATGTTGAGAGAAGTTTGGCCAGCTCACGATATTCGAATAGAAGCGGAACAATGGGATGCAAATCCTTCAACTTTTCCAATTCTGACTCGCGGGTTGAACGGGCACCGCCACTGGTTTTTTTCATATTCTTGGCCGTCAACTGCAATTTATCAAACAAGACTTCTCCCAACTGTTTTGGTGAATTAATGTTAAATTCCATTCCGGCCAATTCATGAATTTTCTTTTCCAATTTGGATAATTCAGCGTGATAAGTTTCCGCCAAATTTTTCAAAATCACTCGGTCAATCTTCACGCCACGTTCTTCCATTTTTTTTATTACAGGAATGAGGGGCAGTTCTATTTTGTCATAGACTTTGCGCAAATCCTTCTTGTCCAATTCCTTGAAGATCGCTTCCTTGGCTTCATCGAAATTTTCCGTGTTGGCGAAATTTAGGATGTCTTCGATCTTTGGATTGGTTATTGTTGAATTGACCAGCCAGAGAGCGAGAGAAACTTGATCAAGATCTTCCCGTTTGTCATTCCCGCGCTTGCCCTCCGTAGCTTCAGCGAAGGAGGGAAGGCGGGAATCCAGTGCTGAATCGACAGTACTGTTTTCTGTACCCCCATTGTCTTCAGAAAATCCCCCGTCCCTCCCTTCGGTCGAGACACCCCCTTTTCCAAAAAGGGATTTTCCATCGGACTCGCCATGATCTTCTAAATGAATATTTTCTTGAATTTCCCCTCCTTTAACCAAAGAATCCCGTTGGAGGGTCCCCCTTTGGAAAAGGGGGTGCTCCGAGGCGATCAGCCGAGGAGCGGGGGATTTTTCTTCCACCACCTTCTCCAACCTCTGTGTCAACGTCCGAAACTCCAATTCATGCCAAAGCGAACTGATCTTCTTGACATCCAAATTTTCCTTGAAAGTTTTTTCCGGCAAAACAAAAGAAATCGGGCAATCACGGCGTATTGTCGCCAACATTTTGCTGAATTCCGCCTCTTCTTTATTATCTTTCAGAAGTTGAATGATCCGCGGGCTTATTCCGGCCTTCTTGAACTTCTCTTCGCCGCCATTTTCCAATTCATGGTAAATGTTTTCAATGGAACCAAAAGCTGTAATTAAAATAGTCGCGGTTTTATCACCGATACCCTTAACACCGATAATATTATCAGAAGGATCACCGCGCAGACCTTTATAGTCAGGAATTAACTCTGGACCGAAACCGAAACGTTCCCGAACAGCTTTCTCATCGTACATGATCGTATCCTTAATCCCCTTCTTCAAAGTGAAAACCTTTACATCTTCACCTTTGACCAGTTGGAGCGTGTCCATGTCGCCGGAAGCGATGATGATTTCGAGGTTAGGGGGTACGAGAATAGCATTATCTTCAGAAAATCCCCCGGCCTGTCGGCCACCCCCTTTTTCAAAGGGGGATTTTCCATCGAACTCGCCATGATTTTCTATGTGAATATTTTCTTGAATTTCTCCTTCTTTAACCAAAGAATCACGTTGGAGAGTCCCCCTTTGGAAAAGGGGCGAATGAGCACATTCGCCACTGGGTTGCCCCGTAGGGGCGGGGGATTTTTTGGTAAGCTGTTCCACAATCGTTCCCAACATATCGTCAGCCTCAAAGCCTTGCTTGTCATATATTGGAATATTCAAAGCCATGAATATGTCCCGTGACCTGTTCATTTGAACTATTAAATCGTCATCGGCGACTTTTCTCTGGGCTTTATAGGCTTGGTAAACCTCGTGGCGGTATGTCGGACCTTTGACGTCGTAACAAGCCACGATGTAGTCCGGCTTCAAATCTTCGATAATCTTGATAACCATGGTTGAAAGACCGTAGAGCGCGCCGGTCGGCTCGCCTTTGGCCGTAGCAAAATCCGGCAAAGCGTGATAAGCCCGATGCAAAATGGCATGGGCGTCAAGCAAGATAAGTCTTTTTTTTGCAGGATCGGATGCCATTTTCATATCCCTATCATACCGCACCTCCGCTATCCACAGCCAATTAACTTTTACAACACCTTGAATGGTATAATATTCATGAAATGGCCGATCAATTTCTAGCCTCTTCAGTCATCCCCGGCAGTGGTCTCGAACATCACGAGCATCGCAAGCTTTTGACTGTGCTTATAGTCGTTTTGGTCATCGGTATCATCGCCGGTGTTGGCGTTTGGACAAATTCAGCCTACACAACATATCAAGCAAACAGCGAGGCACAACAACAGGACGCCATTAACCGCCAAAATATCCAGGAACTGCAAAAAGTGATGGCTCCAATATCTGACAAGGAAAAGACTGCACTTAATGCAGAACTTTCAAAAAAGATTACTCCTTTGACTGACGCCGAAAAAAAGTCGTCACACGACGCGTTGTTGAAGGCGATTACAAAATAATGATTACATTTAATAACTTACAAATAATATGAAAAAAAACACCCCGCTCATTGCTCGCATCGCTTCTATTACAGGTTTGCTTTTGGGAGCCTTCGCACTCTCGGCCATAGCGGGTACCTGGACCGCCGCTCCTTGTTCCCCGCCTGGTTGCAATACAAGCGCGCCGATCAATGTTGGCAATGACTATCAAACCAAAAGCGGAGGCTTGGCTGCTGATTCATTTACGGCGTTACATGGGGTGGATATTACCGGACCTAGTGTATTTCGTAATTCAATTAAAATTGGCGGCTCTAATCCGAGTACACCTTATAGTCTTGACGTAGATGTAGGTGGTTTCGGTACGGCTATTTTTGGAGGGTTAACTACAGGGGTTTTGCAGGTAAGAGGTTCTAATTATGATAAAGATGGCTATGTTTTGACATCAAACGGTAATGGGGTTGCGGAGTGGCAACCGGCAAATAGCAGTGGTGCTGCTATTCCGGGAACAACGATTGTAGCCGGATATGAGATGAGTAATCCTGCAGGCGGTTACGTGGTCTCGCACTGTGTAGTGATTTATGGAACCGCAACATCCGCAATTTGTGACAATAGCGCAAGTACGGACAGAACAATAAATTGTCCAGCAAACACACAAAAATTCTATACTGGTGGACCTATAGGAAAACCAGCCATTACAAATACTGCGATTTATAATGCATTCTCAGCATATAATGGTTCAGGTGGTACGATCCCCCATCAGCAGGATGTATTTAGCTCGGTTGCTTGTATTCAAAATCCTTCGTAAGATTCAAACAACAAAAAAACCGCCATCCGGCGGTTTTTTTAATCCAAACCTACTGCCCCAAAATTGCATAATTTAGGGTAGTATGGTGTCCTAAATATGGGCAATTTGGGGTATTAGAAGGTTAAATGGAAATTTAGGTATACAGAATATGCTAAATTGTGATACTTCGGGATAGAAATTAGGTATAATTTCTGCCATTGTTAGCCAAAAGACTACAATATTAGTCACAAAGTATCATTATTAGCAAAGTCTATTGTACATTTGGTACAATAATTACAAAAAAGGACATGTTTGATCCGGAAAATATTATTTCTTAGCTATAAAATCCGCAAAAGCTTTACCGAAAGTACGAAAAATGTCAGGGGCTGTGCGGGCATAAAGTAAAACCTTCTTGGTATCGACAGCGTCGTAATCGTGAATAAGCTTATTCCTGAATTTTGCCATCTCAACCTGTTCAGTGGCAAATGCTTGTTCAATCACTCCATGTTTGCCTAGAGCCGCAATAATGTCCTGATAATTTGCCGGATTCTCCTGGAATTCTTCCGCCAGAATGTGTGCACCGATGTCGAGTATGGCTTGAATGGAAAGCTGTAACATATGCTCCAGACCGTTGTATCGAGCTACATCTTTCAAAATATCCTCATTTGGGCTTCTGAGAATATCCTCAATGAACGTAACATTCTGATTGATGCGAAAAAGTTTGTCTTGGATTGTTTCTATTTTTAGTGGAGTCATATTTGAATAAAATAAAGTTTTTAAGCGAATAAACCGGATAGCGCCTGCCGCTGTATGTTTCTCAAATAAACAGTGTCCTCGTACTCGCGGCGGGCAAGATTGGCTAGATAATTCTTGACCGATAAATCGTCACAAAAAAGTATCTCTCCTTCACCAAGAGTGATTATATAACGCAAAAGCGGATTTCTGATCATCGGCACGTTTTCAATATCAACCTTGTCGCGCCCGAAAATATCTTCGAGGCGAGCGCGTATATTTTCTACCTTATTTTCCTGTTCGATGATTCGAAATACCTTTGGAAAAGCCACGCCAATATCGATATCGCTAAGCAGTCCGGCCGTGCCACGGGCATAGGAACCAAAAAGATAGCCCACAACCGCGCCATTGGCGCGAAGAATGTCGGTAATCTTCTGTTTCTGCTCGTTTGTAAGTTGGCACTTATTCATGCCACAATAATAGCAATTTTCAAACCAAAAAGCTCGTAATCTCATATTCCCCATCCTTGACCTCAAACCCCAACCTGGAAGTGCACCCTCCAGGTTCCAAACCAACATTCTCCGGCCACTCGATCATTATTAGATTGTCTTTATCGGCGATGATTTGGTCAAAATTCAAAACGGCCAAGTCTTCTGGTCTCTCTAAACGGTAAGCATCGATATGAATCAGACGCTTCCAGTTTCCTTGAGGCTTGCGGTGAGCTTGTGGAATCCGTCTCTCCTCAAGGAGATATATCTTCATCAGTACGAAAGTCGGACTTGTCACCGTCTCCTTTATTCCCAACTCCTTGGCCACCGCTTTGACAAAAGCCGTCTTCCCCGCGCCAAGATGTCCCGACAATCCGACAATAACCGCTTTGTCAGTATCTTTGTATTTATTGGAAATATCACCCAACCAGTCGTGGGCGATCTTTTGGGTCTCTTCCAGAGAATGAGAAATAAGTTTTTGCATAAGATTATAATAGCGTACATTCGACTAGGTGCAACCTAGCAAAAAATTTAGCCGCCTTCTTGGAAGAAAGCGGCTAATGTGAAATATTTTCTAGGAAGTTTAGTAACTAAGACTTCCTTGTCGGCCTTGGCCCCGGTTTGGAGTTTGACCTTGGTGACCGTGGTCATTTCGAAGCCCGTAGGCTTCTTGAGTCTCGTGCCAGTTCTGACGTTGATTACGCGGATCCGATTGGACCATTCCGTAACCGCCGTAGTAGCCACCACCCATTCCGCTGGGGACATAGCCGTAGCTATATCCACCATATCCATCGGCGTAACCATAGGAGCCGCCCAAGGTCAATCTGGCACCAGATATTCCTCCCTGACTACTTCCACTATCCATTAGAAGAAATGGATTCGTAGTAATCGTACGGTTCCGATGCGAACGACCACTTACATCTTCTCGATCGTCGACATCATATCGAGTCACACAACCAGAGGTTATGGCCAAAACCAAAATCGAGAGACTAACAAACAAATTGATTTTCATGAGAACTTCCTTTTTTTTCACCTCGGATTCATTTCCAAGGTTACTTTCTGCCTACTATTATAGCACGATTAGTGTATAAAAGTCAAGCTTAATCGAAAGAAATGGCTTATTAGAGCCATCGGATTCACGTACCTACCATGTCAGACATGGTAAGAACTGGATTCCCGCCTTCCCGCCTTCGCTGAAGCTACGGAGGGCACGGCGCGGGAATGACAAACGAAAAGTCCTTGCGATTCCTACCCCCTACAACCTAAAACCTACTCCCTACAACCTACTCCCTAGTGTTATACTATTCCCATGACTCTCTCTTTCGACGAAGACAAACAAAATCGTCAACTATCAGATTTGCACCATAAGGAAGAAGAAGACCTTGTTCAGATTTTGTCCGGCAAATATGGACTTGAATACGTTAATTTGACTGCCATTCCAGTCAGTGCTGATGCTTTAAGATTGATCGATGAACCAGTCGCCAGAGAAGGCTTAGTTGCCGCTTTCGCGATCGTTGATAAGAAGATCAAAGTGGCGGCCAGGAATCCACAGGATCCGAAGGTGATCGCTGTCATTGAAGATTTGAAAACCAAAGGTTTTACTCCAGAACTTTTTATTACCTCCACCCAAAGCCTGGAAAAAGCCTGGAAGATTTATGGCGACCTTTCTTTTTCTTACGAGAGCAAAGCGGGTTCGTTGGAAATTTCCAGCGAGGAAATAGGCAATATCGCCAACAAGGTCAGCAATTTGCCGGCGATCATTGCCATTCTTGAACAAACGATGGCCGCCAAGAAAAGCTACCGGGTTTCCAGAATTTTAGAGACGGCTGTGGCCGGAGCCATTGCCATTGACGCTTCCGACATTCACTTTGAACCGGAGGAGAATTATATTCGTCTGCGCTATCGCTTGGACGGCGTTCTGCAGGAAGCCATTCATTTTGACCTTGAAACCTATGCCCTGCTCCTCTCCAGGATCAAAATAATTTCCGGAATGAAACTGAACATCAAGAAAGATTCGCAAGATGGCCGCTTCAGCATCAAAATGGCTAGCGGCGACATCGAGGTCCGTGTTTCCATTCTGCCAGGAGCCTACAACGAATCTGTCGTCATGCGTATTCTCAATCCAAAATCGATCGATGTTCCATTGGATAAATTGGGGATCAATCCAAAACTGCTCGACATTCTCGTAAAAGAAATGGCCAGACCTGACGGAATGATTCTCACTACTGGCCCGACCGGTTCCGGTAAAACTACGACGCTATATGCTTTTTTGAAGAAGATCAAAAGCCCGGACGTAAAGATCATTACCATTGAGGATCCGATCGAATATCATCTGGAAGGAATCGTTCAAACCCAGGTCAATGACAAGGGTTACAACTTCGTTGAAGGTTTGCGTGCGGCCGTCCGCCAGGATCCGGACATTATTATGATTGGCGAAATAAGAGACGGGGAGACGGCCACGATCGCCGTCAATTCCGCCCTAACCGGTCACTTGGTCTTCTCTACCTTGCACACCAACGACGCCGCCGGCACTTTCCCACGCTTGATTGATCTTGGGGTCAACTCAAAAGTGATCACCTCATCCGTGCGCGTGGCCATGGCTCAACGTTTGGCCCGTAAGCTTTGCTCATTTTGCAGGAAGGAAATCAAGCTCGAGGGTGATTCTCAACAAGAAATCGAAACGGTTATTAACGGCATCGAAGACAAGAATCTAATTCCTGGCGATCGTTCGAAGATTTGGGAACCAGTCGGTTGTGAAAAGTGCAATAAGACGGGTTACAAAGGAAGGATTGGCATTTACGAAGCTATTTTAACCGACGAGAAAATTGAAAATGCCGTGGAAATGAATCCGAGTGAGCGTGAGATTTGGTTGGCCGCCAAGGGTCAAGGCATTCTAACCATGAAACAGGATGGTGTACTCAAAATCCTCCAAGGGATCACTTCTTTGGAAGAGTTGGAAAGAGTTATTTCATTACAAGACTAATTTAACAATATGCAAACATTTGACAGAGATTTTGAAAAGGCCAGCCAAGAATTCAAACAGGAACTTAACCGGATTACCGGTGAATATAAAGCGCTTCAAGCCCAATTGAAAGAACATGAGGAAAAGAAGCCGCACTTGATTCAAGAAATTGCGGAATTAAAGAAGCAGTTGGAGCTTAAGACTACTGAATTGAAACAATTGGACCGGGAAATGCCAAGTCTGAAACAAAAAGAGATGGAGGATCAGAGAAAAATAGCAACCGAACAACATAAACTGGAGGAAGTTGCGCGAGAACAATCAAAAATACTTCGCAAGGCCAACGTCAAAGGCATCAAAGAAATACCTCATCTCTGATATTCATTTTAGGGTATATCCAACTACGTTAAAACAGGATTAAATCAACCTTGTCAATTGCTTTTTTCCTGTGGACAGCGCTAGGATGCGGAAAGAAAAAGATAGAGAGACCCGCGCTATTGAATTAGAGTTCGAGAGCGAGAATCTCTAAGCAATATCATATCGCGTGATGCGTTATGCGAGGTAGAGTCCCGAGGATAACACCAGTAAGTAAGACCGAAGTCTTACAACCAGAATGTCCTTAGAACTATACCCAAACCTGGGAAGGCCATTGCTTAGAGGTTTCCGAGCTCGAATGTGCTTGGGGCTATTTTTATGACTTTCACTCGTTACTCCGCCATACTAGCATACACCATCACAAATGTCAAGCATTTCCAAAAAGGCTCCCGATACCGACAAAGAAACGGGGTTTCTCGACCAAACCCTCCGCCCTTCCCAATGGGACGAATACATCGGCCAGAAGAATATAAAAGACAATCTTAACATACTTCTTACAGCCGCCAAGGAGCGATCGCACCCGCCGGAACACATCCTTTTTTACGGTCCGCCCGGACTCGGCAAGACGACTTTGGCCCATCTGATCGCCAAAGAGACCGGTGCCCAGATGAAAGTCACTTCCGGTCCGGCCATCATGAAAGTTGGCGACCTAGCTTCCGTTCTGACCAATCTTTCAGCCGGCGACATTCTCTTCATAGACGAGATCCATCGATTAAACAAAGCAATTGAAGAAGTCCTGTATCCAGCCATGGAAACCGGCACTTTAAACATTATTATCGGCAAAGGTCCCTCGGCCCGCACGATCGAATTGGACCTTCCCTCTTTCACCCTTATCGCCGCCACGACAAGGATAGCGATGATCTCTTCGCCATTGCGCTCCAGATTTTCCGGAGGAGTCTTTAAGCTAGAATTTTATTCCGAAGAAGAGATCCAACAGATTATCAAACGCTCGGCCAAAATTCTGGGTATAGATATAGAGAAGGACGCCGTCAATGAAATAGCTGTCCGTTCGCGCTTTACGCCCCGCACAGCCAATTATTACCTGAAGCGTTGCCGAGACTACGCCCAGATCAAGAAAACTTCCTTGACCAAGGATATGGTCGATCAAGCCCTTGATCTTCTTGGCATCGACATTCTTGGCTTGAATAATGCCGACCGTGATATTCTAAAAACTCTCATAAATAAGTTCAACGGCGGACCTGTAGGGTTAAATACAATTGCAGCCGCACTTTCTGAAGAACAAGCGACTATTGAAGAGGTTTACGAACCGTATCTGATCAGGCTAGGATTGCTCGAAAGAACTCCAAGAGGTAGGATAGCTACAGATAAAGCTTATGGGCATTTGAAAATTAAGGGAGCAGCCAAATTACTATGATAATATCCAAACTTAATCTTAAAAATCCCCCACCCCCTTTTCCAAAGGGGGATCCTCCAACGAGATTCTTTGGTAATAGAGAGAAATTCAATAAAATATTCACTTAGAAAATCATAGCGAGTCTGATGGAAAATCCCCCTTTGGAAAAGGGGGTGCCCCGAAGCGAAGCGAGGGGCGGGGGATTTTTTAATAACTTAACTTAACCACCATGTCCGGACACAACAAATTTTCCAAAATTAAACATCTCAAGGCCAAGAATGATGCGCAGAAGAGCCAGCATTTCGGTAAACTGGTCCGATTGATCACCGTTGAAGCCAAATCGGCCAAAGGCAACCTGACTTCCCCAGGATTGGCGGCCGCTATCGATAAAGCTCGCAAAGAAAATATGCCCAATGATACGATCGATCGCGCGGTCAAGAAGGCCCTGACCGATAACAGTGCGGCGATGGAGAATATTACCTATGAAACTTACGGGCCTGGCGGTGTCGCTGTTCTCATTTCTGTCCTGACGGATAATCGTAATAAGGCCGCGCAGGAGATCAAACACATTCTCTCTTTGAATGGATTTGAATTGGCTTCACCAGGCAGTGCCTCTTGGGCTTTCCAAAAGACCCATGAAGGTTGGACAGCGACGACGACAATGCCACTTGAAGATGCCGACATTGAATTGCTTTCAAAGCTTGTTGAAGATTTGGAGAACAATGAAGACGTACAGGAGGTGTTCACGAACGCGGAATAATGAAAATCCTCGGCATCGACCCTGGCTATGACCGTCTCGGTCTGGCTGTAATAGAGAAACCTGAGCGCGGCAAAGAAGCCGTTCTATATTCGACCTGTCTTCAAACTTCCTCGAAAGATCCAATATACCTGAGATTACATCGGATAGGTCAGGAGATATCCAGGGTCCTGGACCGATTCAAGCCAAATGTCATGGCCATGGAAACGCTTTTTTTGAGCACCAACCAAAAAACGGCCATGCGAGTGGCCGAAGCCCGCGGCATCATCATCTACGAGGCGATCAAAAGAGAAATTCCCATTTTTGAATACAGTCCGATGGAGATCAAATGCGCCATTACCGGCGACGGAACAAGCGACAAGACCAGAATGGTAAAAATGGTCCGACTCTTGATCGTTTTGCCGGACAAAAAAGCTTTGGATGACGAATATGACGCTATTGCCGTGGCCCTGACTCACTCGGCCATCAACAAGAAATAGATATCCACAGTTTGCAAAAATCATACAGTTTGCTAAAACATAGTCACAAGTTTAACAGTAAAACCAAAGCCTATGTTACGGACAAAAACTCCGCATCAAAAACTTATAAAGACCCGAAGCAAACCGGCGGAAAGCGTAGCCAAAGAAGAGGATGGCGAAGCTGTGATGATCGATGTGGTAAAGTCAAAGAAGCCTCTAGAAATAGAAATTCCGGAAGACGTCATCGAAACGGCTATTGTCGAAGAAAAAGCCGACGACGAATCAACCGTCGCCGAGGACGCCGAAGAAGCGGCAGCGGATGAAGTAACCTTGGATGACGATGAGTTAAACCCCTTTGGTGACAAGTGGGAACAGTGATAAGGAAATTTCTAATTTCTAATTGACCTAATTTCTAAGAAATAACCAAATCCCAATAACTAATTAGTTATTGGGATTTGGTGCTTGGTCATTTCTTAGAAATTAGTAATTAGGTTAATTAGAAATTCTTTTCTGCTATAATAATCGCATGTCTCCCCGACATAAAAAGAGGTTCCGCGCCGCCAAATCGCTGATTTTGCTGGTGGTTTCAATAATACTGATTGTTGTCGGCCTCGGAGCCCTCTGGGTAGCGACCCTGCAAATGCCGGATCTGAATTCGTTCCAAAATCGGAAGATCGTCGAATCGACAAAAATTTATGATCGGACCGGCACGATCCTGCTCTACGACACCGGATCCAACGCCAAACTGACAGTTGTCGCCCTTGCGGACATTTCCAAATACGTCCAGCTCGGGACCATAGCCATCGAAGACTCCAATTTTTACCACAATATCGGCATTGAGCCAACTTCCATCCTGCGCGCCGTCATCGCCGACTTCATTTCCGGAGACTATAGCCAGGGGGCTTCGACGATCACCCAGCAGGTCGTGAAGAATTCCCTGTTGACACAGGACAAGACTGTGACCCGCAAGATCAAAGAATTCGTTTTGGCCATCAAATTGACCAAGATTCTGACGAAAGACCAGATTTTGGAAACTTACCTCAACGAGTCATCTTATGGCGGCACAATCTATGGCGTCGAGGAAGCCAGCCAGGCTTTCTTCGGCAAGTCAGCCAAGGATCTTTCCTTGGCGCAGGCTTCCTATCTTGCGGCCATTCCGCAAGCGCCTACTTACTACTCGCCATACGGAACACATCGGACCGCCCTGGATGCCAGGCGAAAATTGGTTTTGGATCGGATGAAAAGTCTGGGGATGATCTCTGTGGCCGATTATGACACGGCGCTTAAGGAAAAAGTTCAATTCCTGTCCAAAGAGGCCGGCGGCATTCGGGCTCCCCATTTCGTGATGTATGTCCGGGATTATCTGGTCCAAAAATACGGGGAGGATGCGGTAAACAATGGCGGTCTTCGTGTTTTGACGACCCTGGATTACGGACTTCAGCAAAAAGCCGAGGGAGTCATCGCCAAATTTGCCCCGTCGCTCAAGACCAATTTTAAAGCAACCAACGAGGCTATTGTTGCCGTAGATCCCAAAACTGGTGATATTCTGACCATGGTCGGCTCAAAAGACTACTTCAGCAAAGACATCGACGGGAATTTCAACATCGCTTTGGCCCAAAGACAGCCCGGTTCAACCTTCAAACCTTTCGTCTATTCAACTCTGTTCAAGAAAGGTTACACTCCGGAAACGATATTATTTGACGCCGAAACTGAATTTTCAACATATTGTACACCTGAAGGCAAACCGATGAATCCGAGTGATGATCCGGCCAAAGTCTGCTACAAGCCTGGAGAATATGACAATATCTTTGAAGGACCCCTCACGATCCGTCAGGCTTTGGCCCAATCCCGAAATATTCCGGCGGTGAAGGCTCTTTATCTGGCAGGAATACCGGAATCGATCCAAACAGCCCATGATTTGGGCATAACAAGCCTAAATGATCCCAATCGTTACGGCCTGACGCTTGTGCTCGGCGGCGGTGAAGTAAGCCTATTGGAAATAACAGGTGCTTACGGAGTTTTCGCCAACGATGGCATCAGGAATCAAAGCCGATCGATACTTGAAGTAGATGACAGCAAAGGTAACGTTTTGGAAAAATCCACAACCAACTCGATACAGGAACTGGACGCGCCGATCGCCAGGGATATTTCCAGCATCCTTTCGGACAATACAGTCAGGATGGACAGTTTGAAACCGATCGCCGATAGCACCGGCCGCAAAGTTGCCATCAAGACCGGTACAACCAACGACTATCGCGATGTCTGGACTATCGGCTATACGCCGAATCTTGTCGTCGGGGCTTGGGCCGGAAACAACGACAACACGCCGATGGAACACAATGTCGCCGGTCTCATCATCTCTCCTCTCTGGGGAGCATTCATGTCCCAAGCGGCCAAAAACTTCCCTCCTGAGGATTTCCAGATTCCTCCCGCCCCGCTCACCGACGGCAAACCTGTTCTGCGCGGCATTTGGCAAGGCGGCACGTCCTACAAGATCGACACGGTCTCCGGAAAGCTTGCCACCCAATTTACTCCCCCAGAAACGACACAAGAGATCATTTTCGACAATGTCCACACGATCCTGCAGTGGGTCAACAAAGACAATCCTTTGGGCCCGGCCCCGACAAACCCGAGCCAAGACTCGCAATATCAATATTGGGAATATGGGGTCCGCAAATGGTTCGACAACTGGAAACTTTCCCATCCCGATTTCAAAGAGACGACGAACTTGGCGGCGCCAACGGCTAGTGATGACATCCACACACCCGACAAGACCCCGAAAATTTCCGTGATCTCACCGATATCCGGTTCTACGATCGATCCAAACCAGACATTGTACGTCAAACTTCAGGTTCAAGGCTCTTATCCGGCCAAAAAGACCGACGTCTACCTCAACGGCAAATATGTCCTGACTGCCGATAGGGATCCTCTCAATTTCTCTTTTGTGCCATCCGATATAAGCAGTCTATCCCAAAGCAATACGCTATCATTCACGATCTATGACTCGGTTTACAACAAAGGCCAGGCGGAGGTGAATTTCGTGACGCAATAGTCCCAAAAATCCTCCGTCTCTTCGCTTCGCTCAGAGCCACCTCCTTTTTCAAAGGAGGATTTTCCATCGAACCATTTTTTAAATATTACTCACTATGGTTCTAAACACTCTTTGTGTTTAATCTTTAACCTAGAGAGTAATTAAGCAATGACGATCTGTACAACATTAGCAGTACGTTGGTGGATCCCCCTTTGAAAAAGGGGGTGGCCGACAGGCCGGGGGATTTTTAGGAATTTTTATCTCAGATCAACAACCCTTTCCCCCTTCAATTCTTCTAATATCTTCTCTTTCTTGATAAATATCGCCGTTCTTGCCGACTGACTGATATTTTTTAATGTAACAATCCCGTTCTTTGGCGCGATATTCTCTATAGGAACATCGATCCCGACATGTTTCTTTATCATTTCTTTGATCGTTGTGCGCAAAACCACCTCCTTTGTGAAAGAATTCTGGACTTTTTTGAAGAATTCCGATATTCCGAACATATTACCTGTTCATTGGCATGGCCAAATACATGAAAGATTGGTCGCCAGAAACCGGCCGGATGACCATCGGACGATTGACCCCACTAAGCTGCAGAGAAACGCTGTCAGCCTCGATTGACTGGAAACAATCGGCGACATATTTATAGTTGAAGTTTATCTCGATCTTTTCACCGGTCAAGGCGGCATCAACCGTGGTGTTGTTCTCGCCAACATCGTTGTTTTTGGTCTGAACCTCGAAAACCTTGCCTTTCGGATCCACAACCATGTGAATCTGGTTGAATTTATCAGAAAAGATATTCGAAATCTTTAAAGCATTTATTAGATCCTGTTTAAGCAGAACGGCTTCGGTGCTGAAATTTTTGGGAATTATCTGTCGGTAATCCGGAAATACTCCATCTATCAAACGCGAAACCAGATAAATATCGCGAGCCTTGAAAGAAATCAGGTTCTTACTGAGTTGAATATCGGCATTCTCCCCCATATTCTCAAGAACTCGAATAATATCGGGAATGTTTTTAAAAGGAATCAAAATGTCGCTGATTCGCGAGGTTGAGGAGGTTTTTATCTTCTTTTCAGCCAAACGGAAGGAATCAGTAGCGGCAAATATCAGATTATTACCGTCGCTGTAGACATAGACACTGGATAATTCCGGTTTGACGCTCGAAACTGAGGAGCTGTACCAAACCGACTTTAATCCTTTAACGAACAACTCCGGCGCCAGTGAAAAACTTTGACCATCAACAACCTGCGGAATGCTTGGAAAGTCCTCAAAAGGCACAGTTTTGATCGTGCCTTTGGATTTTGAGGTTGTCAGGTTGAGATTATTGGAAACAGTCTCAAGTTTGGCGACTTGATTGTCATTGAATATTTGGGAAACAAAAGAAGAGAGGATTGAAGCCGGAACAGCCAAGACTCCATCCTCGTTAGCTTTGACTGGAACAGAAACCTCAATACCAACATCAAGATTGGTAGCTTTGAAAATAGCAGTGTTCTTTTTGACTTCTATAAGAATACAAGAAAGGACGGGTAGAGTTAAATGTTTATTGGCGACTTTATCGATCAATAAAACTGTTTCTTTGAGCTTTTGAAAATTTATTTCCAGTTTCATATTATGTTGATAAGTTATTAATTAGATAAATTTTTATTACTATTAGTCTTGTGGATATGTTGATAGTTAGAATAATCTTATATTAATTGATATTTTTTTGATGCCAGAATTTATTCTAAGGAATATCTTCTGAATAGTTTCAACTCATTTAAAATCATTTCAAAACTTCTCAATTTATTCTTTGTTTATACACCGCTCCACGAACAACTTATTAACAACATATACACAATTTATAACATCGACCGCACCTGATTGATCTCTTGCGACAAAACCGGATCGCCTTTTAATTCTTCTTTAATCTTTTCATAAGAATGGATGACGGTTGTATGGTCGCGTCCGCCAAGCTTCTCACCTATCGAAGGAAAAGAGATGCTGAAATCCTCACGCAAAATGTACATGAGGACCTGTCTTGGCCGGACAACCTCTTTTCTTCGGGTTTTATTGTATATACTATCTTCGTCGATATTATAGAAATCGGAAATAATTTTGACAATATCCTTGATTTGGACGGTTTTCTTGGGTTTGGCGCTGTTCTTGAGAATGTTTTTGATCTCATTCACGCTAAGTTCCCTATTACGGAGTTGGGTCTGGCAAGCAATAACGTTGATAATTCCTTCAATTTCCCTGATGTTGTCCTCGATAGAATTGGAAATAATCTCAATAATCTCAGTGGAGAGGGTTATGCTATGAACGGCGCATTTGGTCTGGACTATGGCCATTCTTGATTCGTGGTCAGGTTCCGGTATATCGACGATCATACCGACGCTAAACCGACCTCTCAAACGATCTTCGAGCCCAGGAATGACATTAGGGTGCCGATCGGACGAGAAAACCAACTGTCTTCCGGTATCATGGAAAGTGTTGAAGAAATGAAACAATTCTTCCTGGAATTTTTCCTTATGGGAGAAGAACTGGACGTCATCCATGATCATAACGTCATATTTGCGGTATCTGTCCTTGAATGGTTGGACTTTGCCGTCCTGAATGGCGACGAAGAATTCCGAGCCGAAACGTTCGGAAGTCATATAGTAGACTTTTTTGTTGGGATAGACTTTCTTGATCTGGTTCCCCACGGCCTGGATCAGGTGGGTTTTGCCGCGGCCGGTGGAACCGTAGATGAAAAGAGGGTTGTAGATGGCTCCCGGGCTCTTGATGACGGTCTGGGAGGCGGCGTGGGCGAGTTCGTTGAACGGTCCGACAACGAAATTCTCGAATGTGTAGCGGGGATTGAGGTTGTCCTCCTTGTTGATGTAGAAATCCTGAAGCGGCATGGACATGGTCGGGGTATTGGCGGACTTTTTGTTCATTTCGGACTTCTTGCCACTCTCATCCTTGACGATCACGTATTCGAGCGCCCGGACATGCTCGTTCATCTGGCGCAGAATGCGTAATATCGAGTTGTGGAACTTCTTGACGAGCCATTCCTGGGTGAATGAGTTGGGTACGCCAAGATAAATCGTTCCTTCTTCTTCTTTGACTATGTTGGTTTCTTTGAACCAGGTTGAAAAATTTGCCTGAGAGACGCCAGTCTGAATCTCGATCAAAGCCGTCTGCCACATTTTGGAATAGTCCTGCATAGGTGTACCTAGTATATACCTGTTTATAATTCTGCAAACTTGTGGAGAGCCATAAAATATGTTGATAAGGTGTTTATAGTGCACACAAACCTCTGCACTTGTATTTTCTCGGACACGATCAGCCTGGCTCGAATACGAGGAACCTCCTACTTTCTTATTGCATCCCTCCGACTTTGCTCCCAATGTACTGGTATTTTCACAAAGGCTTCGCTCCAGGGATTCACTCAGCCTTTGGAAAATACAACAGTACATTGGTCGCAAATTATCGTCGTGATGCAATAAGAAAGTAGGAGGTTCCTCTGGGAAACTTGTAACTACAACACAAATATGTAATAGTATTCACATGTCATTCACTTACAAGCCGAAAAAGCGCAAGAGAGCCAAGTCCCATGGTTTCAGGAGAAGGATGAAGACGACGGCCGGTCGCAAAACTCTTGCCAGACGCCGTGCCAGAGGACGCAAGCGCGTTGCCGTATAAATATGCTTCCCCGTTCACAGAGGCTCTCTGTTGAACAATTCAACGAGGTCATAAAGAAAGGGAGAGTTTCCCACTCGCTCTTTTTTTACGCCAGAATATTGACTGTGAAGGGAAAAAGTCGTCTATCGGCGGCAGTACCGCAGAAAGTCTCCAAAACGGCCGTTGGTAGGAACAAACTGAGGAGAATTATATATGAGGCGGTCAAACCAATAATGCCGAAGGTGATTCCCGACACCGAAATCATAATCATTGCCAAAGATTGTGCTTTGAAGGCTAATTTTGAAGAAATTAAAAAGGATATCGAAAATCTCTTTGTAAAAAGCCGGCTCTTGAAGTAGAATGGTCTGATGTACAACCAGTTCATTTTCCTTCCCCTTTATAACGGTCTTGTCGGCATCATGGATATTATTCCGGGAATAGATGTCGGTGTAGCCGTCATTATTTTTACTTGTTTGATCAGGCTCATCCTCTTCCCTCTTTCGAAGAGCGCCTTGCTGACGCAGGTCAGGATGAAAGAAGTCGAACCGGAGGCCAATAAGATCAAGCTCCAGTACGCCAATGACAAGCAGACTCAGGCTCTTAAGGTCATGGAGCTTTATAAGACTAGGAATATCAAGCCTTTTTCTAGCATCTTACTTCTCATTATCCAACTGCCGATCCTCATCGCCTTGATTTCAGTTTTTTATAAGATCATTCCGACCATTGATCCAACACTCCTATACAGCTTTATTGATTTACCGGTTGTTAAGCCAACTCTTCTTGGACTTGATCTGACTCAGAAAAGTCTAATTTTGGCTCTTATTACGGGAGTTATCCAGTATCTTCAGCTTCACTACTCGGTGGCGGCCAGACAACAAGCTCTCGTATCGAAGAATACCATCAAAAATGGCGGCCAACTGGATACGGCGGCGCAACTGGCCAACTCAATGAATTCTCAGATGAAATATATGCTGCCGGTTTTGGCCTTTGCCTCGGTTTACTGGATTATTCCGGCCAGTTTCCCTCAAGCGGCATCGATCATCGCGATCTATTGGTCGGTTAGTTCCCTATTCACACTATTTCAGGAGTTGTATATCAAGAAAAGGCATTTAGATTAGAGTTAAGAGTTAAGAGAAAAGAGCAGAGATTTAAAATCTTACCTCTTACCTCCTAACTCTTATCTCTATTGTTTCGCAAACAAATCAAAGGCCCACAAGGAGAGGTCGTTCTTGTTCATGAAGAATAGCCAGTCGTCTTTGGCATCGAGACCAAGGTTGTAGGCGTCGATGATCCTGTCAGATTGGTCGACAATGGAGGTAACGAGATGGACTTCACCGGTAATGGCGTCAACTTGCCAGATTTTATCAATGAAAGAAACTGAACCTCGATACCAGTCATCAGGGTAAGTGGCTTGGTCGATCTGGGTCGGTACGGCACAGTAGACCATATTCTTGTTGAAATTACCCCAGGCGCACTTGTCAGCAAGGGTTCTAATGATAGGGTCGCTGGATTTGAGCGTGCTCACGGTGTAAATACTGGTGAATATGCTCTGGTTACTGCCGGCGGCGGAAGCGATCACATATTTTGCGTCGTGGCTGACTTTGGCACTGAGGCCGAATGTCGGACCAAGTATTTTCTTCCAAAGACCGGTTTTAGGATTGATAAAATACAGGAAGCCTGGCTGGCTGGCGGATCCTTTGGTGGTAATGGCGATGGTATTGGCTTCCGGCCACTCGACATTGAGTTGCGTGAGCGGCGTATCAAAGATTTTCTTGACTGTGGTGCCGTCAAAATTGCCGATATAGCCCACGCCGGCGTTGTTTTCATTGGTCAGCATGAATATTTTACTTCCGTCCGGTGAAGCGGCATAAGCGATCATGTTCTTGGGCAGATTTTTGCCCTTGAGCTGGAATGGAGTCAGGGTTTGAGTGTTGGCAGTAGAAACGTCGGTGCTTGAAGCGGTAATCGGCTTCACGATGGCAGGGGCGGTTTGGGCGATTATTTGGGAATAGAGGACGGTTGGCGTGTCATTATCGCCAAGAATGGTGCCAATAAAGGCATTGATGTTCTTATTCCAGACGCTCTCATAGACTTTTGGCAGTAATGTATTGGAAAGGGTTGTAATATCCAGTGAATCTTTTCTGGCTTCATAGACGTTTCCCCTTCCCCGATCGATCCAGCGGATGAATGTGGTGCTAGAGGCAAGTTTTGTATTAGCTGTCGTGCTGGCGCTGTAGCCACCAACCGGAGTGTTACTTAGAAGTCGTAATGATGGCAACGCAGAACCAGAATCGGGTGCCGGCGAAGCTTGTGTCGTATTGGAATTGTTCGTGTTTCCATTATTGTCCGGTGTTTGTACCGGCGAAGAGCTGAATGGAGTAAATCCCGTCGAAGGCCGTCCACTAGTCACGACCGGTGTCACCTGATTGCCTGGACCGTAGAAAAAGAGATACCAGTAGGCAAAACCGACTGCTAGAAGCAGGACTATGACGATGGCTATGAGAATGTTGGATTTCTTGGACATTGTTTAAACGCTTTGAATTATATAACTCCTGTTCCTCCTTTTTTATACATTGCATTAATCGTATTAATCGTCTTGGTTTGTTGATCTTTTAACGCCTGTAGTTGGGTTTTATCAGTTTTAGGATCTTTCGCGTAGTCGCTGACAATCTTGTTAATTTGATCAATTGAAGCTTTCTGTTGGTCGGTTATTTTTTTCACTGTCGCAGCATCTTTGCCGATCACCGATCCGGCTACTCCCATAACCCAAAGATACACAGCTCCCTTGTCGTCTTTGGGTAATTTTGCGTAAACCAAGGCTGCTTGTTGGTCAATCTCTAATGAAGTTTGCGCAAACTCCGCATATCTTAATAGCTCTTGAAGTTGGTCAGGTTGTAATTTGCCCACGAAGTTGCCATATTTCTTTGCTATTAAATTTATCTTGTCATCAAAGCATGATGGGTCGGATGTTACACCGCAGGCATAATCGACAGAGTCGATTATGCCTTTTGCCGTCGTAAGAGTTTGTTCATTTTTTACCTGATCAATCTGATTGGTAAGATTTGCTATCTTTAAACAATCAGCGTCTATCTCGGTATTACCAGTAGGCACACCTTGACAAATTATTTGAGCGTCAGCGCTGGCGTCGTCCGATGCTGAGCTTCCAGATAGCGCAAGGATTTGGTATTCCAAACTAGATTTTTGTGATTGAATATCGGCGATCTTTTTGTCTGCCAAAGCAATTTCATTTTTTATCTTTGAAATGTCTGTCTCAAACTTATCTGCCTCAGCTTGAAGTTGTTCAGCCAACGTCACTGGTGTCGTCATCCGACTTTTTAAATCAATCTTCGGCACCAGCGTGCTCGAAATATTCACAAACCGCGGGTCTATTGTTCTTAACAACAAATATGAACCAAGAACCAATATTAAACCAATAACAGCATTTTGAACCTTTTTGAGACCGTCGCCTTTGGTGGAAGGAATGGCTGAAAGCATATATTCGAGGCCTCCATAGACGATCATAGCTACGGCGGCCACGGCGGCCAAAGCAATCAGAAGATTGAAGGAGTATTGGACATAGGTCTGGAATGTGGTGCTAGCTTGAAGCGAACCATTGCCGCCGGGACAGGTCACTCCCCCGCCTTCAACGCAAGGCAAAGGCGCTAATACTTGATAGGAAGAATCGGAAGTTGTATTGGCGGCTGGTGTGGGTGTTTGGGCATTTGATAGAAGTGGTAAGGCAAAAACCGTGAGAATAATCGAAGCCAGCATTAAATTCTTGCAAAAAGTTTTGAAATTCATGGGATTATGGTATTAAAAATTAACGATATCTGATGAACTATTCTGACTGGCGGTAAAAACGGCCGAAAAGCCGGCGGAAGAGCCTTGAAGAATTTCTTTATTATTACGAATATCAAGACGAATATTGGACGAACCCTCGGTATTATCCGGCGCTCGTAAGACTACGGATTCATTTGAGGACAGATCAGGATATTCCAAGCCGTTGATGAACCAAGTCAAGCCAAGATTGCCCAAACCAGTGGCTGGTTTGTTGAATCCGAACGGCACCGCCAAAATACCAGTCTCCCTCTGGGTACCGATGCGAACAGCGTCATTTATTGTCTTGTTGAAGAGCGGTCCATACAAAGAATCGTCAACGTAGAAAGAAATAGAAGGCGGACCGAAGGATATAGAAGCGTAGCCTTGGGTTTGCAGAGACTGATCACGGGTCGAGGCGGTAACCGTAATATTTAAAGCTCTTGGCACGATATCACCGGTCAAGGTTAGAGTTTGACGTCCGTATCCCGATTGATCCTCAATGACTTGGCCGTTCTTCTTCCATTGATAGGTCAAAGTTTTCGGGTCGTATTCGACTCCGGAAGAATTGGCGATATGAGGAATGGCGATGAGCTTATAGGTATTTTGGTAGGAGACTGGCATTTTACCTTTGAAGAGTGGCGGAATGTAGCCGCTATTTTCAACGATCATGTCGACTGAACCGGACTTCAGCGACAGAGATTTTGAAAGGACTGCCCCGTTTGGTGTTGACGCGGTAACTTTGATGGCCAAGGTTTTGCCCAAAGCGGGCGCCTCTATTTCAAGTACGTTTTCACCAACGCCTTTGAGAACTGTTTTGCCATTGACTGTCCAGGTGATTGTCGAAGCGGAAATGTCGGCGCTATAACTGCGGGCTGTAAGTGTTACCTTTTGACCGGGTTCTGGATTGTCGATAGAAGCGGTGAGCTCGATGCCGGTGGCGCTTACGGGGATGCTTTGGGCGGAAACTTTTCCAGTAAGAAAAGGGTAAATGAAAATACTTATTGTTACGAAGATTACAAACTTTTGCATAGGAATAAAACGATTCATTGCGTTTATTTTACCATGAACAAGTGCGATAAAAAATCCCCATATATTACATAAGCCGTATGTTGGAGGATCCCCCTTTGGAAAAGGGGGTGGCCGGTAGGCCGGGGGATTTTTGGCCTATCTTAATCCCCCGTTTGGCGGTCTAATACCCTTATCGTTTAATGTCTGTCCGGTCGATTCAACCCTTTCGCTGTCCGGCTGTCTGACTCCGTTCTTATATAATGGCTTGCGAATATTAGGTTGGAACATATTATCGGTCTCAGATTGAGCTTTTGATTCCGCGTCTTCACGCTTTACTGTCTGATGGATATACCAAACATCGATGACCCAGGCGGGAGCGATACCGCCGGAAATCTCTTCGATTAATGTGACTCCAACAAGTGAAAGCAATCTTGTCGGATGTTTAATAAGAGAGACGCCCCTTATCTGGAAATATCCTGCCAAAATAAGACCGATAAAGGGGTCTGCGGCGGCATTGATCCCTATTCCGATTCCGGTCAGATCGAGTAGCCATTGGATCACGTCCAAAAAAGCCGTAAAAATATATAGAAATATCCATTCACCTTTTCCAATTTTTGACATTATGTTTTATTGGTGGCAGTAATCAGAAGTCTGGCATTGTTCTTTTGGCGCAGCTGCGTATTAGACCTGCTATATTTGTGGTTTGCGGAGCGTCATAGCCCGACACATCGGGGAGACAGACGCAACAATCGCATACTCGCCGTCGCCAAAAGAACAATGCCAGACTTCTGATTACTGCCCAGCGGCCTCCAACTCCTTCTTGGCCTGGGCCATTTGCATGACTTGGGCTGGATTGGTGGTGATGATCTGGTCTTCGGTGTAGGAGGCGACGATCTTCATGGCGACGTGCTTCAAACCGACGAAGAACATTCCTTCTCCGACGTCCGATTCAAGTAGTAAATACTTTTCTTCGTCAGTCAGGTTGAAGGTTTGTTGGATATGGTCGATGACAGTCGGTGATTGTTTTAGCAAAATCTGAATGGATGAGTTGGTTAGGATCGGCATGCCGTATGGGGATTTTAGGAAGTCATCGACATCTTGTGTAATAGTTGCCAATCCAAGGAAGTATTTGCGTCCTCTCTTGGCCAGGCCGAAGAGGAATGAAGCGGTATCTTCGGATTTCATCATCCACCAGGCCTCATCGATGACCAGAAGGCGCTTTTTCAAATTCTTGCGAATGGCATTCCATATATAGTGGGTGACTATATACATGGCGACCGGTTTGAGCTCGTCCTCCATGTCACGCAGTGAAAAGACGACGAATTTCTTGTTGATGTCGACGTTGGAAGGACGGTTGATGAAGCCGGCCCAGGTTCCCTTGGTGTATTTCGTCAGTCTCTGGACCAACGAATCGGCGCCTTCCATTCCTGCCAAAACTAGTTCAAAGTCAGATAATAGCGGCGGTTCGATATTGCGGAAATCGGATTCGGCGGTGATGTCTTTCAAAGCGTAAGTTTCGGTGATTGCCCTGTCGATAATAGCGTCTTCTTCTTGAGAAAGGCCGCCGAGCATGATGCGGAACAAACCGACTAGGTTGATGATGTTGGAACGGAGAACGTCGCTAGCTGATTCGTCTTCTCGCGGAATTGGAAGATCAAAAGGGTTGATATGGTGCTCGGAATTCAAGGAAATGTTGAAATACTTTCCCCCGGTGGCTTCGGACATGTACTCGTATTCCTTTTCAGGGTCGATCACGATGACATCAGTGTCAAACATCAAGGTTCTTAGAATTTCAAGTTTTGTGCAGTAGGACTTGCCGGCGCCGGCGACTGCAAATGTTACCGAGTTGTAATTTTCTAATAGGAAACGGTCGAAAAGAACAAGCGATGAATTATGTCGGTTGATCCCGTACAATATTCCTTTATCAGAAGTAAGATCAAAGGAGACGAATGGGAATAATGAAGAGAGCGGCGAGGAATTTAACTTTGAATGGACAGCCAAGAGGTCGTCGCCAACTGGCAGAACGCTCTTGAAGCCTTGTTCCTGCTGGAATAAAGCCGGTTTGACGTAGACTAGCTTTGATTCAAGGATTGATTTGACTTCGGATTCCAGTTTGTCCAATTCACCTTCGGAATCGGCCAGAATAGTAATATAGACGCCGACATCGAAGAGGTGTTCTTGGGCCTGCATGAGCTGATCGCGGAGCTGTTCCAGATCTTGATAAGCGGTGTCCAAAGCAGGATCGCGAACGAGGCCCTTTTCTTCTCTTCTGGAGATCTGGCTCTGGACTTCGGCGACTTTCTTTTGGAAATGGCGGAGGATCTTGGCGGTATCGACAGGGTGAATGAAGATGGAAATATTGAAGACTTTATCTAGATTGATGATAGGGGCAAACCAACTTTCGTCAACGAAGCGCGGGTATGAGATGACAAATAATGTTCGGCCGACTTTCTCACCAAGATTGAGCTCCTTGGGACTTATCTTTAATGCTGAAGGAGCGATCACGTCACGCAATTCCAAAACCCCGGCCTGATAGATTTCCTCAGGCAGGACGGAAACGATTGGATCCTTCTCTTTTTTTCCGAATAGTTTGTTGAATAGTGACATAGTGGTTTAAGGTTTCACTTTTGTTGTCATTCCCGCGAAAGCGGGAATCCAGGATATAACCGAAATATTTGTTATTACAAATTTAAATACGGAGTCCAATCGTGATAATCCTGGATTCCCGCTTTCGTGGGAATGACAAAGCAGATCTTTTTGAGAATGACAGCGCATACTTATCTGTGTGTAGTTTGAATTCATCATGTGATCTGCATCGGCTTCTCGGTATCGCCCGGATTGAACAGCTTGTAATACAATTCTACCACCTCTTCAGTACCCAACTCGGCAGTGCGGACTCCGCAACGGACGAGGCCTTGCTCGACGACGGCCACGCGCTGCTCGAGTTGACTCCGGTATTCCTGGAATTTCGCGTCGGCGCTCTGGGCTTCGCTTTGGCCGTTGCCTCTGCCCGGCATCATATTGGTGAGAGGATTGCGTCCGGCATTGATGATGGCCGGATCGTAGGGAATGACGACGAAGAAGCTTTTGGACATGATGTTGGTCGTTTCGACGAATGTTTTTATAAACCCGATATATTCGCGGACCTGAATTTTCATGAGTTCGCTGACCTGTTCCTTATAGCGGTTTTCCAAAAGGGCTAGATAAGGTCGTATGTCCAATTTTTTTGATTGAATGAAGATTTGGATGGAAAAATCGAGGGAATTGAGGAAATTTTGGAACTGCATGAGGATGGAAGCCTGCTCATCCTGGGATTTGAGAGCAAAGTTCAAAGAAGAGGCCAGAATAATAGAGCGCAAGCCGCCGTTTTTCAGGATAATGATCCCGTCGCGGATCTCCTGGATGGGGACGAAATTCTGGGTTGTTTGGGGTTTGGTCGCCATATTTTGTCTATTTTTTAGTGGCGTAAGAGCTTTCTTTGATATCCAGGCTCCAGGTCAGGTCCTTGAGCTTGCTGTCGGAAATCTTGGGGACCATCATGGAAGCGTAATTCTTGGCTTCAATAATGGCTGACTCATCGGCGTTTTTTGACTTGGAATTTTCCTGCTTTTTCCAGATGAAGAGTTTGTTGCCCCAATAATATTTGAAGGCCGATTCCAACACGGTTACGAACGGCCGGCTGTTGACTTTGCCAAAGGCGAAGGCAATGGAAATGCCCATGATTATGGCCATGGGAATGGCGGCCCAAAGAAGGCTGTTCAGGAAAGCGTAAACCATGAAGGAAAGTCCTCCCCCGCCAGTTAGGTAGATGAATTGTTTCAGGGTCAGAGGCCCGAAAATCTTGTCTTCAACCTCTATGAATTGGGGTACTTGGAATCTCATTTCTTATATTATACAGCATTACTAGGCTAGAGGCTCCCTGTAAGGATCATTTTTCGCCGGTTTTTGAGGAACGGCAGGCGATTTTTCGGCAACTTTAACTTTTTGATCCGGTTTGGTGGCAAAAGCAGTTGGAACAGCTTGGATGGTTTTGGTCATCGGAGCCGGTGGCGGCGTGACAGCTTTTGGTTTCTCTTCAGTCGGCAGATTTGGTGGTGGTACTGACACGATTTTCTCGGGAACTTTTGCTGGCGGCTCAATCTTTGCTTTTTCGATTGCTTCTCTTAATATATTTAGCTGGACAGGTTTGTTCTCCGCGGTTTCTTTTTTAATAATCGGAGTTTTTTGTTCAACAATAGGAGTCGTTTGATGCGTTTCTTTTTTGAAATCCTCGCCAATCTCCTGTTCTTTGACTATCGGTTTGATGACAGTTTTTTCTTCCGCCGGTTGTTTGTGTGTTGGAGCCGGATGCTCTTCTTTTTTCTTTTCAATAGGCTTTGATTCCGCCACTTTATGATTTTTCTCTTGAGACTTGAAATAATCATCCAAAGTCATCATTTTCTCCTTAATTGGCTGAATATCGACACGATTTGGTGTCTCTATTGCTTTTTCTTGAACAGAAGAAATCGGCACAACTTCAATTTTCGGGGCTACCTCGACCGGTTTTGGGGTTTCCGTAACGGCTTTTTCTTTGATGGCGGGATTTATCACCGGAGTGACCGGACCAAATGATGATGTGTCAGGAGTTTCCTGAACGAGCGGCGAGGCAATGATCGGTTCGACTCTTTGCAGAATAGGGGCCGGAGAATATGTCGGAGGTTGAATTGGTGGTTGAGGTGGGGTTGTTATTGGAATAACCGGTGTTGCTTTTGGTAGAAGCATTTCCTCAACGACCGGTGTTTGGGTCGGCTCGGGCACTTTCGGCGCTGTCGTGACGCTCGGATGTTCCGGATGGATCGTCCCGTCGTCTATGGTAAACCCCCCTGCCCTCTCCAGTTCGGCGATATGCGGGGGTTTGTTGTTTTCAAGATTCTCCTGATTTGTCTCAGGAGAATTTCTGTAAATGTCATGTTGACTCGTGTTGCTGTTTTGATTCTGCAAATGTTCTCTCATTGAAGACCTGATTTTTCCAAAGACCTCAACGTTGATTTCATCGGCGATTTCTTTGGCGACTACTTCTTTGATCTTTGCTTGTCGAGAAAGAATCTTTACAAACTCGTTCGAGTGCACCAGTCCAAGCAGTATATAACTGACTAGATCAGATAGGACCGAAGTCTGTTCAAGCAACAGACCGTTTTTATCGGCAATGGACTTGATGTTATTGGCCACCTCGATCGACGTCAAAACCTCCTGGATCTCTTCAGGTAATTGTTTGAACTTTTCCTCTAAGATTTTGTAGTCGAAATCCATAGTTTATTTGACGAGTTTGGCTTTATCGATAAGATCCTGAATATCGTTTACTCCCATTTGTGAGATATTTCCATCATGATCAGGATTTGTCACCAGTTTTGCAATCTTACTCTGAAGCTGAGTCTGTTTAGCTGTATTCTCAACGACACCTACACCATTTCTGATATCACGCTCAATCTGTTTGAGATCATTCTTGGCTTCCTTGAGGTCGTCTTTTCTTGCATCAAGCTGTTTTTGCCAGACACCGGCATTTATTTTAGCAGCCGCAACTTTATCTTTTCTGGCGACTTTCAGCCAAAGATTTGGAGCGCCACTGATCACTCCTAGACTTGCCAAGTCTTCCGCGTAACTCGCTTGTCGCTCCTTCTTCTTATTCGCAATACGAATTTCTAGATCATCAGCAACCTGTTTGTTCAAATCTTCCGCAGCCTTGTCGTTAGCCGCCTTTGCCTTGGCTTGCTTTTGCCTCAAGAATCTAAGATCATTTTCCATATGTGAAACCTGTGTTTCGTCATATCCCAATGATTCTGCAAATTTCGTTCTTGATTCAACCTGACCTTCAAGTTTTTTGTTGTAATCCGTAGCAACTCCTCTTGTACCCTTCAAAGCAAGGCGTCCAACTTTTCCTGCCACACTATTTTTGCTAGCCAAATCTTTGAAGCCTTCACTTCTGGATATTGCGCTTGCCGCTCTGCTAAGCGTTCCAGTATAAGCAGTGCTTCTGAACCCTTTCCAAATACTTCCCGCATCCCACGATTTCATCTTTTTACTTATAAGTTCTGTGGCGGCACCGCCCAATGAGAGCCCGACGTAGAGCGGCAGGTTGAGCATAACTATCACCATGGCGAAATTGACGCAGAGGACGACGAAGGGGAAGGCCCAGTTGGAGCCGGTAGGTAAGGAAGCGATAGAGGCGTTAGCGGCGCCCATGAGGTTGCTTTCGTTGAGGATCCTTAGCGCGGCGTAAAGAAGGAGCAGATAGACCGGCATGAAGACGAGTTGAGAAGTAAGGTTATGCTTGAATTTGCCTATGTAATTGTTCACCTGAGGGAAATCGATGACGGCGCCGGTGAACCAGAGGGCGGAGAAGGCCAGGAGGAAAAGGAGAATGATCAGGCGGGCGGTGAAGGCAAAAGCGGCCAGGAGGAAGCTTAGAGCCGCGGTGATCATGATGATAATGCCAATGACGCCGACCAGCATGATTTTTACAGGATTGCCTATGACGGTGCTCAACTTATTTCCGGAGGTGTCGTAAATGGACTGGATCTTGAGGCTATTCATGAAAATAGTTGAAATTCCCGTGGCTGTCGTGCCGCTTTTGCCGAGACCGGTCATAGAAGCCAGATTATAGAGACTGCCCATGTCAACTTTGGCCGCCGCCGCGCCGGGATTCATGGAGTTATAAATCGCCTGGGAGACGACGTTTGACGCATCGATAAGAACGCTCGTTATGAAGAAGCTGAAATTGATCATGATGCCGGCGACGACGATGTTGATGATCACTTTGCCGTAGTTATTGCTCGAGCCGATGATGATCTGGATGGCGGCATAGAGCAGGAAGAAGATGAAGAAGAGCCCGGTGACATCGCGGATCACTTGCCAGATGGTATATATCGCCGGTGTGGCGTCGACGAAATCCTTGATATGCAGAGTGAGGACCATTGAGACATCGAGGATCGAAGCCGCCATTGTGAGGATGAAAGCCGCTATACTCAAAAGACCGTTGACCATATTGGCCAAGAAGTTGTTCAAGAGATCAGTCAATCCCATGTTGAACATCGTTGCGATCCCGCCGGTTGTTCCCTTTGGTGGGGCGACCACGGAGGCGCCGGTGGCGGAACTGACCGTAGAAGCGGATGATGCGGTCGAGGCGGAGCTTGCCGCAGCGGCTTCTTGGGCTTGAGCGCTATGAACATTATTCAGGAAGACCAATCCGCCGACCAACATCAAAACCGCGATGAGCGTCAAGGAGAGCTTTGATTTTAATGATGATCTTTTGAACATGTTTTATATTACCCCGCCGGCATTGTTGCAATCCTTCAAGAGTTGTGCGGCATCCTCGTTGTATGTCTTGGACTGGAGCTGGGCTGTGGTCAAAGCGGTCTGGGCGGCATCGATCTTGGATTGCATATTCAAACCTCCGGCCTGGACAAAGTCGGAATATTTCTGAGCCTGAGCCTGAACTTCGGCGGCCGATCCTGTGCCGGAAATAGCGTAGGTTATATCTTCGAGTTGGGTGCGATCGGCTACGCCGTTGGCGTATTTGTCGTTCATATTATTTAGTGACGAGACAATGCTGGTGTTGATAGTGTTGTCAATGTTGGTGATGTTGGTCTGGAATTGTTGGCGCCTGGTTTGGGTCAAAGAAAGGTTGCCGGCCAGCTGATTGGCGAAACAGGAACGGGCGGTCTCATAGCGGGTTCGGCTGTCATTCAGGAGCGTGATTGCTTGGTCATATAGGCTGAGGTAGCTGTTGATGCTGTCGATAGCCGGACCGATATTGGCTTTCAAATCTCCGAGAGAGGCTTGAGCGGCGGTGTTGGAATTGGCATCGTTGATCACCTGCTGAGTATAAGAAGTGCCACCGCCTGAACTGCCACCAGAGAGAGCGTGCAGGCCGGAAGACAGCATAGTTGAGACCATTTGCGTCACCAAAGCGTTTACAATAGCATTGATATCATTGGCCAACTCCAATTCGACAACCGGAACATTCAGGTTGGTCTGCAAAGTTCCGGCAATGACCGAGCCAGGCGTTTGGGTTTCGCATTGCTGATAGGTGACTGTGCCATCCTTGTTTTGGACCTGCTTCGAACCTTTGTCGTTGGCGAATGATTTGGATTTTTCGATTCCCGCTTCATCATTGAGGTCGATCTTGGATCCGCCGGGAATGTCCTTGCAACTTTCCCAGGACATGAAGCCCTGGCCGAGCGAAAGATCGGCATGAATGGTGTTTTGTTTGGAGCCGATCGTGGCATAGAGATCGCTTTGAGCGGAAAGAAAAGCCCCGTAAGGATTGTTCTGTGATTCGGTCGTCATCGTGACGAAAGCCGGCCAGCCACCTTGATTGAAATCTCCGCCAGTGAAACCGGTAATCGAATTGGCCGCCAAAACAGTTTTTCCGTTGACGGTCACGGTCGGTCCCCCGCTTTGGGCCTTAATTATTTGACTAAGGGTACAAGTGTACCGCTGGTCAGTCAGGGCTGCCTGACTCAAGGCCAATTTTAATCTGATGTCGATACTAAAAGGTGAACAGAGTGACGATAATGGACCATCGGTTGCCAAATATGCGCCAGTAACTTGGTCGGCGACATCCAGGAAGAATCCTTCAGGATTTGTTAGAAAGGCCGGACTGCCTTTGAAGCCAGAGTTGATCCAGTTAACGACACTCATAGTGAGTTGATGGAGAATTTGCTTGGCGATCAAGGTTGCAAGCCGGTCCAAGACGAAATTTTTCAGTCGTTCCATTGTATGGTTGACGTTATTCATGATGCCAGTCGGACTGACGTCTCCGACAACCACAACCGTGTCACCAGCTCCTATTACGGCATAACTTGGCATCGGTACAGACATAACCAACATTGCCAAAATAAGTATGGTGACTAGAGGTTTTTGTATTGGATTAAAGATTTTGCAGAACATACTATTGGAGTATTGAACCGGAAACCGGCGGCACGAAACTTATTCCTGCTTTGGCGAAAAAATTTTGCATATTCCCCACTGAAGTTGCAATCGTTTGCAGACTTTTAACTTCCAGACTGATGGCCGCCAAAGCTGTGACGGGATCGACATCGGCTCTGCGCAAGGCGCGGGCGTTAAAAATTTGAAGACTTAGCCCGTTGATAAGATCAAGCTGGTCATTTGCTAACGCTTGGGTGACCGGTGTTGCAAGGAGTTGAGCTAAGGCAGATTTGTAACCATTTGTTATCACATCGATATTTTTGAGCAAAGACATGTCGCCTTTGTCAAAAGCATTCATCGTCACTTCGGCTTCATTTTGCACCGGCATCGAAGATTTCAGAATATCGGTGATTTTTTGGGCGTAGGCTTTCGTCGAGGAAAGGTCGGAATCCGCCGAGATAATTTTGACATCACTTAAGGTGTATTTCTTTGGCTCTGCTACTCCAGCGACGCTGTCGGCGATCAATTGTTTAGTGGCGTTGTTCACCGCGGCGGTGTCGTTGGTGAGACCAGCCTGACGGAGCTCGACGTATTTGGTGAAGAAATTCCGTCCAAGCAAATCTGTTGCCGTCAGAGGCAAATCCTTGGTTGCCGACGATGCGGTGGTTTTGGTTGGGGCCTTATAAGAACCACTTTTGTCGTTTGTGTAGAATTGTTTTTGCCAATCGGTATTGACTGCGGAATCTATCGCGTTTCCAGTTGCCGAAATCGGCATTTGAGCCAGTGAATTGTCAGAATATGAAACCTGGCCGAAACTTGGCCAACCATAAATATACAAAGCCGTGGCGCCGACAGCGATCAGACTGGTGAGAAAGATAAAAAAGGTTTGCTTGCGTGGGTAGGATATGGCCATGCTAGACCAATTATAGCAAAGAAATGCAAAGGTTTTTCTAAAATTCTGTGGACAGCGGATGTGCTGTGTCATTCCCGCGAAGGCGGGAATCCAGTGTTGAACACTAATTGAAAATTCAAAAATCAAAATGAAAAATGACAAGGCAAAATTCAAAATGAAATCACACTTGCTTCGGACATTTTACATTTTAAACTGTCATTTTTCATTTTGATATTTACATTTTACATTACACTGGATTCCCGCTTTCGCG
>CAIMKX010000039.1 GCA_903842025.1 uncultured bacterium | reverse complement strand
TGGAGCTTCTTCATATTCCTCCACTCTTTCATGCGCTCATAGATCTCTTTTGGTGTAAGTACGCGTCCCATATATGGACATATTATATATCATTCAGTCAAAATATGTGGTACGAGGTGTGGACAGGGGTGAGCGGTTACTTTTTGTGCTATTGACTTATTATAGATGACATAGTATAATGGTAGAGAACCAGTTCAATTAAAACCTTTGGAAATATTATGAATGTTTCTGATTTTATCGGTCACGACTTCGAGGATGCCTACGCAAAGGCATTCCACGGGGCTGTAGTCGGTGGCCTTCAGGACAGCGGTAAGGATATCGCCGTTCCTGGATTCGGTTTTGTTCAGATCAAGGCCTCGGTAGCCGGGGCTCGTGAATTCCTTTCGAGAAGTCTGAAGAGACATCAGTTCATTCCTGTATGCGTCGGTGAACCCGGTGTAGCCAGTGAGATGATAAAGAGCCTCGAGCAGTTCGGTGGTTGGGTGGGAAGAGAGATCCCACACCGTATGGACATTCTCAAAGGCGTTTTGCAGGTCAAGATGCTCTGCGGAAGTTAGGATTTATGCAGGGTCAAAAGTACGACAAGATTCTTGAGGAAATTCTTAACTTTATTGAACGCCGGGACGGTAAAGAAAGAATTGACGAGCTCCGAGAGGAGATCAAGACTCTTGCTATGAAAGGCATGATGCGGGAAATGATTTGTCAGCTTCTTTTAAAAGAAGGGTTGGCAACCAGATTTCGCTTTATGGCTTCGCATCCCGGATTGATCGTGCCATATCTCATGAGGATTAGGCACGAATAACAATAACCCGCGAAACTGAAAGGTTTCGCGGGTTAAATTTTTTATCTTACCTCCTATCTCTAACTTCCTCTTCCAACCTCTTCACCACCTCCTCGGCATCCAACTGTCCAATCTGACCCTTATCTCGCGATTCGAGCGTCACCTTATTGGCCGCAACATCCTTGTCGCCAATGATAATGAAATAAGGAATTCGGGCATTCTTGGCATTGCGGACTTTCTTGCCGAAGCCGTCGTTGGAAAGATCGACTTCGGAACGCAACATTTTATTGCGGAGCAGAACATTAATCTTCTTGGCAGCTTCGATGTGAGATTCGGCGATCGGGATGACTTTGACCTGAATGGGGGACAGCCAAAGAGGGAAGTTTCCGCCGTAGTGTTCGATCAAAACACCCATGAATCTTTCGGGTGAACCGATCAGCGCCCGATGTACCATTACCGGTGTTTTTTCTTTACCGTCTTTGTCGGTGTATTTGAGGTCGAATCTTTTTGGCATTATGAAATCGAGTTGAATTGTCGAGATCTGCCACTCTCTTCCAAGGGAATCGGTAGTGATGAGATCCATTTTTGGTCCATAGATTGCCGCCTCACCAACACCAATAAAGAACTCGATCTTATTTTCTCGCAGTATTTCTTCCAGTAATTTTTGTGATTTTTCCCAGACTTCAGGCTCTCCAAGATACTTTTCTTTCTTAGTTTCGTCCCAGAGGGATAGGCGGATCTTGTAATTCATCCCATAGACTTTGAGTGCTTTGCTGATCGCGCTAAGTACAAGGTTGAATTCATCCTTGATCTGATCTTCACGACAAAAACTATGGCCGTCATCCTGACAGAAAGAGCGAAGCCTAGTGAGCCCTGAAAGTTGGCCAGGTTTCTCGTCGCGATAAAGATTGGCGAAGTCGGCGATCCTTATGGGCAAATCTCGGTAACTTCGGCCTTCTGCCGCATAGATCTGGGTATGTTGCGGGCAATTCATCGGCTTCAGAAAGTATTCCTCATCGGTATATTGGGAAGTAACTTTGAACATATCTTCACGGTATTTCTCATAATGACCAGAGACCTTGAAAAGCTCGGCCTTGTTCATGTTCGGCGTGTGGACTTCCTGATAGCCGATCTCGGTCTGTAATTCGTTGCAGAACTTGATGATCTCACGCCTCACTGTCGCACCCTTGAATGTATATAGAGGTAACCCGGGTCCGACCAGTTCAGAAAAGACAAATAGACCAAGTTCTTTTCCAAGTTTTTTGTGATCTCTTTTCCTTGCTTCTTCTTGTTGTTTTTCATAATCCTCCAACTCATTCTTTGAGGAAAATGCCAGCCCGTAAATTCTTGTCAACATTTTATTTTTCTCATCTCCTCTCCAGTAAGCACCGGCCAGACGGGAAAGTTTGAAGGAATCGGGGGCAATTTCTTTGGAAGGGTTTTCACTGTGACCGCCACGGCAGAGATCGCTGAAACACAAGGGACTAGGGACTGGGGACTAGTTAGAATAGAAGGGCCGGCGGTGTAAATAGAGACAGGTTCATTCTTAGTCGCGATTTCTTCGATGAGTTCGAGCTTGTAAGGATTGTCTTTGAAGAATTTGCGGGCTTCGTCAGCCGAAACTTCCTGGCCCTTCATTTCTTTCCAGGAAGGCAGAATCTTGCGCATTCGCTTCTCAATGTCTTTCAGATCTTCGGCGGCAATCGGTTTCGAAAATTCGAAGTCGTAATAGAAGCCATTATCAACGGTTGGACCAATGGTTGGTTTGGCGTCCGGGTACAATTCTAATACTGCCGCCGCGAGGAGGTGGGCGAGAGTGTGGCGCTTGTGATCGAGTTGCTCATTGTTGTTTTGGTCCATGATATTGATTTAGGTTTTAATAATAAGTCCGAGTAAATATAAATAAAAATGCCCGGGACACATGCGCATATAGATAGCGCTGTGCCCGGGCGATGCGAGATCGCGGTTCCACCGGACTTCACCCGTCGTCATAAGTGTTTTAAGCTATTTGGACGTACGAGCCTCCTTTCTAGCATATCTTTGTAAGATTGGGTGCCCGGCTGTTAATAAGGCACACGGGACGCTATTCCCATCGGCGGGTGGTGGCCGTCGCGATCTCTTCTCATTCCGGCGGACTCCACATATCGGAGACGCCGCTCTTTCACGCAGTGCACGCGCTATCGCGCCACTGCCCTTTATTCAAGGTAAGGTAATGATACAAAAGAAGGGTGAGGATGTAAAGGATCGATATTTGAAGCCCCGTCTAATAATTCGTTAGCACCTTGGTGATATTGTCCGTTAATGTATCTATCTCCCTTACGGCTTTTTCATACAATTCTTTTGTACCTGTCAGATTCAGCTCTTTTACCTCACTAGATTTGAATTCCTGAATTGCCAGATGGTTCTCCATTGAGATTGCCGTGAGTTGTCCGTAATCTTGCATTGAACCAATGGGATTTTTCCAACTTTGTTCGACCAGTCCGTTTCGGCCATGCTTTTCTGACAGGAATCTCTTAACCTCAACAGGAATTTTTGTTAACCAGTCATCTTGACGGCGTACAACCCTCTTACTGTATACGTTGAAAGAATTGATCACATATCCAATAAAAAGTGCATCACCGCGTAGAACGTGATTGGCTGGAGTCTGACCGGCAACTGCTGCGGCTTGAGCGGTATTCTTCCAGTTTTTCTTCCATCTCTCAAATATGGTACCGAGATTCTTTATGCCTTGCACACTATAACTATCAGGCGTTGTTGGTACAATGAAATATTCAGCTCCGAGGAATATAACGCGATTTAGGACGCCGAGGCTCGGGGATGTGTCGATAACGAATACGTCAATCTTTTCCGCCGCACCAACTTCGTTTAGATATCTATCAACTGCGCTAGTATCTGAATATCCTCGCAGATTACCGGCCGCAGCGTCGTTATAGCCACCAATAAGCAAATCCTCGTACATTGAGAGTTGGATATCTCCCGGTATGATGTACAGATTGTCTCTTATGTGTGCAGGTTTTATTGATGTATCGATATCGCCGCTTCCTTCAAGCTTTGATTTTAATACATCATAAACGGTTTTCGTAGTGTGAGAAAACAGATTATCCTCATAGAAAGTGTGACCGAGGGTTTGGAGCGTCAAATTGCACTGAGGATCGAGATCAACCAAGGCGACTTTTAATCCTTTTCTCGATAGTTCTACACCCACATGAAAAGACAACGTAGTTTTGCCTACGCCTCCCTTGTTGTTACAGAACACAAGTTTTTTAGGTCGTGGAAACCTCATATGTTGGGAATTATACCAATACGAAATGGGTAGTACAAGCAATTTTTCTTTCACAACCCCTTGATCCTCTCAATAGCAAAGCTCCTTTCGCCGTTTCTCGTATTGATCGTCGCCTTAACGGCCAAACATTTGTCCGCGGCGATCAATTCTCTAAATTCCCTGTAGGTTCTGGGGAAGACCACGGCCTCGGCTGAGCCGGAAAAATCGGCAATAGTTATGAAAGCCATGGCTTCATTATTCTTGGTTTGAACTATTCGAACTTCGTTAATAATTACTGCGAGAACAACCGAAGAACCGTCTTTGTTATTAAGCAGGGCGCGTTTGATATCGATATCTTTCTTGTTGATCACATCTCGGAATCGTTCGAGCGGATGCCCTGAAACATAGAGGCCAAGAAGTTCTTTTTCCCAAGCCAGTTTGTCGCGCATGTCGGCGGCCGGCGCTTCATTCAAGCGAAGGGTAGGAACACTGGCATTGTCGACCATTCCGCCAAAAAGGGAGCTTTGGTCGGCATTATTCTTCTCGCTTTCCTTGTTGTAATCAAGGAGAAGGTCAAGATTACCCATCATTGCGCCACGGTCAATATTGAAGCAGTCCATGGCGCCGGATTTGATAAGTGATTCAAGCGATTTCTTATTGAGATTGCGGTCTTTCACTCTATCCAAGAAATCTGATAAAGATTTGTATTTTCCATTCTTCTTTCTTTCGTCAATGATTGCCGTCGAAATGCCTTGGCCGAAGTTCTTGATGGTGACGAGGCCGAAGCGAATGCGGTAAGACGCAGAGGTAGGAGGTAAGAGGTTAGAGGTAAGATTAGTATTGTTTTCGTTCTGCGATGTTCTTAACTCTCTGCTCTTACCTCTTACCTCCTGCTCCTTCACCACCGTAAACTGGCTGTAGCTCTCATTGACATCCGGCGGCAAAACAGGAATCTCCATACGCTTACATTCAGCGATTGTTTCCGCGACCTTTTCGGTTTCTCCTTGTTCAGAGGTCAAAACAGCCGAAAGATAAATTTCCGGCCAATGGGCCTTAAGGTAGGCGGTAATGTAGGCGACGCGGCCGTAGGAAACCGAGTGGGCTTTGTTGAATCCGTAAGCGGCGAAAGGCTCGATCCATTTCCAGATCTCTTTGGCTTTCTTCTCCGACCATTTGCTGTGCTTGATGCAACCTTCGATAAATTTCTCCTTTTGTTTGGCCATTTCCTCTGGAATTTTTTTGCCCACGGCTTTGCGGAATTTGTCGACCTCGATCCAGGAATAGCCGGCCAGGTCGTGGGCCATTATGAGAAGATCGTCTTGGTAAACCAGAACACCATAGGTCTTCTGGAGAATTCTTTCCAAAGCCGGATCGAGATATTTAATTAATTTCGGATTGTGCTTGCGGGCAATGTAATCCGGAATGAATTGGATCGGACCCGGACGATAAAGGGCGACCATAGCGTTGATATCATGAATGGTCGAAGGCTTCAATTCCTTGAGAAACCGGGTCATGCCATCGCCGTTCAACTGGAAGAGGTCTGCTGTGTCTCCGCATGCAAGCATCTCAAATGTTTTTGCGTCATTGACCGGTATCGTATCCACATCGAGCTTGATGTTGTCAATTTTCTCAATACGATCAATGGCATCGGCGATAATGGTCAGGTTTTTCAAACCGAGGAAGTCGAATTTCAATAGGCCAGCTTCTTCGATGGAATACATGTCATATTGGGTAATGATCTTACCTTCGCCCTTTGGATCAAATTGCAGGGCCGTGAAGTCGGTCAAGGCTGTCGGTGAGACGACGACACCGGCGGCATGAACACCGATGTGACGGGCGCAACCCTCTATCTTTTTGGCCATGTCGATGATCCGGCGAGCGTCCGGTTCATTATTATAGACCCCACGTAATTCGGGGACCTGTTCCATGGCGTGATCGATGGTCATGGGGAATCCTTGTGAGCCCATGGGGATCAGTTTGGAAATCCGGTCACCTGCGGCATATTCAAAGCCCATGGCCCGGGCGACATCGCGAACGGAGCCGCGGGCCATCATCGTTCCGAAAGTCCCGATCTGGGCGACTTTATCCGCGCCATATTTCCGGCGGACATAGTCAATGACTTCGTCGCGGCGATTATCGGCATAGTCCATGTCGATGTCGGGGGCTGATGGGCGATCCGGATTCAGGAAGCGCTCGAAGGGAATTTCATATTCGATCGGGTTGATATTGGTTATTCCTGCCAGGAATGTCACAAGCGAACCGGACACTGATCCCCTAATATTACTTAGAATTTTATTCTCGCGGGCAAATCGTAGCATGTCGGCCACCACCAGGAAGTATGGCGAATAGCCTTTACCTTTAATGACCCCCAATTCGTATTCGGCGCGTTTGGTCAATTCTTCCGTTTGAATGACGTTGCGCTTGGCGAAACCGTTGAAAACGAGATATCGTAATTCGTCATCTGGTGTTCGTCCGCTTTCCACGGTGAAGGCTGGGAAGACCCAACTTCCTAGTTTCAATTCTAGATTACAAACTTCGGCGATCTTGGCCGTATTGTCCAAAGCCTCAGGCATGTCCCTGAATAGTTCTTCGGCCCGAGCGCTACTTATGAATGAGAAATCGTCATCATCGCCGTCGGAGACTTTTTCGCTTTGGTCGCTATGGGAATTGACCCTAAGCAATGTTTCGCGCGCGAAACGATCTTCTTGCTTCAAATAGTAGACATCGTGAGCGGCCATTATGGGAATATTTTGCGATTTGGCGAATTCTGTCAAAACTTTCATTGAAGCTTCATGGCCGTCAATCTCAGGGTGGTGGGTGATTTCCATGAAAAGGCGAGGAATTGCAGTCTGTTCAGAAAATCCCCCGGCCTCCGCTACGCTACGGCCACCCCCTTTTTCAAAGGGGGATCCTCCATCTGAACCGCTTTGATTTTCGGGAGCGGTAGAAGCTTGCAAATTCTTGTTTTCCAATGGCGTACCCGTTGGAGAATCCCCCTTTGAAAAAGGGGGTGCCCCGTAGGGGTGGGGGATTTTTTCATAGGTAAACACTTTTTTGTAAAACTCTGCCACCTCTTTGGCCTTATCTTGATTGCGGCTTTTTAGCGACTGGGCGATCTCGCCGGAAAAAGAAGGAGAAATGGCGATCAGTCCCTCGTTGTATTTCTCAATAAGCTCGCGATCGATCCTCGGTTTGTAATAAAAGCCTTCAAGATGTGAAAGAGTGACGAGTTGGATTAGGTTTTTGTAGCCGGTTTCATTCATGGCTAAAAGGACCAACCGTGACCGTCGGTTATCGATACCAGCCTGCATGTCTTTGCGGGTTCGGACGGCAACGTAGAAATCGACGCCAATGATTGGCTTTATCTCTTTTTTTTTGCATTCTTTGTAGAATTCAATCGCCGCGTATAGGTTGCCATTATCGGTCAAAGCCAGAGAAGTCATCCCGTCATTCTTGGCGGCCGCCACCAGCTGGTCGATCTTCGGCAAAGCGGTCAGGAGTGAGTAGTGGGAATGGGTGTGGAGGTGGGTGAAGCGGGGCATATGGGAAGTATAACTTAATAATTTTGAATTACAAAAAATCCCCCGTCTCTTCGCTTCGCTCAGAGCCACCCCCTTTTCCAAAGGGGGATTTTCCATCAAACCGTTTTCTTTAGTCTAACCCTCGAGTGCTTTAATAACTCTTATTGTTAAATCTTTCATCCAAAACGTAATAAACAGAGGCTATCTATATTACAAATATCATAATGTTGGAGGATCCCCCTTTGAAAAAGGGGGTGGCCGGCAGGCCGGGGGATTTTTGATCAATGGAATATTTTCGAATTATCAACGCCTGGTGTACTATTCAGCTATGAAATTCATCATCGGCATCGACGAAGTTGGTCGTGGCCCTATCGCCGGCCCTGTGGCAGTCGGGGCTTTTGTTTTCTTGAATGAAAAAGCGCGCAAAATATTCAAGACTGTCAAAGAGTCAAAACAGCTGACTGAAAAGAAAAGGGAAGAATGGTTCAAGATCATTCAAGATTCAAAAGTTGCTGGTGATGTTGATTTCGCAGTTTCATTTCAAAGTGAGAAAATTATTGATTCAAAAGGACTTTCTTGGGCCATTAAGAAGTGTTTGGCAACTTCTCTTAAGAAGGTTGTGGGCAATTCGGCGATCGATTCAAAACTTAATCCGAATGCGGTGCAGGTTCTCTTGGATGGTGGTTTGAAAGCACCACCTGAATACGTCAATCAGAAAACAATAATCAAAGGCGATGAAAAGATAATGGTAATCGCCCTGGCTTCTATTTGCGCCAAGGTCTTGAGGGATAGGAAGTTGATCAAACTCGGGAAGAAGCACCCGGAATATGGGTTTGAGATACACAAGGGGTATGGGACAAAGAAACATTATGAGGCGATACGGAAATACGGGATGTTGGGGGAGCATCGGAGGAGTTTTTTTTGAGATTTACTTCTTCGCTTTTAATTCAATTTCTTTATTTTTATAGTCAAACGTGACTTTGAACTTATCGAAGAAGCCTTTTTGACCAACTATTCCATATGAGACGATGTTGCCACCAAGATTCGGCATAAAACCAACATCCGTCTCAAGCGATTTATTCCATATGCCTTGTACTTGAACCTCATAATGCGCCTCCAGCATAAGCTGATAAGGTTGGCGGCATGCGTGTAAAAATAGGACGATCATAGCCCTTCTTTTGGGCCATATCACTTGCCTCCTTCAAAGTTTTGCCGTGACCGACGACTGTTATTTCATCGTCAAGCAAAGCAACCCAGAGTCCCTTGTATTTTTTGTATATTTTAGTCCAATTGATTGCTGGCATAGTTCAATTTTAGCAACCACAAAGACTTAGTCAATATTGACTCGATAATTCTGTAATACTCTAATAAAAATTTCAGTGCGCCGTCTGGGACAATGTTGGAACCTTTTTAGCGTTAAATATGGCTATCTAACGATTATCCCCACTTTTCCTTGACATTAAGCTGAATTCGATTATACTAGTAATCAAGTAACCTCGCCGGACCTAGTGTCCGGTTTTTCCGTTTTAGGATCAATAGGTTTCGGGGTAGTACGCTCAATTTCAGCTTTGATTGAATCAAGGCTGATAAACCATGAAGCTGTTCTAATTTCCCATGCGCAGTTATTCTCGTAGGCTAGGAATTTGATATGCTTCTGATTTTTCAGGATATTATCCTTTGTTCTGACGAAATCACTATCGCCACTAACTACATAAACGATATCCAGATCATGTAAATCCGTCATGATCTCATCGTGCATCTCAACATCAAAATTGCACTTATTTCTATAGCCAAGTGGTTTAGTATCATCACGAAGTTTTTTCATATCTTTAGTCGTAACCGAATATCCGATCTTTGTGAAATATTTCGCAAGTGCTTCATTTATGGATTTTGCAGGCTCATATTTCGGTCTGCCCATGTAGATCCTGGCATGAACTACTGTATTGAGCTGTGCAACCCATTTGTAAAGTTTCTTGTAATCAGTCATCCAACCAGCCGCTTTGCCTCGCTTATATAAATTACTATCGTCAATGTAAATGCCCACCTTTGGTTTAGGAGGAAGTTCGAAAGCGAGCTTTGGTTCGTCTGGTTTCATGGCGGAAAGTATAGCATAAAAATAAACAAAAACTGGCGGTTATAGCCGTAAAACTTTTAAAACTGTCCGTAAGTTATCCGGATTAAAAAATATAAATATCAATAATGATCTGCATCACTAACAACTTGTTTAAGATAAACTCCAACACCTTCGCCCGGCAAATCGCCAAGCGATTCGCTATGATCTGGTTCCGGCATCGAATGATTTTTGAGCACTATATAAAATTGATTTTTTTCATTTTGCTCAAGTCCAGAATAAATCTGTTCGGCTGGTACGAATCCTTTCGCTTGGGCAAAATTTCGCATCGCTGGCCTGTAATCTTTTTCAGACGAAACAGATCCTGCAAGATACATAACAGCAACATCTACGGGATATAAAGTCATTTCCAAGGTTATTGGGGTGTCAGATGGATTATATCCTGGTCGGTTAGTAATAACGTTGGTTGTTTGAGCACCATTGAGTGCCACACGATATTTGCTATATGAAATTTTATAATTATTATCTTGTCCACCTAATTTAAATATGACTTCTTTTTCACCACTTTGTTTCAACCAATTGGGATCTATGCTGACCTTGGCTCTTGATTCCGAAATGACTGCGCCACAGGTTTCTCCAGAACCTTTTGTTAATTTATATCCCTTTATATCAACAACCAAAGTATTATCACTCAATGATTTTTTTGTTTCTAAATCTGAGGCAGAATCGCAACCCCCGCCTGCAACAGCAGATAAAACTAAAACAGGTACTCTTTCATTATTTTCAACTGACGACGCGAGAAATATGCTCACATATTTGGGAATAGTTAACTCACCAGTTATGGAAGACTTAACTGGAATTGGGTTTGAAGCAGGGTTGGTTTTAATGACCGGTGGATTACTTGGCGTGTTTTGCTGATTAGTAGCAGGAGAATTTTGTGTATTGATCTGTTGAGCTTGATTCGATTGCCGTGTTGTATTATCAACAACTGCAGGTACTTCTGCTTTCTTATTCTCATAAATATAAATACCTCCACTAATGACCGATAATGCAATAATCGTTATCAATAATGGCACAACGAAACCTTTTTGAGAGTTCCAACATTCTCTTTTGAATCCGAACACTTTGATATGATTAGGCGATGAAAAAACTCCGAAAAAGTTTTCGCATCTTTCTAAAAGCGAACGGAATGAGATTGCGATCTTAAGAGGTAAAGGGTATTCGCTTCGAGATATTGC
>CAIMKX010000038.1 GCA_903842025.1 uncultured bacterium | reverse complement strand
TGTGAAGTTCAACCATTCGTTCTCTGATTTCGTTGTCAGTTAAACTCATTACGACATATATTTTAACATGGATGAAACGAAACAACTGTGTTGTTATTCACAGGGCGGCGATTAGGTCGAGGAGGGGTGTGAGGGGTTACCGAGTCAGAAGTACCTTCAACCAGGGTACAAATTGTACCCCACTTTTATATATTCTTCGAATGTGTTAGCTCGAAAGTATCGTGATCTTTCTCAAATTTTATTCTGAAATAATCAAAGAAAAACTCTTGACCAAGCAAAATATTCACATTTTCGCTATCAACATACCATGCTGGGACATTTAATTCATCACCCATTTCTTTGATTTTGAATTTGAAGTTTCCTTGATAGACCGGAACATGACCTTTCCCTATGCCTATAATATTCCTCTGCCTTGTATTATCAAACTTTATTCCCATGAAATCAGCGTATTGGATATTTATTGTAGATGTATCAGCGCCTGAATCAATGATGGCTGGCACATCAACACATTCTCCATTCTTGCCAGCAAGAGATAACCAAACTATAGGACGTTTTACCATACGACCCCTCGAATCAGTCAAAGTTCCAGATCTTGTACTTGCAACAGAATATTTGAACTTCATTCGTTTACAAAAGATTAGGAAACTACCGGAGCATATCCCAAATCCGGCAAGACTTTTATAATCACCTTTTCGCTGTAAGCTTTTGCTTTTTCAAGCACAGCTGAAAGACTCTCACCAATGGCTAGGAGTTTTTTGTAATCTACCGACAAAGCCACCCATTTATTGACGTGTTCTTCCTTCAAGATTGATAAATCAGGGCTTTCTATGATTTTTTCATCGATTTTCTTCATACCCGCATTTTAGTCCAAACAGTTACGCCTGTAAAGAACAAAAGGCTAAGAAATAATTGAACGCCTCAATTAAGAACTATAATTCCAATTTCTTTATCCGCACTTACAGATTCAGCATGATTATCGCAATCAGCCTTATACCTCAGTTTAAACTCTCCGGTTGCCTTAGCTTTCAATTTTAAAACACCCGACGATTTAGTGTGTTTTTTAACTAAATTGAACTTAAATCTTACGGTATTTGCATTCGGTATACAAAAATTTTGACCTTGTTTAAACGGTGATGAAGAATTGGGACTTGCTAAGATCTCAATTTCCGGAGATAGTAAAAACCAAACATCAACATTTCTAGCTTCTATGTTACCTGGTTCTTTCAAATCGACCTGAAAATTAATTTTTCCCTCAGTATTTAGTTTTAAAATTATTGGTGGCTTCTCATCAAATAAAATTAACGGCTTAGGCTCCTTTGTTTCCTCAATAGATCTTAGAGCCTGAAGGAGTGCATCCTGTATCGGCAGTTCATGTTTTGTCTCTTCAACAAACTTTAATGACTTAATGACCGCATTTTGCATTTGCTCCGATTGATCATCTTTGATATTCAGAGAAAAATACTCAACAGACTGAAGACTTATGATTATTTTTTTGACTCCATAATAAAATAGCACTCCTGTGATAATAAATATGATCATATACCAAATACTTTCACCGAAAAAAGTCAATTTGCCTAATATTGTACTCATTAAGAGCGCAAATCCCGGAATTAAAACACTTTTCCTCAGACCTAGCGCGTTATATTTACTATCTAACTCAGAAATAACATTATCAGTGTATTTTTTCTTTGTTTCAAGTGTCAGAATTTCTTTTTTGAGTCCGCCAATGTCGTGCGGATTATCAATTATTTTTTGTTTTAACTCAGCTATACATTTATCAAAGTCTTGGCTACTCTTTTGCTCTGCCTCTATCTTTTTTTCCTTTGCAACTTTGGCAGCCTTTCCCAAGAAAGTAACTGAGAGCACAAAAACTGCGATTGTCACACCTATCAACATCAAGGCAATGTCGGACACAGTATTTGCAATACCACCAAGAAACAAATACATGCCATGTAGTTTGTCTATAATTATCACTGGATCTGCTGAAGATGAGATCATTTTGGCTTTTTGGTATTGTAGAAACATCCTATAATGATTTTACGTATATTGCAAAACCGTGACAAAACGTCACGGTTTAATACTTTTCCGATATTGATTGAAGGCTTAAACTATTTCCTCTCCCCTTCCCCTTCTTTCTTGAGAGGCATTCCGATATGTTCGAGGAAAGCTAAAGTAGCCTTTTTATTATTTGAAGTTGTAACAATTGTAATTGCAAATCCGAAAACATCCTTGAGGTCTTCGTCGGCGGTTTCGGCAAAGATAGTATGTTCCTTTACACCCATCGTGTAGTTGCCCATAGCGTCAACGGAATCGCGGGAAAGGCCGCGGAAGTCTTTGGTGCGAGGCAGAGCGATATTGATGAGACGATCGAGGAATTCGGTCATGCGCTTGCCACGAAGAGTGATCTGGTAACCGATCGGATCACCTTGGCGAGTCTTGAAGGTGGCAATAGCTTTCTTGGTCACACGGACGGCTGGCTTCTGGCCGGTGATGCGAGCCAGGCGATCGGCAATAAGAGCGATCTTGTTTTTGTCTTTGACGGAACCGAAACCGCAAGAAACAACGATCTTGGTGAGCTTTGGCGCCTGCATCGGATTGGTCAGCTTCAAAGAGTCCTTGAGAGCGGCATAGGAATTCTTATTCAGTTCGGCAACGGTTTTGTATGACATGGGAATTTGGTAAATGGTTGATGGTTAATAGTTATTGGTGAATCGTATCTGAATATTACTTCTTCGGCTTAACATCCTCCACCTTCATAACCTTCGAAACATCCATCGGCATCGAAACTGTGACGGTCTGCCCCTTCTGCCCTTCCTTACGGGCCCTCTGGTGCTTCTTGACCGTATTCAAACCCTCAATGACAATCTTATTCAAACGCGGAAAAGCTTTGACAACCTTGCCGGTCTTGCCTTTGTCATCGCCTGAGCGGATTATTACGTTGTCGCCTTTTTTGATCTTCATGATATTTAAACTATTTCGGCGGCCTTGGAAGCGATAGTCTTGAAACCTGCTTCACCGACTTCGCGAGGGATCGGACCGAATATACGTCCGGCGATCGGCTCATTCTTCTCCTTTTCAATAATAACCACGGCATTTTCATCAAAACGAATATAGGATCCATCTTTGCGGCGCAAAGGTTTGACCTGGCGGACGACTACAGCGCGCAAAACATCTTTCTTCTTGATGGCTTTGCGAGGCTCAGCTTTCTGGACGGAAAGGATGACCATCTCACCGATCTCAGCATAACGCTTGCGAGTCGCTCCAAGAACTTTGAAAATGCGCCCGATCTTGGCACCGGAATTGTCAGCAATATTTACTATCGTTCTTGGTTGGATCATTTTGAATTTTAATCTTTACATTAAGCAATTACTTTAAAGGCCTTATTCTTGGAAATCGGTCGGCAAGCTTCGATTGTGACCTTATCACCGATCTTCTTGGTATTGCCAGGATCGTGAGCCATAAGTTTGGTCTTCTTGGACTGGAATTTGTGGAACTTGGTATGCTTTACGAAACGCTTGATCTCCACATTGACCGTATCCTTCATCTTATCGGACACGACAATACCGCTGAATGTCTGGCGTCTCAAGGTTTTTTCCACTGGTTGGGTATTGGTCATGTGATTGCTGATACTACTTGATTTCTGTTGAAATGTCTAGGTTTTCCAAAATTTTCTAACCTCTAACCTCTTAACTCTAACTTGCTTTGCTATTCCTTCTTCTTTGCCGTCAAAGCCGTCATTATCCGAGCAATATCCTTCCTGATCGTCTGGCCTTCTTTGACATTCTTACTCCTGGCTCCGGCCGTACCGAATCGAAAGACTCGTAGAGCCTCGTGCTTTTCGGCCAGCATTTTGGTCAAATCAGAGGCGGTTTTGATTGTGATTTCTTTCATTTTCATGAGAGTAGAGGTAGGAGTTAAGAGATAAGAGGTTAGATACGGGCAACAATCTTGGTTTTGACAGGAAGTTTCGTTCCTGCCTTACGTAAGGCTTCGGCGGCAACGGCTGGTTCAACGCCGTCGATCTCAAACATGATCTTGCCTGGTTTGACTTCAGCGATAAATCCGACTGGGTCACCCTTCCCTTTTCCCATCTTTACTTCGGCAGGTTTCTGCGTATATGGATGGTCCGGAAAAACTCTGATCCAAACTTTGCCGGACTTCGTTGCATAACGAGCCATGACTTTACGAGCCGCTTCGATCTGGTTCGACGTGATGCGGGCATATTTCATGGCCTTCAAACCAAAAGAACCGAAGGAAACCTCGATGCCTCGAGTATCGGCATGAGCCGCCTCCTTCAAGGGATGCATTCTCATGGTAAACCACTTGCGATGTTTGACTTTTTTAGGAAATAGCATGGTAGTAATTTTTGATCTTTACATTAAGAATTTTTTTGATCTTTCTTGAAAACTTCTCCCTTATAGATCCAGACTTTGATCCCGATATCACCATAGGTCATATGGGCCTTTTCCCTGGCAAAATCGATATCAGCGCGCAAAGTCTGAAGCGGAATCCGACCCTTTTTCATATCTTCACTCCTGGCGATCTCTGCTCCTCCCAAACGACCTCCAAGGTGAATACGGATTCCCTGCACTTCTTTGTTTGCCATGATCTTTTCGATCGACTGCTTCATAACCCTGCGGAATGGCAAGCGCTTTTCGAGTGATTCGGCAACCATCATGGCGGCGATAGCGGCATTGGATTCAGGACTGCGAACTTCTTCAATGTCCATTTTCAATTCTTGACCGACAACAATGGCCTTATTTTCCCTAAGAAGCCGAAGGACCTTCTCACGTAATTTGACCACCCCGTCGCCAGCCTTGCCGATAAGCATACCCGGGCGAGAAGTTTTAATGATAACCCTCAAAGTCTTCTGATTTCTCTCTATATCAATACCACCCAAATAGTTGGCACGAAGTTGCTTGGTCAAAAATTCACGGATGAGGAGATCGGCCTTAAGAGCGGTGCGGTAATTCTTATCAACCAAAAACCAACGACTCTTCCAATCGCGGATGATGCCTAGCCTATGAGAATATGGGTGAACTGTATGGGACATGATATTAAATGTAAAAATTAAAAATCAAAATGCAAAATTTTATCGCAGATAACAGAATGTGATTTCATTTTGAAATTTTGCTTTGTCATTTTGATTTTTGATTTTTTAATTTTAATTTTGCTTCAATCGGTGCCAAGGTGATCAAGACATGACTGGTTCTTTTGGCAAAAGGATGAGCGGAACCGCGGGAGACTGGGCGATGCCTCTTCATGACAAAGCCTTTATCAACACGGATCTCCTTTACGAAAAGATTGTCGCCATCGAGCTTGAAATTGTTCTTGGCATTGGCAATGGCGGACTCCAAAAGATCCTGCAAAGGAGATTTGGCTTTCTTGCTGGCATGAATGAGAATATTCCTAGCCTCAGTGGAGCTTTTGCCACGGATCATATCGGCAACAACCCGGACTTTGCGCGGAGCGATCCTATAATTCTTGAGTGAGGCGGTAATCATGGCAGTTTATGGTGAGTGTTTATCGAACCATTATTTCTTGGGAGCGGCGGCTGTGGTTGCGGCCTCTTTGGCAGACTTGGCGGCGGCCATTTCAGCCTCCTTAGCCTTCATCTCAATCTCCTTCTGCATCTTACCTCCATGGCGGACAAACTTCCTCGTAGGCGAAAATTCACCGAGGCGGTGTCCAACCATATCCTCGGTGACGAAAACATCCGTATGTACACGACCGTTGTGAACGCCAAAAGTAAAACCGACCATTTCCGGGGAAATCTGCGAACGGCGAGCCCAGGTCTTGATCGTTCCGGTTGCGGCCGGCTTTTTGCCTGAAATCTTCTTCAAAAGATTCTCGTCTATATAGGGTCCTTTCTTGAGTGATCGTGCCATAAATTGAATTAAAATAGCTCGAAAGAGCTTGCTTGGCATGTTAACAGAGCCGTCCCTTGAAGTCAAATTTCCAGATTTGATCTTTTAATTTTTGCCCATTCCCATGTTTCAACATTCCCAAATAGGATTGAATTGTTTCTTGCTTTCCGTCACACATCTCCAATCTTCGAAACATCCGCTTTTTTGTCGCCGTCCGTAATATTCGATGATCCGGAAAATGGACCCAGCCAAGATAATCAACGCCAGAAGCAATTGTGCTTATTGATACTTTGTTTGGATGAAGTTGAAGTTTCAACCTATTCTGGAGAAAATCAGAAATTTGTGGAACGATATTACAAAGCCAATTTCTTTCCTGTGAGAATATAACAAAGTCATCGGCATAAATGAAGAGATTGCGAGGCCGGCAAACCACCAGTTGTCGTTCCAGTCGTTGTCGTTGCGGTTGACGTTCACGTTACACTCGTCGTCATTCCAGCGGTTGAAAGCGGCCGTAATGTGCAAAATACCTTCCATGCCACCACCCTTCGAATGCTCTCAGGGTTGAATCGTATTTGACATCGTAATATCCTGGCATTCTGCACCAAGTAGCTTCATTTTTTGAAGTGTCTACATATGTCCTCCGTCCGAAGCCATGACCGCGAACGCTCTCAACGTATGGATACTGGATTCGGCCGCGGGAAACCTTGACCGCCCGCATGATTCGCCTACTACCAAAATCATTTTATCATATTTAAACAAATTTAAACCCCACACTTGTGCGAGGTTTGAATGTTTGCGGCATATCATTCTTTGCCGGGTGGTTAGACCACCAGATCTCAAGGACAAAGGTCAAAGTGCAGAAAGTGTACAGTGACTTAGGTCTTAGGGCTACTTGGCGAGGCCGGCAAACCACCAGCCGTCGCGCCAGCCGCTGTCGCCGTGGCGGTCGACGTTCACGAAACACTCGTCGCCATGCCAGCGGGAGAAAGCGGCATAGCACCACTTACCGTTAGCATCCTTCCAATGAGTGGCATTGGGGTGCTCATCGGCAAAGGCCGGGTCGGCTTCGTTGGCGGCGGACAACGAATATGGATCAGCAGGCACCAAGTTGCGTGATTCAAACTGCTTCTCCAAATCAGCGTCGCTTATCCATCCGTTCTCGTCGTAAGCCGACCTGTCAAGCTTGAAGAAGACCAGCTTGGCTTCTTCGCCATTACCCTTCGGCATGGTGGCGACGACACTGCCGTCGGTGTATTGCTTCCGGCCCGTAGCGGTCAGAATCTGTTCCGGCGTTCGATCACGGACGACCTTCACAATCCGAGTGATCATGTTGGCGAACCGCTCGACATATCCGCGAAAGACCGCAAACATGTCGGCAGCCAATCCTTTCGCGCCGAGTGCCTGTTGCACTGCGTCCTTATCGAACTCGGGAGCGTGTTTCTCGAACATTGCTCGGCAGACACTGACCGTTTTATCAATCTGGTTTGCGGTCATTGTCTCAGGTGGGGTCATGGTATTCATGGCGTCACTTTCTTTTGTTTTGAGCAGACTCGTATGAGTATGCTCGGGTTTGTGATTTGCTGGACTCTTCGCCACAGCATTCAATGGCCTATTCAAGCCACTAAATGCCATGGCGAATTAGCAAGTTAGAATATCAAAGAACTAGGTCACAGTATACACCTTTTATATCTTATTGTCAAGATTCGCAGTGGCATATATGCGAATGCATACAAATGACAAAAGAAATCGTGATATAATTATTCAAATAAATGATTATCGACATCTATCTGAATAGTATCCCGATCTTTAGTGGATATCTTTTCAATATCATTATCGCCATGGTCGCTTTCGTAGTCATCATTGTGGCCATTATTGTCTACATCAGATATCGATTGACCAGGGACGAGAAGATGAAATACGAATTCATCACGATCATCGCCCACAAATTCCGCACTCCGCTTACCTCCATCAAATGGATAACCGACTCGATGATTGCTGACGAGACTGATTCCTTCAAGAAAGAGAATCTCCAGAACATCGGCGTCTCCAACCAGAAATTGATCGACATGACCGGAACCCTGATCGAGATAGCCGATTCCCGCACCTCAAACAACTCCACTTATGCCATCGAAAGGATCAATCTTTGCGATTTCCTCAAGATAATCTCCGACAACTGCAAAGAGCAATTCCGTAGAAAAAACATCTTCTTTTCATCAAAATGCGACGATAACAATATCTTCGTCAAATCCGACAAGCCACGACTGGAATTCGTCCTTCAGACCCTTCTGGAAAATGCTTTCATATACACGCCACCAGGCCGGACCGTCCACATAACAGTATCCAAGAGTATCAGCAAGGCCAAAATCGCCATAACCGACGACGGTATGGGTATCGCCAAGGAAGATATGGCCAATATTTTCCGGAAATTCTACCGTGGCGCCAATGCCAGGCATACTGACACCGAAGGCCTCGGCGTCGGATTGTATCTGGCCAGATCCATTGTGAAAAGGCTCAAAGGCAATATTGACGCCTATTCTGAGGGCGAAGGAAAAGGTTCGACATTCACAGTCACTTTACCAAGAGTCAGATGATCAAAAAATCTCCCTTTGGGAGATTTTTAGTGACCTTTTCAGTCTTTATTTATCACCATCCAAAATAGCTTGTCGAGCAGATCCTTCGAAGTTTTGAAGATAAAATCCAACATTGTTTATTAGACAGCGCTTCGCATATTCTTGCCGGGCTGGCGGCGAGAAACAACATAAACATTGGAATATTTCTTGGAACGGCGAGTCTTCTGGCCCTTGCCGGCTGGCTTGCCCCAACGAGTCTTCAAACGGCGCAAACCGCGGCCAGTCCTCTGTTCACCACCTCCGTATGGGTGATCAACTGGGTTTTGGGCGGAACCACGAACGGTCGGGCGGATACCCATCCAGCGAGATCTTCCGGCTTTACCGATATTGACCAATCGTGACTCTTCGTTGGAAACAGCACCGATCGAAGCCCAAGCATCCTCGTGGATCTTGCGGACTTCAGTTGAAGGCAACTTGATATGAGTATAACCGGCATCATTGGCAACCACTTGAGCGAAGGAACCAGCAGAACGAACGAGCTTGGCACCCGAGGCCGGCTTGACTTCTATATTATAAATAAACGTTCCAACTGGAATCTTCTTAAGAGGCAGGCGGTTGCCGATTTCAATAGGAGCATTTTCAGAAACAATGAAGGAATTCCCCACTTTCATGGTTTTTGGCAAAAGAACGTATCTCTTGGTGCCGTCTTTGTAATTGACAATGCCGATGTAACCGGTGCGGAAAGGATCGTATTCAACAGTTTTGACCGTAGCCACAATATCCTTCTTGTCATACATGAAGTCAATCTCGCGATAGAGCTTCTTGTGGCCTCCCCCTTTGTGGCGGACGGTGATGCGACCAAAAGCGTTGCGACCCATGTCGCGCTTGAAACCGTGAGTCAAAGATTTGTTCGGCTCGGAAGCCGTCAAATATTCCTTGAACGGCAAAACGGTCATGTGCCTTCTTGATTTTGATGTTGGTCGATATGATTTCATGTTTTTCTGTGTCATTCCCGCGACTTGCCCCTCCGAAGCTTCAGCGAAGGGGGGAAGCGGTTATGCGATTAATTATACGAATTCGATCTTCTCGCCTTTTTTGACAGTAATTACCGCTTTCCTAATACCAGAAACTGTGCCGCGGCGACCTTTGACGAAAACTTTCTTGATCGGAGTGTTGATGACGGCGATCCTGACCGGTGTAACCTTGTAGAGAGCAACAAAGGCCTTCTTGATCGAGTCTTTGTTGGAATTGGCGCCGACTTCAAAGGTATAAACTCCGCCTTGGCTCAAAATTCCGGACTTTTCCGTGACTCTTGGACGAATAATAGTAGAAGCGGCGCTGGATGAGGCATTTTCTTGAATAGCTGGTACGGAAATCTTGACCGGAGCGACTTTCTTGTCAGTCATAGCAGAAACTTTGCGAGAACCCGAAGAAGCTTTGGCTCCTTTTGTTAACTTTCGGGGAACAGCCTTGGCCGACTGGGCTCCAGTCTCCAATTTCTCGTCTTTGCGTTTTTTGAATCCGAAAATAGCCATGGTAGTGATTATTTAGTCTTGGTCGTAACACGATCAGTAAGGAGCTTCAAAGAAACCTCCGGATTGGTGACGATCAGAAATGTGTGATTGAGTATGGAAACAGGGTTGATATTGCGGAATTCCTCAATGGAAACATTGCGAAAATTGCCGAAGCTCTTCTCGACAGCGGTTGTCTTCTTGTCCAAAGCGATAATAGCGGTATTGACTTTCTTGGTGTCGAGCTTTTCATAACCCTTAACCTTGGACAGTGAAGTCAAAATATTCTTGGCCTCTTTGGCCTTCGGCTCGGACATTTTCAAGGAATCGATAAACATGATCTCGCCTTCCTTAAACTTTTTGGAAAGAATAGTAAATAGAGCCTTGGTTCTGGCTTTCTTATTAATCTTGCGATCGTAATTTTGGTCATTTCTAGGACCGTGCGTAATACCACCACCAACCCAGATAGGAGACCTTGTGGATCCGTGACGGGCTTGACCGGTTCCCTTCTGCTTCCAAGGCTTTTTGCCTCCGCCGCGAACTTCACCGCGAGTTTTGGTGTGGGCGATATTGTTCCTGGAATTGGAATTCATCAGACGGACGACTTCATGAACCAAGTCAGCATTCCAAGGGACACCAAAAACGGCTTCTGAAAGTGAGATTTTGCCTGTGGCCTTGCCGGTCTGGTTATAGATGGTTGCTTCCATGAAAGAAAATGGGTCGTAAGGATCCCGAGCGCTTAGCGAGGGGCCCAAACGAGCGTGAAAGCATCTTAACAGAGAGGTGAGTTGAAGTCAACGAGACGTGTCGGATGTAATATATACACCCGATTTCATGATATAATTTACCTATTATGAAATACCTAATCAGCGGCGCATCACTCTTTATTATCGACCTTTTTGTTTTGATTGGTTTTCCAAGAATTTTCTTTCCAAACATTCATCCAGTACCTCAATGGTTTTCGATCATTCTTGTAATTATTTCTGCATTATATATATTCATCAGCATCCAAACAATGCGTATTGAGAAAAAATATTTTGCTGGCATACTTTTCTTTCTTCTATCAATTATTACGTTGCTGACCTTATCATTAGGTAATATGAGAGTCTAGTCATTCCACTATCCTCTCGTCTCCCTCACTCCCCAAACCGCCGCGCCAATTATCATAAATACGCCTATGCTGTATGTAAGCGAGGAAAGCATGTGTGTGTAATTGATCAAATGTGAATGATTCAGCAAATAATTCCAGTCATGAATGACATTGTCCCCTCCCAGAAGCGGCAGCTGCATCTTGATGGCGTCGCCCATATAGACAGAGACGTTTACGATACTATAACCGACCCAGAGAAAAACAACAGAACTGGAATAATAATCTTCCCTGAGAATGAAATAGATGGCAAAAATTAGCGGAATTAAGACCTGATTCAACGAACCGCCAAGGATTTGGATGAATTCTCCAAAAAATATGAATATCCAATGGCCGGCTTCATGGATAATAAGATCGACATTATCGATGAAATGCCAATCTTCCGCATGCAGGGCGCAAGTCAGGAAATAGAATCCGAAGAGGAGAATCCCTGCGAGACGCCAGTAATTTATTTTAGGTGAATCATTCATTTTTTTGTTTGTCATTCCCGCGAAGGCGGGAATCCAGTGTTGAATGACAAATGACAAAATCCTAATGACAAATCAAGCTCAAAGTTCAAAATCCAAAGCCAAATATTACCAGTTTTGTCATTTGGACTTTGGCATTGATTTGTCATTTGAAATTTGAGCTTTGACATTATCCTGGATTCCCGCTTTCGCGGGAATGACAGCGCATCACTCATACCGTAACGCCTCTATCGGACTCTTCTTCGAAGCCTGACTGGCTGGATAACCTCCAAATATGAGTCCGATCATGGCTGAAACGCTAAGTCCCATGGCCGCTCCATTCCAAGGGAAAACAAATGTCCAATTGACGCCTAAACCTTGAGAGAGACCCAACGCGGTTATGAACGCCAAAGAAGCTCCTAGAATTATTCCAATTATTCCGCCAATCGCCGTGAGAAGAACCGCTTCCAAAAGGAATTGGGTCAAAATATCGCGATCGGTAGCACCGAGAGCTTTGCGCAAGCCGATCTCACGCGTCCTTTCGGTTACGGCCACCAACATGATATTCATAATACCGACACCGCCGACAAACAAAGCTATCGAAGCAACGGCCACCAGGAACCACGTCAATGCGCTCGTAATCGTTCCCAATCGATTGGCCAAATCTTGTTGAGTCTGGACCGTAAAATCATCTTTTGTTGGATCTGTAATACCATGGGATTCTCGCAAGGTCAGGGTAATGTCATCGGCGGTCGACTGAACGACGTTATCTGAAACGGCTTGCATAATAAGACGGCTGAACGACTTTTTGCCGGTAATGTAATCCTGGGCAGTCGTATATGGTACCAAAACCATGGCGTCAAAATTGAAAAGCGATCCGCCGCCGGTTGGAGGCAAAACGCCAATAACCCTGAAATTCCTATTTTTTATTTTAATCTTGTTTACCAGGGGATCTTCCCCGTTAGTAAACATATGCTCCGCAACTTTGGAACCCAGGACGGCCACATCGCTTCGTGACAAGACATCATCCGGACTTATAAAGTCTCCATTCGGATGCAAGTCAAAAATCTCCGCCATCAAATCGGTAGCACCAAAGATTGAGACCTGATAAGTATTCGAACCATAGGAAGCGACACCGGCTCCGATGACCGTCGGCATGATCGATTTTAAACCAGGAACATTGGCCCTATTTTTCAGAGCCACGACATCCTTTTCTTTGAGAGAATCACTGAACAAGAATGAGACGTCCGACGGTCCGGTCGGTTCTCTGCCAGGAATTACTGCAATTGTATTCGTACCAAGACCCTGGACCTGTCCCAAAATCAACTCCTGTGCGCCGGCACCAAGCGAAACTACCAACATGATCGCCGTAATGCCGATGACTATGCCAAGAATGGTAAGCGCCGACCGAGATCGGTTGGTCGTGAGTCCAGTTAAAGCAGTTTTAAGGGTGTGTTTCCAGGTCATAATCGCAAATTTAAAATGTAAAAATCAAAATGAAAAATAACAATGCAAAACGTAAAAACGTTCCAGCGATTTCATTTTGCATTTTAATCTGTCATTTTCCATTTTGAGATTTACATTTTACATTATTTCACAAACTCATCATTCGCCGTCAGCCTATTTTTCACCTTCTCATCACTCTCAATCTCCCCATCCATCAGCCTGATAATGCGCTCAGAATGCTCGGCTGTCGACGTTTCGTGGGTGATAAGGACGATCGTCTTGCCATGCTCTTCATTGAGATGCTGCATGATGGCCATGACGGTCTTGCCGGACTTGGAATCTAGGTTGCCGGTCGGCTCGTCGGCAAAGATCACTTCTGGATCGGTCACCAGGGCCCGAGCGATGGCCACGCGCTGTTTCTCGCCACCGGAAAGCTCGCCGGACGAATGGAACATCCTGTGGCCCAAACCGACGGATTCGACGGCTTCCTGGGCCTTCTCTTCCCATTTGGATTCCGGAATATTGGAATAGTAAAGAGGCAGTTTGACGTTGTCAAAGACCGTCGTCCGCGGCAATAGATTGAAGGATTGGAAGACGAAGCCTATTTCCCTGTTCCGGAGATCGGCCAGCTCGTTACTGGAATAGGTCTGCGTATTTTTTCCGTTAAAGACATATTTGCCGCTGGTCGGAACGTCGAGAAGGCCCAACAAATGAAGCAAAGTGGATTTGCCGCTGCCGGAAGGGCCCATGATAGCCAAAAATTCGCCTTTGCGGACGGAAAATGAAACCTTATTCAAGGCGATCGTGTCCGCGCCTTCGTGGTAGGACTTTTTGAGATCGGTCACTTCGATGATGTTCATGTTTAGCCGAAATAACTGATAATGGCCGCGCCGCTAAAGATCAGGATTCCGCCGATCACAAAATAAATATTCGGCGCCGTGCCGAAAAAGATGAAAGTGAACAGAATTACGAAAAAAGGATAGGCGATCTCCAATATGGAAGCCGGCGAAGCCCCGATAAGCCTGATACTCTCATAGATAAAGAAGCTGGCCAGAGAACCGAGCACTATCGAAAGAGTGAGGACATACATATTGACCTTGCCGGAGAAAAAAAGATCCTTCAAAGCCTCCTGCTCGTGAAAATACATGAAAGGCAGCATCAGTATGGTCGTGGTCAAGGATCCGATGAATATCAAAATTATAGTCGAAGTTCCCTCGAGCAGCTTCTGATCGATGGCATAGACCATCCCCCAAACAACCGCCGCTCCGATGGCGTAAATTAGTCCGATATTCATGTTATTTCGGCAGATAAGTGACGATATTCTGGCCGGCGACCAGACCGGAGACGACCTCGATCATACCATCAGATCCTTTGAGCCCGACTTGAATTGGCACAGAAACATAAGTCTTGCCGTCCGGATTGATCAATCGGGCGGATTTTTGACCTTCTATCTCAACAACAGCCCTGTTTGGAATGATCATAACATTGTTACGCAGAGCTGTAATAATATCCAAGTTGGCGGTCATGCCGGAACGTATTCTCGGATCATTTTGCATGAATTTCAAAGTCACCTTGTAGGTAGGCACGCCTTCGAGTATGGTTTCGGCCGGATCCAAAGAGGTTACGGTGGCCGGGAAATCGACATACTGCCCGTAAGCGTCGAGGGTTGTCGAGGCCAGATTGCCGACCGCGATCTTGGCGATATCAGCTTCCGGAACATAAGCCTCGATCTTGTAATCCCCGTCGCTGATCACCCCGAAAGCCGTTTGGCCCGACGAGACGAATTCCCCGACATTCGGCTCGGCTCTGGTGACAATGCCGTCAAGCGGAGAAACGATCTGATCTTTCGCCAACTCGGCCCTGTAGGCGTCGACGGTCGCCGCCTGGGCGGCAATCGATTGTGACGATTGGCCGACACTTTTAAGATTGAAATCATTGGAAGCTTGATTGTATGCCGAAACGGCATTATTCAGGGTTGTTTGGGCCGCAGTAATCGAACTTATTGCCTGATTGGAATAGGTTAAGGCAGAATTCATCGCTGAGACATAAGTATCAATAACAGTTTGGGATATACCGGCGCCTCCGGGAGTCAGTCTATTTACGACCGACGACAGATCTGACATGAATGCTTTGATCTGACTTTCGTACACATTAATCTTTGAAAGAATAATGTTGGAATTATCTGAAGAAGTTGCGGCATCAATTTCAAATTTCCATTTATTCAGGACATCAGAAATGATCAATCTGGAATAATTGATGCCAATTTTCTCATTCTGGGACTGAGTCAGTATGTTTATTTCCGGGTTAGCGCTTTGAGGATTATTAAAAAAGGTATCCGCAAAATTATTTACTGCTGATTGAGATTGGACATAAGCTGTTCGGGCGGCATCAAGGGCACCTTGTTTGGCGTTGGCAAGAACAATCGAAGCAGTCTTAACCTTTGATTGTTCAGCGGCCAATTCCTGCATATTTAGACCCCTGGAAACATCGGCCAGCTTGGCCTGAGCCGAAGCCAAAGAAGCCCTGTCTCCGGCATTGTCGAGAGTGGCGATGATATCGCCTTTCTTTATCTGGTCGCCGATCTTGAAATTGATCCTGGTCACCACCCCGCCCTTTTCAAAAGCTAGATCAGCCTTGCTTGATGGAGAGATTTTGCCTGTCACGCCGACTTTTTCAACAATATTACCGATCTTGACCGTGGTTGATTCAAAAGTTGTCTTATTGCCGCTACTGCGCCAGTAGATTAAACCAACCACTATTATGAGAATAACCAGAGTGATTATTCCATATTTATTCAAAAGATACCTCTTGGCAAAAGATTTTTTCATGGCTGGGTTAATTATAACATGGAATGTAAGAAAACCGCCCTTCGCTTTTGGTTTAGGACGGCCTTCTTCTATATTCTAAATTCTTTATTCCCCTACTCCGCTCGCCCAAAGCGAGCTACGAAGGGCAAGCAACTACTGTCCGACAATCTCCACCAATGTTCCCCTCCTTCCTGGAATAGCTCCAGAAACATAAATAACATTATCTTCGGTATCAATATGGGCGACTTTGAGATTTTTCACGGTAATGCGATCGGAACCCATCCTGCCGGCCATGCGCATGCCGACTGGGACACGATTCCTCAATCCGCCGCCGATCGAACCCGGCTCACGCTCGGAATGCTTCTGACCGTGAGAGCGGGGTCCGCCATGGAAGCCGTGGCGCTTGACTACGCCCTGAAAGCCTTTACCCTTGGAAGTAGCGCTGACCATGACGACGTCTCCCTGCTTGAATTGAGAAAGCTCCACTTTGTCTCCGACTTTGAGAGTCGGGTTGTCCTGGCGGAATTCACAGATCGTGGCAAAAGAGCCTAGGTCCTTGAAATGACCCTTCTGGGCCTTGTTGATCCTTTGGGGATTCCTTGTTCCCTCCCCGACTTGGACGGCTTCATAGCCATCAACGTCCTTGGTACGAACTTGGGTTACGGTATTGCCACGAATAGTAACAGCGGTAACGGGAATCGTGGCGCCTTTGGCGTCGTAGATCTGAGTCATATTGAGTTTTCTTCCTAGAATGAATTTCATGGTTGTTTATTATCACACCGCGCGGCTAACGATAGATTACATCATTTTAACATCAATGTTCACACCGGACGGCAAACTCAAATTCGTCAGCGCTTCAATGACTTTCGGGTTAGGGTTGATAATATCGATCAACCTCTTGTGGACTCTCATTTCGAACTGCTCACGGGAATTCTTGTCGATGAATGAGGAGCGATTGACGGTGTATTTCTTGATCTCCGTCGGTAATGGAACCGGACCGTGAACTTCGGCATCATGCCTGGCGGCAGTATCCATGATCTGCTTCAAGGAAGCGTCGAGGATCTTGTGCTCATAGGCCCGAACACGGATCCGCAAATGAGGAACGGCGTCGGTCACCTTGGCTTTGCGGACACGAGCTACCTTGACCTTAGCTGGCGCTTCTTTTTTAATTGTATCTTTCGTTGTTTCCATGATGGAAAATTTCTAATTTTTAATTGATCTAATTTCTGAATCAGTAGATTCACCTACTGGGTAATAAAATCCCAAGCACCAATTTCTAATTCTTCTTGGACATTAGGATTTGGTTATTTCTTAGGTAATTAGAAATTAAAAATTAGTAATTTGTTAAGCAATGATCTTCGTTACAACCCCCGCTCCCACCGTCTTGCCACCTTCGCGGACGGCAAACCTCTGCTTGTCATCGAGCGCGACGGGAGCGACCAATTTGACCTTGAAAGTAATAGTGTCGCCTGGCATAACCATCTCAACCTTTTCTGGCAAAGTGACTTCGCCGGTAACGTCGGTTGTGCGGATATAGAACTGAGGCTTGTAACCAGTGAAGAATGGCGTATGACGGCCCCCTTCCTCTTTCTTCAAAACGTAGACTTCCGACTCAAACTCGGTGTGCGGCTTGGCGGTACCCGGCTTGGCCAATACTTGGCCGCGGGAAACGTCATCCTTGGCTGTACCGCGGAGCAAAACTCCGGCATTGTCTCCAGCCATGCCCTCTTTGAGGGATTTGTTGAACATTTCGATACCGGTGATGACAGTCTTGGTGGTGTCCTTGAAGCCGATGATCTCGACTTCCTCGCCAACCTTGACAACACCGCGTTCGATACGACCCGTAACGACAGTACCGCGGCCTTCGATCGAGAAGATATCTTCGATCGGCATAAGGAACGGCTTGTCAACTTCACGTACCGGAGTCGGGATATAAGTGTCGAGAGCGGTCATAAGCTCATCGATCTTGACAGACCAAGTGGCGTCGCCATTCAAAGCATTGGAGGCTGAACCGCGGATGACCGGAGTATTCTTGCCGTCAAACTTGTTCTTGGTGAGGAGTTCACGCACTTCTTCCTCAACGAGATCGATAAGGTCAGTTTCAGGAACGAGATCGCACTTGTTCAGGAAGACGACGATCTTCGGCACTCCAACCTGGAAGGCCAAAAGGACGTGTTCCCTGGTCTGAGGCATCACGCCGTCAGTGGCGGAAACGACGAGGATGGCACCGTCCATTTGGGCGGCACCGGTGATCATGTTCTTGATGAAGTCGGCGTGTCCAGGACAGTCGATGTGAGCGTAGTGACGTGTCGCAGTCTCGTATTCTACGTGGGACAGAGAAATAGTAACGGTCTTAGTGGCGTCACGAACGGTACCGCCTTTGGTGATGTCTGAATAAGCTTTGACGTTGGCCAAACCTTTCTTGGCCTGGACGGCCAAAATAGCGGCGGTCAAAGTGGACTTGCCGTGGTCGATGTGGCCGATGGTGCCGACATTGATGTGAGGCTTCGAACGATTGAATTCTGCTGCCATATGTTTATTGATTTAGTGCCCCATTTTGAACATTCTCGTCCGGAATAGTGCGGCCATCCAGGCGATAGTGTTCAAAGAGGGGATAAATTATTAATAGTTTCTTATAAAAGTTAATAAAAACGCAACAACTGCGCTACCCAGTAGGATAACATAACACAACAATTGACGCAAATTTTTACTAGATCTGACCTGGTATATACACGATTACTGCCTGCTATTGTAATATTCTCCGACAGCTTTCCAGACGGCCGTCCATACGGCAGCCTCCTGTACTGATTGATCAACCGAAGCTCTCGGAGAAGAGCTCGGTGATGGCGAAGGACTTGTAGAGCCGCTAGCCGAGCAAGCCTGCGTCGTGAAGCTGACATCATTGGCCGGATACCAAGTGCTGGCGGTGCTGGTGTTAAAGACGCCAGTGATCATGTAAGCGCGATAAATGTAAGCCGTGCCGCAATTCAAGCCTGAGACTGTGTAGCTAAAACTTCCCGGTACCGAAGTGACGACCGTTCCTATATCAGCCGGATAATTGGCCGCCGTGCTCAGCCTAATGTAAAAGCCTCTCTGGGAAAGATTGGTAGCTGAGACGACGTTACCGTTAAGTTGAGCAGAATATTGACTTGGAACGGCCGGCAAGGTCGTTATGACCTGAGAAACGACCGTCGAAGCCGGTGTCGGCGTAGGTGTTGGAGTTGAATAAGTCGAGGCTGGGATTGGGGTCGGAGATGAATACGTAGAAACAGGAGTCGGCGAAGGTGAAGCTGTCGAAGCTCTCGAATATGTCGAGCAAACATAACCAGACGGACAGCTTGCCGCTACGTTCCTACAGATATAGCCACTTGGACAATAGGTGCTGTTGCTAGGAAGATTACAAATATATCCGGCTGGACAGACTGTCGAAACAGCTGAAGGTGAAGATGACGGAGATGGTGACGGAGTCGCATTACCGGAAGCCGCGATTGTGAAATTACCTGCGGCACACAGAGACTTGCCAGAAGAAGTCAGAGCTGTGAAATCGCAAACATAGACTGTATACTGACCAGCTGGAATATTGCTAGCCTCAGAAGGAAGGATGGTCAAATTAGTTCCAACTGCACGATCTCCTATAGAACCTGAGTAATATTGTTTTCCACTTTGAGAGCTAAAAATAGTAATATTAACGGACGGAGCAGCATAGTTTTCGTACCAAGTAACCGTGATCTTATCGCCAGCTTTGTAAGTATTTCCGTTAGGAGACTGGATTGAGATCGTTGGCATCGCGGAAGGCGACGGGGATGGAGTGGTTATCGTTGTATTAGTTGTTGAAGCGGAAGTAGAAGTTGCTATGCCATTTGAACCACACATCGTATTCACGTAATTCCTAGTCGTCGCATCAACTATGCCTGTTTTCGGCAAACCAACCTTGGTCTGGAACAGCACCAACGCCACCCAGGTCTCGAGACCAAAACTACTCTTTTCGGATTGGCCTTGGCGGACGGAAGGCAGATCGAAGCCTTTGCTCAACAAATAATTCTGGAAAGCCAAGACATCCGGACCTGTATTTCCATAAGTCAGATTTGTGTTGAATTGGTAACAATCACTTGAGGATGTCGTGCTTGAAGTGTAAGCAACACCGCCTGAGGTTGAAGGATTGATCTCAACCGGAGAATCAGCCGTTACTGGATTGCAGACATAACCATCCGGACACTTGATGGTTGTCGGCGTGCCGATCGGTGTGCAAGTGAAACCGGCTGGACAAGTCACTGTCTGAGTTTGAGTTGTTGAAGTCGGACTGCAACTATTCATCGCTCCCCTAGTCAAAGGCCCGACAAAACCCGTGGAAGGAATATTTTTGGCGTTTTGATACTTGATAACCGCCTGCTGAGTCTCAGAGCTAAAATAACCTTTACTAGTTGCTCCGGAACTGACGCTCGGAATATCATAGCCGTTGGCGATCAAGAATGTCTGGAGTGCCACTACATCTGCACCAGTCGAGCCGATCGTCATGTTGACATTGAATTGATAGCAGGTGTTCGTATCAGAAGCAGAAGTAGAAGTAGAAGAAAGTGAAGCCTTCCTGGCGACCGTTCCGTTCGAAGCTTGGGTGGAATTCCCGCCGCTCAAGGCATAGTACTGCGGCTTCAATGAAGCGTCACCGGAATTGATGTAATTCAAGCCGATCAGGCTCATCCTATAGGAATTGGCTCCGGCATTGGCAACCTGGAAGGTGTAGACGACAGGGATCGTCACGGTAACGCCCTGGGGAATGATGAAGAACTTGCCGTTTTGAAGAGCAACCTGTGAAGGGGTTGAGTAATTTACCTTTAGGCTCGGATAATTGGCCAAGTTGTCCGGCACGCCGTTCTTGTAAATGACCGCCGAAGTCGATAGAGTCGAAAAGGCCGGCAGACCGGAAGCCGGCAGGCTCAAGTAGACATCCCTGCCGACAGCTTGGACATAGACGTTGAATACTGTCGTATAAGTAGTCGTTGAGTTTCCATATTGATCCGAACTGGAGACGTTGGCATTAGTCTCAGGCGATCCCATAATATTGGCCAAAATGGACGCGGTTGTCTGGGCATTGATGTTTGCGACGGTGATTGTATTACCTTGAGCCGAGCCAGTAACAGCAATATTCGTCGAGAACGAATTTGCCTGATATAACTGTACATCAGTAGAATTAACATATGCGGATACTTTAAAACCTGAACCTTTACCAATCCCGGTTATGTCAATCTTAACAGTATAAGCAACCGTAGCGTTTGCTGGTACTGTATTTCCAACTGTTCCATCTGGAATATTACCAAAGTCTATGACACCATTTTGAACAATGGCCGTTTGCATCAAAGTTGAGCCTTGGTACAGGTACGCAGTTGCATTCAAAGTTGATATAGAACCTATTGGTGAAGCAACATGTACTATAATATTCTTTATCGTCACAGGAATATTCGCCGCCTTAAGATCGAAGACGAGAACCGGCAAACCAAGATATCTATTATCGGTAGTATCTGTAACCTGAACTGTCGAAGTAATTGGTGTAGCGGAATCAAGCGAAAGCAAGGCTTGTCCAGGACCAACATTCTCGCCACTAAACGAGTAATACTGAGGTTTTAGAGAAGCATCCCCTGAGATGACATAATTCATGCCGATAAGTTTCATGGCATAGATATTGCTGCCGGCATTTCTGACTTGGAAAGCATAGGTCATCGGGATCAAGACAGTCATTCCCTTTGGGACAACGAAGAATTTGCCGTTTTGCAGGGCAAGCGCAGAAGGGGTCGCGTAATTGACCGTCAGACTCGGATAATTGCTCAAACTGTCGGATATTCCGTTTTTGATAATGGACACGGAAGTCGGTAGGGTTGAAAAAGCCGGCAAACCGGAGCCTGGCAGATTGAGATATATATCCTTGTCGCCAGCCGTCACGTTGGCGTAGAAAGTCGTGGTGTATGTGGTCGTGGCGTTACCATAGGAATCTGATGGCGATACGTTTGCGACCGTGTTCGGCGTGCCGAGGGTATTTGCCGTGATCACCGTATTGGTTTGGGCATTGACCGGAATGGCCACAAAAACCGCCACTGCCAAAACTGACAGCGGAATCAATAAAGAAAGTATTTGTTTTTTCATAAGAAACGAAATTAGGGACTAATAATTGATAAATTGCAAAATAAGAGCAACGAATTGCTGCTGACACAAGTTTAACACCCCCCCCATCAATAACAATAGCGTAGTTGTGCATAAACAATAAGCCCTCCGATGTTCATCGGAGAGCTTTTTGTTTGGATTTGGATTATTTTCTTTTCTCCGCAATCTCCAAGGCTACGTTGGCAGGTACTACCTCGTAGTGGTCGAATTCCATCATGGCACTGCCTTGTCCGGAAGTCATGGAACGAAGTTGAGTGGTGTAACCAAACATCTCTGAAAGCGGGACTTTGGCATGGATGGCCAAAGCTTGACCCTTTGGTTCTGAGCCCTCAATGGTCCCGCGCTTGGAAGCAATGGAGCCGTTGATATCACCCATGTATTTTTCCGGAGCGACGACTTCCAGCCTCATTATAGGCTCGAGAATGACCGGCTTGGCCCGCTTGGCGGCATCCTGAAAGGCTTGGGATGCGGCGATCTTATAGGCGATTTCCGAGGAGTCGACGTCATGGTAAGAACCGAAGGTCAGTTCGCAGGAAATATTGACCATCTTGTAACCGGCCACAATACCGCGGTCCATAGCTTCATGAACGCCTTTTTCGACGGCTGGGATAAATTCATTCGGGATCACACCGCCTTTGATAGAGTTAATGAATTCAAAATCATCATATCTATGGACGGTTTTCGGAATCTTTTCCCCTTCCGGCCATGGCTCCATAGGTTTAAGAGTGATACGGACGTGTCCGTATTGACCTTTACCGCCGGTTTGTTTGATGTATTTGTTCTCAGCCTCGGCCGTATTCATGATCGTCTCTCTATATGCCACTTGCGGCTCGCCGACGTTGGTCTCGACGCTAAACTCGCGCTTCATGCGATCAACCATGATCTCCAGATGCAGTTCACCCATTCCTGAAATGATGGTCTCGCCAGTCTCCTGGTTGGAGGAAACCCTAAAGGTGGGATCTTCGTTTCCGAGCTTGCGCAAGGCCATACCCATCTTTTCCTGGTCAGCTTTGGTCTTTGGTTCGATCCTTAGAGAAACGACCGGTTCCATGAACTTGATCTTCTCCAAGACTATCGGATTGTTCTCGTCGCAGAATGTATTTGAAGTCAAAGCGTCCTTGAGTCCTACGGCCGCGGCAATCTCGCCTGAAAAAACTTTCTTGACCTCTTCACGTTGGTCAGCCTGAAGTCTGACGATACGACCAAGGCGCTCTTTCTTACCTGTTGAAGCGTTATAAATATACGTGCCGGCCTCGATAGTCCCTGAATATACTCGGAAGAAGGTCAACTGACCGACGAAAGGATCGTTCTGGAGCTTGAAAGCCAAGGCACAGAAAGGTTCCTCATCGGAAGCGTGGCGGACAACCTCTTCTCCAGTGTTTGGATTGATGCCCTTAACAGGCGGAATATCGAGTGGCGAAGGCAAATAGTCGACGACGGCATCAAGAACGAGCTGAACGCCGATATTTTTCAAGGCTGAGCCGGTGAAAACCGGGAAAATCTTGTTTTCGATGACGGCTTTGCGGGTAATTTTCTTCAAATCAGCAATCGAGACTTCTTTGCCTTCCAAATAGCTCTGCATGGCCACATCATCGTGTTCGACGATCTTCTCCACCATTTCGGCGTGATATTTCTTGGCGTCTTCGAGCAAATCAGCCGGAATCTCCTTTTCGACGATATTGATGCCTTTTTCACCTTCGAAATAAAAGGCTTTCATCTGCATAAGGTCAACAACGCCAACGTGGTTACCCTCTGTTCCTATCGGAATCTGGAACCTAATAGCGTTCTTGTTGAGTCTCTCGACAATGGACTTGTATGATTTCTCAAATGACGCTCCCATGCGGTCCATCTTGTTAATGAAGCAAAGACGAGGCACCTTGCCGTCATCGGCATAGCGCCAGTTGGTCTCTGATTGCGGTTCGACACCGGCCACTCCGTCAAAAACGACGACCGCTCCGTCCAAGACGCGAAGCGAACGTTTGACTTCCACCGTAAAGTCGATGTGTCCGGGAGTATCGATAACATTGAAGCGAACTTTCTTGGAAAGATCCTTCTGCCCTTCCTTCGTCAGGGTCTGCGACATATAGGTCGGATTCCAGAAACAGGTAATGGCGGCAGCCGTGATCGTGATACCGCGCTCCCTCTCTTGTTCCATCCAGTCAGTCGTTGTCTCACCATCATGAACCTCACCGATCTTGTGGATCATGCCCGTGTAATACAAAATGCGCTCCGAAGTCGTCGTCTTGCCGGCGTCGATATGGGCAATGATTCCAAAGTTACGTACTCTCTCTAGTGGGTAGTCGCGGTTCATGTTTGGTTAATGGTTAATAGTTTTTAGTTAATAGTTCGAAAAATAAAAAGCAGAGACTGCTTATTGACTAGTACGATACAGGAAATTGAGGAAATAATCAAACTTTACCTCGTATCAAAACCAATCTTCTTTTTCCCTGGAACCGGCATGTCCATGAACCTTTTGACATGAGAAAAAAGTTCAGCCAGACCCATTCCCTGCTTGATCTGGTCAATCTCTAATTTGTCGACTCTGTTGGCCAGATCTTTGTTGCTAGAAATAAGTTGGCGTAATCTGACGAAAGCACGCATGATTAGAATATTTATCTGTATAGCCCGATCACTATTAAGAACCGAGGAAAGCATGGCCACACCGAGCTCGGTAAAAACATATGGAAACTTGCGTCTTCCTCCCCAACTTGATGTTCCAAATTGGAACATCAAGTTCTCGAATTCCTTTTGAGATAGTTGAAACATAAAATCCACAGGAAATCTGTCGATGTTACGCTTAACAGCTTTATTTAAATCTCTTGTCTCCACTCGATACAAATCAGCAAGGTCACTATCAAGTATTACTTTCTGTCCACGAAACAAATGTATTCGGCGCTCAATAAATTCCGAAGTTACTGGCAAATTCAAACTTGTTTCAACTGCCTTTTCTTTTTTCATGGCGCAATTTTACCATAAAATTTTTCAAAAATTACCAGGCAAAGTGAGCAAAAGCCTTGTTGGCCTCGGCCATCTTGTGGACGTTTTCGCGCTTCTTGACGGCTTCGCCTTCATTCTTGGAGGCGGCGATGATCTCATCGGCCAGTTTCTGGTGGATAGGAGCACCTTTCTTGGAACGGGCGGCTTCGATGATCCACTTCATGGAGAGAGCCTGCTTGCGCTCCGGACGGACTTCGCGAGGAACCTGGTAGTTGGCGCCACCGACACGGCGGGAGCGGACTTCCATGAGCGGTGAAGTGTTTTTGAGAGCCATTTCGAAGACTTCCAAAGGATTTTCAACTTTGGCCTTTTCCTTGATGGCAATCATACAGTCGGCGACAATGCCGCGAGCGACGTTCTTCTTGCCTGATTCCATGATGTAATTGGCGAATTTGGCCAGCTTCAAGGAAGAATAGTTGATATCCGGCTTTAATTCTCTTTTTATGTTTAGTTTGCGTCGCATGGCAGTTAAATTAAAATGTCAAAATCCAAATGCCAAATCAAATCCAAAGCTCAAATGACAAAAATTACTAATTTGGATTTTGGATTTTGATATTGATTTGAAATTTGTCATTTGGGTTTTGACATTACGCAACTTTGGCAACTTTTGGTCTCTTGTTACCGTACTGGCTTCTTCCCTTCCTGCGGGCTTCGACTCCGGCACAGTCCAGAACGCCACGGACAATAGAATAGCGAAGACCGACATCCTTGACGCGACCGCCGCGAAGCAAAACTACGGCGTGCTCCTGAAGGTTGTGTCCCATTCCCGGAACGTAGGCGGTGACTTCCATGCCATTGGTCAGGCGAACGCGAGCAATCTTACGGATAGCGGAGTTAGGCTTCTTCGGGGTCTTGGTCGTAACTTTGACGCAAACACCGCGCTTGAAAGGAGCCGGGAAAAATATCGGATGATTCTTGATCGTATTGAAGGTACGCGTCAAAGCCACGGACTTGGACTTCCGCTTGAAACGCTTCCTATCGTTTTTTGTCAGCTGATTGATTGTAGGCATAGTCTGAATTCTTCACCGCTTGGCCTATTAGAACCGCAGCCAATCGATTACTCATTCTTGCCATAATGTTGTTCCAACGAACAGTGGTGATAACTTAACATAGGACAAGAAAATATGCAATAAAATTAGAAATATGCTAATTATAGTATGTAGCTCTGAAGTAGTCCTCAGGGATAATATTTGCATATACTATGGCCAACTTGGACAAACAATTTCTGGTTTTTCTTGGCAGGAAGATCAGAAATGAGCGGATAAAGATGGACATATCTCAGGAACGCCTTGGCGAAATCGCCGGGGTTCATCGGACTTATGTCGGAATGGTGGAAAGGGGTGAAAAAAATATTACAATCCGTAATCTGTCACGATTCGCCAAAGCCTTAAATGTCAAAACTCGAGATTTGATCGATTTTTAAATTAACTTTATTGAAAAATCTTAGACAGAAACTCCTGTAATCAATCGAAAAACCCACGGTATCACTGGTGAAACAAAATCCCATAAAAAGAAGATGACGATTATGACAAATATCGGCGCATATCTTTCCAACATTGTTCGAAACTGGCCATATTGGTTTGGCAGCCAGGCCAATAATAGCTTGGAACCATCCAATGGCGGCAAAGGTACAAGATTGAATATGGCCAGGACGATGTTTATGATGACTATGTAAGAGCAAACCTCAAGAAACGGCGTCATTACTGAAGCGGAAGCGACCGTAAATCTAATAATCGTTCCAAAGATCAAAGCAATGAGCAGATTGGACAGCGGTCCCGCCATGGCGATCAAAAATTCGCCTTGTCGTCTGTTTCTAAGATTATAAGGATTGAATTCGACCGGTTTGGCCCAGCCGAAGGTAAAACCGGCCATCGAGGTGATGAGCGGCACTATAATAGAGCCAACCGGATCAATATGCTTGATAGGATTTAACGTCAAACGACCCTGCAATCGAGCCGTCGGATCACCAAGCCAATCAGCCATAAAGCCATGCGAGACTTCGTGGATAATGATCGAGAATATGAGGATTACGATTGAAATGACGGTTATCATGAGCCAAGTTTACAGTGAAAAGTGCAAAGTGCAAAGTTTTTTCTTGTCATTCCCGCGAAAGCGGGAATCCAGTGTTGATTTGCAAGTATATCTTTCAAGACACTAGATTCCCGCTTTCGCGGGAATGACAAAAACCAAATTGTCTTTGCACTTTCAGCTTTCCTATGCTACGATGCTGTTCTACAAATCCATGGCCAAAGTCTGCGCAATAACTCATAAACATTCACTGATGGGCGGTCGCTATTCCAACCGCACCCGTGCTACGCAATTCAATCCTTGCGGCAATATCCGCAAATACCCCAATCTTCAAAAGAAGCGTATTTACGTTCCCGAATTAAAAAAGACCATTATTTTGAACATCTCCACCAGAGCTCTTAGAACCATCGAGAAGAACGGCGCTTTCGCCACTCTCAAGAAAGCCGGGATAATCTAATCACTAACCACCGTAACCTTAACACCATCGGACGTAATCTTCACAGTTCCCTTCTCTTTGAGATTAAACCGCTTTTCATTTCCAAGATAAGCCAAAGGATCGACGATCTCTTTCTTTTTTGTCTTTGAAGTTGAAGATTTCGGCGGCGCCACTGGCTTATTGCTCTCGGCCTTTGAATAAACAAGATATTCCGGTTTGATTTGACCGATCAGCTGAGCGGACATGTTGGCCGGCAAAGCGCTGTGCGAAACTATCAGTACGCTTGAATCTGTGAATGCCGGAGCCGTCGTTGAAGCCAAAAACTTCTGTATCTTATTTGACCCATTGCCCAGAAAGACTATCGCTGTCTTTCCAAATGAAATATCAAAGAGAATTTCCGGCGCACTGGCCTTGGAATAGACAAATCGATCTGGTGTGGCCGGAAACAAAGGCTTTATCGTGACTTTATCGTCAAGAATAATAGAATCGCCGGCAATAACTTTGCGAATTTCAATATTTTGACGATTAATAGTATCGACCAAAGTTGAGTAGATCATGTCAGTCGAAGAGGACAGACCTAGGCTTTCCAATGTCACTGCAGGCAAATATGAAGTATCCACTTTGTACCTCTCGATAACATCAATAAGCCCGGAAACGTTCTTTCCTTCAGAGTTTGTGGCCAGAATCGCGTCGATTCGTCTCGAATAAAACGGCAGAATTTTCGTGATTTCCCGAATAATGTCGGAGTTACCACCGCCATCTATAAGAATCCTTTTATCCTCTGGAGTTCGGATGAACATCGATCTACCATTTGGCAAAGCAAAAACGTAGATCTCTAGAATCAGCGGGCGGTGTTCTTCTTGCCAAACGTAACCAGCGAGACCGGTGCTTAAGGCCGTTGCCGCCGCCGCAATGACAAATGGTTTTGATATGTTATTGATTGCCATAACACCATCATACTCGCCAGAGATAAAATCCTGATAAAATCTTGTTCAAGAAACGATAAAATCTCTTTCAAGGATTGATAAAATTTTGTTAAAATCCAGATAAAATACCATGTCAGACATGGTAAGACTGCCGCTTATCAACATGATATAACCTCGTTACCATGTCAGACATGGTCGCACCCCAAATCCGTAAATAGCGTATAGTTAATGCGTTATTAATCTCTAAATCAACAAAAATGAAACAATTCACCCCTAAAACATTCAATATCCCCAATCTCAAGGGCATTTCCGCCAAAAACCTCGAGGAACATCTCAAGCTTTACGCCGGTTATGTCAAAAATGCCAACCTAGTTCAGGAGACCATAACTGAATTCAAAAAGAATATCGACAAAAACGCCTATGCTTTGGGCGAAGTCAACCGACGCTTCGGTTTCGAATACAACGGCATGCGCAACCATGAAGTCTATTTTTCTTCGCTGGAATCCGGCGCCGTGCCTTTGGCCGAGAAAAGTGAGCTCAAGAAAATGATCGTCGAGACTTGGGGATCCTTCGATTCCTGGTTGGCCGAATTCAAGGCCATCGCCCTGACTCGCGGCATCGGTTGGACCATGCTTTATTTTGACCGCAAGGACAATCGCCTGCTCAATGCTTGGGTCGACGAGCAACATCTTGGCCAACTGCAAGATTGCGCCCTTATTCTAGCTTTGGATATGTGGGAACACTCGTATGTCATCGACTATCAGCCGTCCGGCAAGAAAAACTATGTCGAGGACTTCTTCGCCAATCTCAATTGGAAAGTTGTCGGGGATAATTTCTCGGCGGCAAGCAAGATGGTGACGATGATCTAATAGTGCAAAGTTCTCTTGTCATTCCCGCGAAAGCGGGAATCCAGTGTTGAATACGCTAATTGAAAGTTCAAAAATCAAAATGGAAAATTACAAGGCAAAATTGAAAATGGAATGGCATCTGTTTCAAACATTTTGCATTTTAAATTGTCATTTTTCATTTTGAGATTTACATTTTACATTACACTGGATTCCCGCTTTCGCGGGAATGACAGAAACAAGCGCTTTTTTTGACCTAATAAGAATTGTACTGATCATGAAGACTAGATAGAACCCCACCACCCACCAGCCAGAAAATGCGGGAATATGGACGGCGGCAAATGGTAGGCGGGCAAAATGTCCGACCATGAATAATTCATAGGAAAGTAAGAGATAAGTCCCCCAGGCCACGATTTGACCCAACGGCAAGTAAATCATTCCCAGAAAACCTGTGAGCGAGACAAATAGCATTGTGACGGGAATAAAAGGCAGAACCAAAATATTGACCACCATTCCAATGATGGAAATCTGACCCATCATGTAGAGAATGAACGGCGAGACGAAGATTTGGGTGGCTAGGGTCGAAGCGACTATGCCGCGCAGGCCAAATTTTTCAGGAATAAATCCCAAGCGCTTTTCTATTGGACTGGCTAGAAGTATTAGACCCAACGTAGCCAAGAACGAAAGCTGAAACGATGGATCATGAAGGAGAATCAATGGATTTTGAATTATCATAATGAGACCGGCAAAGACCAAAGCTCGGATGACGCTGTAATCACGCCGAATAAGATCGGCGGAAAGGGCCACTCCGGCCATGAAGCAGGAACGGACGACGGTAGCACCTCCGCCGACCAAAATTCCGAAAAGTGAAATGCCCATTCCGCCGATCGTTATTCCCCAGACTCTTGGCAGAAACGAGAGAAGCTTTCGCAAAGCGTCGCCGACAATCGTGATGTTGTAACCAGAAAGAACGACAATATGAATCAAACCGACAATGCGAAAATCATTGAGCAAATCCTTGCCCAAAGCGGCCTTCTCCCCCACCACCAGCCCGGCCGCCAAGGCCGCATGCGGTTCGCCCAAGGTTTTTTCAAGAACAGTTACAAGTTGGCGTTTGATTTGATAAAGATATGAGGTAATTGAATTAACAGCATTTTCTATTAAGTTACTGGCGTTCTGCTTGTTATCTTGCTGGCTGGTTTCTTGTTTGTCATTCCCGCCTTCATTGTATTGCAGAGAATTGTTTTGTTTGTCATTCCCGCGAAAGCGGGAATCCAGTGCCGCAGAATATGGCGCCAGCGATTCAACACTGGATTCCCGCTCATCGAGTCTGAGACTCTCAGAGTCGAATGACCTTCGCGGGAATGACACAGTGTTCGCGGGAATGACAACATCAGAGTCTTTTTGTAATCCCACTACCGCACTTTTCATTTCATAGTAAATGTCGTCTTTGGCCAAATAGCCCTTGTAATCAAAAGAACGGTCCGACCCGCTGTCAAAATTGACCGGCTGCAACAGTTTTCCCTTGAATGTCACGCGATCCTCGTAAGAAAACCGCGGATACAACTTTGTTTTCATTCTGAGAAGAAAATCAGCCGGACAACTCATTGATCCATTTGAAATATTCAAACCCTCAACCGAAACAACCAAAATTTGCCCCGATTCTTTTCTTTCCGGTTCAACTACAATTGTCCCTATTCCACTGACATTTTGCTTCAAACAATCACCAATATCAGGCAGAACCACGTAAAAAGACTGCCACAATCTGAATATGGCGGCTGCCACGAAAACGCTCCAAAAAATGAAAACTCTTTTGGTCATGATGTTCCTTGAGGAGAGACCTCAAGGAATCTATTTTATCAAAGCGAGATAAAATCCTGATAAAATCTTGTTCAAGAAACGATAAAATTTTGTTCAAATCCGGATAAAATACCATGTCTGACATGGTAAGACTGCCGCTTATCAACATGATATTACCTCATTACCATGTCAGACATAGTGAATTCAAACAAATTCACTCCTTATCCTTTCCTCATCCCCTTTATTCAATGCCTTCTTATACCTCGCGCCCTTGGCACCCTTAACTCTTTTCTCACATTCAGCCCAGGAATGGTGCACTTCAACAACTCCACCAATAGAGCTCACGTAAGAATAAGCCTTCGCCTTGGAATGAGAAGATGATGATTTCTTGCTTGTCGCCAGACTTTCGTTATGAGAAATATCTAGAATGTTCGGCAGATCATAATTGGCCAGCAAACCATTGAAAAGTTTAATATCCATACCATCGGCAAAAGCGGTGGCTATATGATCACATCTTTCATTGCCCAGAATACCGACGTGCCCCCCAACATACTGCCATTTCACTTTCTTGTCTTTAGTCGCCTCAATAAGTTCCAGCCACAAATCTTTGTTCAAAACATCATCTTTGGTCTTCGTCTTCCAATCATTCCTTTTCCAACCAAAGACCCATTTGGTTATGCCGTTAATAACATAAGAGGAATCGGAGTAAATCTTGATCTCACTTTCCTTTGAAGCTTTTTTCAGTCCCTCGATCGCCGCCTTGAGCTCCATCTTGTTGTTGGTCGTCATCTTCACGCCGCCGCCCAATTCTAGGACTTTGAAATCGTTCTTATTACTTCCATTTTCCTCAATCAAAACAGAACCCCAGCCTCCCGGACCAGGATTGCCTCGCGATGAGCCGTCGGTGAAGATTGTGGTGGTCATAGGGGGAATAATAACACAGGGAGATTAAGAGTTTGAACTTTTGAAATGTTAAATACTATAGGGTAATAACTTACCCTCCAAATAATCCCTAACCCTTTTCTGTTGTCTTTCAATAGCATCAGTCCTATTTATAAAATCTTCTGGAGATATTACTAACCATTCCGTTCCTTCGTCACCAAATTTAACATCGTCTTTACTAAATTGAAGTGGCTTTGTTACAAAGAAAAACGAGATCTTTGCTGGATCGTCATTACTCTGGAATGGACAAGAAAAATATATATCACTTTTTTCAATATCAAGCCCAACCTCTTCTTTTACTTCTCGTTTGAAAGTCTCAAACGGTGATTCGTTTCCCTCTCGACCACCACCAATCATATCGAGGCAACCGGGAAATTTTGTTGTTTTAGTATCTCTTCGGCAAACCAAAATCTGATTCCCAAGAAATACAAGCCCCTTGGCTCCATTGAAATCTATAGTTTTAAACGTGTTTTCGTGAATCATTCTTTAAACATTAAACCATCATACTATCATCTTTCCCCCTCTTCACCACATCCACTATTCTAAGTCGTAGTTCCGCCCTGCCCCTATACATCGACTTTTCCACCGAAGCGATCAAATCAATGGCTTTCTTATTCAAAGTCTTCTTGACCCACTCCTTCCCTGCTCCAAAGAAACAAATCGCTGACAGCTTATTACCGTTACTTTTCTTAAAAGTTAGTTCGACATGATCATTCCCCTTCCCAAAAGTCCGACTGGTCATGGGGATCACGCCTTTGAATAGGAAAACCGGCTTCGGATTACCCACACCAAAGGGTGCCAACTTATTGATTTCTTTTGAAAGTTCATCATCAACAGCATCAACAGTCAGCTCGGCGTCAATCTTATCTGAATTCGGCTCGTTTAAATCTTCGGCGTCTTCTAAATTCGGGGCGCCGACCTTGGCATTTTCCAATTCGGTGGCTAGATTTTGAATGATCTCGGCCGCTTTGTTGAGCTTCAATTCCAAATAATGGATCTGCTCATTGGACACGGCGAAGCCGCCGGAATGATGGTGGCCGCCAAATTGGGAGAAGATGCCGGCGGGGACATTCCTCATAAGAGCGACGACACTGGTCTTACCTTCGGAGCGACAGGAACCTTTGATGCTATTGTCACCATCGCGGCCCCAGAGGAAAACTGGCCTGTTGAATTCTTCGGCGCAGGAATTGGCCACTAGACCAAGAAGAGATGGACGCCAAAGAGGATTACCCAGAACAATTACCCTAGGCATATTCTCCGAATGACGCTCATGGACAATCTTTTTCACTTCTTTAACTAGAGAAGCGACGATTCCCTTCCGCTCATTATTGATCTTATCGAGATGGTCAGCAAAGAAATTGGCATCAACGTCATTGTCAGCGGCCAAGAGACTGAAAGCGTCCATGGGCAAACCCATTCGCGAAGCGGCGTTGATCCGAGGCGTGAGCATAAAAGCTACATCATCTTCGGTGAGAAAACGCTGGTCAATATTTAATTTTCGGAGAAGTTGCATAATCCCTTTGCGGGGACTTTTGCGCAAAACTGAGAGTCCGTAGCTAGCGAAGATCCGATTTTCACCGATGAGCGGGACCATGTCGGACATGGTCGCGATGCCGACCAGGTCCAGCAACCACTTCTCATGGCCTTCTTTCAATCCAAAGCGGTCAATCTTCAAGATTGCTTGAATAAACTTGAAAGCCACAGCCGAGCCGCAGATATTCTTGTCTGGATAATTACAGTCAGCCTGTTTATGGTCGATGATGGCAAAAGCTTTTGGCAGAATGGGTGGCGGTTCGTGATGGTCGGTGATGATCAGATCCACGCCCAATTCAGCCGCTTTGTCAGCCGGAACGACATCGGTAATGCCGCAGTCGACAGTAATAATAAGCTTAACTTTCTCGTTCGTAGCCAGACGGACAACCGCCTCTTCATTCAAGCCAAAACCTTCATTGTGGCGATGTGGAATGTAGATTGTGTAATTCTTGAATCCGATCCTCTTGAAAAAATCATTGAAAATCGCCGCGCCCGGTATACCATCGGCATCATAGTCGGCATAGACCACTATTCTCTCATCATTTTTTATGGCTTGAATGACCCGCGCGGCTGCCTTTTGCGCGTCTTTCAAGAGAAAAGGATCATGATTGCCGTTCTCGTAGTCGGGCGAGATGAATTCGTGGGCGGTTTCATTATCAGAAATGCCGCGATGAAATAATAAATGAGCAGTTAAGTCAGAGAATTCACTTAATTCTTTGCGTTCTTTGTCTTTGAGTGGGCGGGAAATTGTGTAGGGCATATGGGGAGTATAGCAAGGGGGCAGAGGTTGGGGAAATCAGATAGGCCAGGTTTTCAAAATTTTGTCTTTTAATTTTCTACCATTCCCATGGCCCAGCATCCCCAGATAAGATTGAACTATTTCTGGCTTGCCTTCAGACTTGTTCAATCTTTTGAACATCCTCTTTTTTGTTACCGTTCGCAATATCCGATGATCCGGGAAATGAACCCAGCCGAGATAATCGACACCGGAAGCAATAGTGCTTACGGACACCTTGTTTGGATGAAGTTGAAGCCTGAGTTTATTCCAGAGAAAATCCGAAATTTGCGTAATGATATTACAAAGCCAATTCTTGTCTCTTGAGAAGATAACAAAATCATCGGCATAGCGGATATAATATTTGGCTTTGATTTTATGCTTCATGAATTGGTCGAATTCGTTCATATAAACATTGACCAGAAGTTGAGATGTCAGATTTCCTAATGGTAGTCCCTTTCCAATCGCCGTACTACTGAAGCTATCGACTACTCGATTTATTAGATCAATTACATCGAAATCGGGAATGTATTTCTTCAGGATTTCCATAAGAATTGCTTGATCAACTGATGCGAAAAACTTCTTGATATCACATTTCAGAATCCATAATGTTTTCATATTATTATTACTGGCTTTGAGTGCAAATTCCCTGAAACATTTCAACGCGCGGTGCGTTCCTCGAAACTTCCGGCATGAATATGAATCATGAATGAAATGCACATCAAATAGCTGACAGAGCTTGCGATAAAGCGCATGATGAAGAAGCCTGTCTCTCACGCTTGCCTTATGAATATTCCTAGGCTTTGGATCGGAGATATTGAAAGCATAATAGCCTCCATGGACATACGTTTTGTTTTTAAGGTCGTTATGCAGCGCAAAAATGTTGTCGGAAAGCCGATACTGGAATTCCTGGACATCTTTCTTGTTCCGCTTTCCTTTCAGGAATTCCTTCCACGCCTCTAGCAAATTTTCCAGAGAAATGATACGGTTGTACATCATGAATAATTCAGAAACTGAAATTAATAAAGTTGAAGCGGAATTTAAGAGAGAGAGAGAGAGAGAGAGAGTAAAAACGCAACAAACTAGGCTTATTCCCGTAGTACTAAAATTGAAGGATACTTACAATATCTGGCAAGCTTACCTTTCGAGTTTTCCCAAGACTAATCGCTATACCATCGGATCCAAGATCGATATTCTTTTTCTTGAAGCAATAGAATACGCCTTTCTCGCCAGTTATACGCATACCGAAGAAAAACGATTGTTCCTGAACAAGAGCATATCCAAAATCGATTTGGTCAAGCTACTCTTGCAGCTTTCCTGGGAAATCAAAGCTTTAGACAATAAAAAATATGCTCACTTGGCCGAACGATTTGCGGAGATTGGCAAGATGCTTGGTGGTTGGAAACGGCAATTATTAAACAAAACTCCCGAAGCAATGCCTCAGGAGAAACGGACGTAGTTGCGAACGCCGAGGAAACGGTAGTTGGCATTCCAGTCATTGTCCCACCAATTGAGGTTCAGGTTGCGCTTGGAATCGTTCCTGTCGAGGTACGGAACGTTGCGGTTGCCATTGACCTTGCCAACGGAGCCTTGTGCGAGAAGCAGTCCATGCCACTGCCTGCCGATAGCTTCGCTCAGGCTGTATCGAATCTGTGATCTTAATACATCACATAGCTTCTCACACCAACTGTCTCTGATTTTTTGGTCAACCATATGATACTCTCTGGACAACCGTAATCATCCGGACTCTCACCGTATGGGTTGCGGACAAATTACCTAAAGCCGTGACCTTAGATTTTTCACTTGTCGTGGACATTATATATTAAAAATCGTAATGCACAAGCAAGTCATTGCTAAATGAGAAACGGCGTGTGAATTTCTTCACACGCCGTGGACCAAGAGTCCAAGATTCCAAGGGACAAAGGACTGTCCAAAGGATCAAGAAGCCGAGGCCTGAGAGACCTTTTTGCGAACGCCGAGGAAACGGCAGCGGGCAAGCCAGTCAAAGTCCCACCAAGTGAGGTCCAGGCCGCGCTCGGAATCGTGCCTGCCGAGGAACGGAACGTCGCGGTCGCCATCGACCTCGCCAACGGAGCCAAGACCGACGATGGGATACTTCCGTTGCTCTTCGGGATTTTTGGCTCCGTAGTCCAAAAGATCCCAGATCATAGCCAGACTATAGCCTTCCTTGTCCATTTCTTTAATCACATCCTCTGATGAGATACCGCGATTGAAATGGAAGACTTTGGGATCCTCACCGAGAACAAAATTCTCGGGCACAGGAAAGTTCTTTTGCGTGATGCCGGGATTGATCCAATCGTATTTGCCTGTGGCGATCAAGCGCTGGAGAACAGTCGCTACCCAGCAAGGCTCTTTGCGGAGAAACCGCTTGAGCTCTTCTTCCCATTGACTGCCGTCCTGGCCGCCGAGGTTCACAATGAGCTGATTGAGCGGTCCGGTTGTGAATTCGCGGAGCGTTCTGCTGAGCATGGAATCCATGGTCAGTTTTCCTTTCATAGCCGACAGTGAAGTCAGCTTTTTTGTTTTCGACATACTAGAGGGCTACCTTATCGCCATAGCGGAGAATGGCCCATTTATTGAGCCGCTTTCCGCTATGGCGATGTTCGCAAATTTGGTATCAAAGAACTGTCTGTATTATACTACCACTAGTAAAAAATGTCAATAGTAATACATAGTCAAAATCTGCTATATTATGCCCATGAAAAGCCCTCTCATCATCGCCTTCGGTTCGCAGGTCAAGGGTCAGGCTAACACTATGTCCGACTTTGATTTCGGCGTTCTCAAGGAAAATCCCCTTTCGCTTTCTGAAAGAACAGATTTAGCGGAATTCATATCGGAAAAACTCAAGATCAATGAAGACAAGATCGACCTGGTAGACCTTTCCACAGCCTCGCCTATGCTAAAATTTGAAGTGGCGCGCGATGGGAAGCTTATTGACGGAAACTATACCGACTTCATCCGATTCAAAGTCAGAGCCTTCAAAGAGTACGTCGACACCGCCAAATTTCGCCGTCTGCGCGAACAGGTAATCATGAAAAAATATGCTTAGTAACATCATTATAAAAAAGATCGAACAGATGTCAGGGTTGCTTGAGGAATTACAAGAGATTCTTGGCGTCTCTTTTACGGAATTCAAATCGGCCTTTAGGAATGTTCGGTCAGCCGAGAGAAATTTTCAGCTTGTTATAGAATTGGCAAGCGACATAAATGCGCAAATTATCGCCGATATGAAAGTGCAAATACCTGATACTTACAAAGAATCTTTCAGAAAAATGGCGGAGTTGAAAATATTGGAAGAAAAATCTCTGCCGGACTTCCTAAGAAGTTCAAATCTGCGGAATATTTTGACTCATGAATATGATTTCGATGAGGATAACTTTATTTTCTACAAATCTGCTAAAGACTTTATTCCGCTTTATGAAAATTACATTCGGATAATAAGAGGGTATCTGGCTTCAAGGAAATCCTCATAAAACATGCCCTCCTGCATCTTCTGCAAAATAGTTGCCAAAGAAATTCCTGCCAATGTCGTCTATGAAGACGAGAACTTCCTGGCCTTCCTCGACATTCGCCCCCTCTCCCCCGGTCACACCATAGTCATTCCCAAGAAGCATTACCGCTGGGTTTGGGATGTAAAGAACATTGGTCAATATTTCGAGGTTGTGGCAAAGATCGCCAATGCCCAGAGAAAAGCTTTTGGTCAGGAACAAGTCCTTAGTAAAATAGTCGGCGAAGAAGTTCCTCACGCTCACGTCTGGGTCTATCCTTCCAATGAGGCCAAGGGTAACAAAAATGATTTTGAGACGAATAGGGGAAAGATCGTGAAGGCACTTTAAAAATCCCCCGTCCCTCGGCTTACGCCTCGGTCCACCCCCTTTTTCAAAGGGGGATCCTCCATCGAACCACTTTTTTAATATAACTCGCCCTGGCTCAAAGAACTCTTTGTGTTTAATCCTTAATCCAGAAAGTAATTAGACTATGATGATCTGTATTACAATAGCTATATGTTGGTGGATCCCCCCTTTGAAAAAGGGGGTGTCCTGAAGGAGCGAAGCGACTGAAGGACGGGGGATTTTTTAACACCCTATTTCTCCAGCGCCTCGATCCCCGGCAAACTTCCTTGCGCCAAAAATTCGAGCATAGCGCCGCCGCCGGTCGACATGAAGGTGACTTGCTCCTGAAGATGCAATTCCTCGATCGCCGCCAAAGTGTCTCCCCCGCCAAGGATGGATTCTGCGCCATTGGCTGTCGCTTCGGCGATAATCTGTGCCAACTCAAGGGTTGAGCGCTTGAAACCACCCTCATAAATGCCGAGCGGACCGTTCCAAAGGATGAATTTTGCGCCATTGATCCTTTCCCGCAGAAGCTTGGCTGTAGCCGGACCGCAATCCATGGAATTATCGGTTGGATTCAAAGCATCCACGGCTTTAACCTCCTTGCTCTCCGTCATAATGTCGATCGGCAAAAACAGTTTTGGACTGTGAACAAAACGCGAGAGTTTGAAATCGCCTTCTGAAACCAAAGATTTGCCGACCTCATAACCTTTTTCCTTGAAGAAATCCGTGGCCAAAGCTCCGCCAACAAAGATTTGATCGGCAATGTCCATGAATTTCTCAAGAAGAGGCAATTTTGTCTCGAACTTGGCGCCGCCAAGGATGAAGATGAATGGTCGAGGCGGATTGAAGGCTTTGGAAAGATGGGTGATCTCATTCTCCAATTGTAAACCGGCATAATTTGGCAGGAATTTGGGAACGCCCACAATAGAGGCGTGCTTGCGGTGACAACAGGAAAAAGCTTCATTGACATAGATGTCGCCAAATGAAGCCAATTCTTTGGCAAATTGAGTGTCATTGGCCTTTTCGCCGTCGAAGAATCTAAGGTTTTCCAACAGGAAACAGCCATTGCCGGATTCTATAATACTTGAAACTTTCTTATAGTCTTTTATGAAAATCACCTCTACACCAAGCTCTTTCAGACGGTCAGCCACCGGCAAAAGTGAAGGATTTTCGCCGTCATTGGCTTCCAAATGACTCATCAGGATCACTTTGGCTTTCTTCTCAAGAAGATGATTAATGGTCGGCAAAGCCATCCTGATCCGGTAATCGTCGACGACCTTGCCGTTCTTGATGGGGACGTTGAAGTCGGCCCTGACCAATATTTTCACCCCGTCCAGAAATTCTATGTCTTTGAGTGTTTTCATTTTGTTTATGAACTTGATAAATTATTCATTGTACGAACCCTAATTCTGGCGCTTTCCTGATTTGGTCTGCGGGCGCCCGCACTATTTTACAATTTAGTCGTGCGGGCTGGTCGCAGGTCCTCGACTCAAATCAGGAAAGCGCCAGAATTAGGGTTCAATAACATCAACGGTCTTCAAAAGTTCCGTAAAACCAACAATGCTCACGCTCTCCCTTCCCACTAGCAAACCATCAACCTGTCCGGTCTTCACGATGTCAAAAGCATTGTTGGAATTGACCGATCCGCCGTAGAGAACCCGGACTTTCTTGACCGCATCATTGCCGAAAATATCGGCAAAGGTCTTCTTGACGAACAAGACCATCTCATAGATCAACTCCGGACGCATCACCTCCTTGGCTCCGATCGCCCAGAGCGGCTCGTAGGCAACGATGATGTCGCTCGCGGAATTCTTCGGAATATCGGCAAAAGTCTCTTTCATCTGATTGCGGATGAATTCGAAATGCGAACCGGTTTCATTGTCCCTGACCGCTTCCCCGATGCAGACGACCGGGGAAAGCCCGGAATTTAAGATGGCGGCGATCTTCTTTGACACTGTTCCGTTGGTGTCTCCGCGAAGCCTTTCTTCTGAATGTCCGACGATCACGTATTCAACACCAAGATCCTTGAGCATGCTAGCGCTGACTTGGCCGGTAAAAGGCCCGTTTTCCTCAAAAGAAACGCTTTGGGCGCCGATTTGGAAGTTTTTCGAACCGATCTTCGGCGTGCAAGAATTTATAAAAACAAACGGTGGGCAAACGACCGTGCTCATATGCTTGAGATCACTCGAAACTTGTCGAACCTTTGCGGCAATACTTTTGGCTTCCTCCAAGGTCTCCGGATTCATCTTCCAGTTGCCGATGATTATTTTTTTGTTCATACAGGCATTATTCTACCAAATGAGCGGAGAAAAGCGACAGACAGTGCCGACCACGCAACTCATTGGATCTGTTTCCAAGAAATAACTTGATACTGAGTGGTTGCTTGAGGAAATGATGGAGGAGGAGCGTAGAGAAGATCAGCGTCATAGTTGATGATACGGGTAACATAACCAGTATTATCGGTATAAGCGAAACCGTATCGGACATAAGTGGCAATCATTCCGTTCAGCGTCAACGAATTGCGGCTGGAATTTGTGCAATTTGTATTGTAATAGAATCTGCCAACACGGCCTTTCTCGGCCACCAAAGCGCCATCGATCTGCAGATTGTCATCGCTCAGCATTCCGACATTGACATTGCCTTGGGCTATGAGCCCGATAACGTCCGATCCGTCATAATTCGTGTAAAGAAGATCGCTGTTGACCGTTATATTGGCGTTTTTTGTCGGATCAGTATTGCCGATAAGACCGGCTACAATAGTCACCCGTGCATCATTGATCTGTCCGTCTACCCAGACATGATCGTCGACAAAGATCACGCCGTTTGAAGGTATCGGATAATTGCCGATCAGAGTTTGGTTTGAAGAAACCGGCGTCTTGATACTCCAAGTGCCCCACTGATAATACTGGGGACCGTTTACTTGAGTTCTTGCTGTGGCATCGTCACCGCAATCCGGCGAGCCCGCCGTCGGCGGATCCTGCAGGGCGTTTACTTTGTATATGTCATAGCTTGTCACTCCGCCCGTGACTTTGAACACTATGTGATAACCCTTGGCGCCGGAGGATGTCCATTCCTTGCCGCCGGCCGCCGGCTGAGCCAGATTCTGCAGAGTCGTCAGGCCGGCCGTCAGACCGACAAAGTTTGAAGCCGGCACAGGAAACTGTCTCCCGGCCATAAAGACGTCCGGTCTGTTATTGACGGGAGTATTCGGGTGCGGATCGTCCGTGCCCAATGTCGTATAGACTCCCCATTGATTGCTCCCATCATCAGGATCTGTATACGTATTTTGGGCGCTGGAAATAAGATTGTGGGCTACACCGTCAAAATGGATCCCGCCATTGGCCTGAATCGGACCGAAAACCTCGGTTCCTTCCCCGAAGCGCATATTATCGTTGGCGACAACGGCGTATTTCGCCAATGACGGTATGGCCAAAGTTTCCTCCACCGTCCTTGAAATGCTTGAAGTCGCCAATGTTCCTACCGATCTTATGGTCACGACAGTCGATCCGGTCGGCGGCGGCATTATGGTCAAGGAATAGTTCCCCAGCAGATTGCCGTCCTTGTCGTAGAATTGGTGAATATACGGACCCGGTGTTGTCGTGCTGTCCTTGTAGTCAGTCGGAGCTATGGCCAAATGCCATTGGTAATAATCGACGCCAGCTTCGGCGATCTGCAGGGCTTGCTCCCGCGCCGCCACATTGCGGATCCCCGAAAGCATGGCCGCCCCCCAATTGGTCAGGCCGACTATGACCGTCACGGCTATTGCCGCGAAGATAATGACCGAGATCAGGATGTCGCCTTTTTCATTGTTGATTTTCATAGATTTGATTTGAGGTTGCGCAGATTCACTTGGACGGAATATATTATCGGGATAGGCGAGCGGTTCGGATCAAGATCCAGACGGATGTTGATCTTGACCAGACGGATGGCCGTCGGCGTCACTGGCTGGGTTAAAGGAGAGCTGGTCCCATTATAGTTCGTATCGAAGTATTGGAAAACCGGAATGGCCGTTCCGTTGGTAACGCTTGAAAGCAAGGTGGTAGTCGCTTGACTGGCTACATTGTAAACAGCCGGCGATCCCGTTGCTTTGATAACCGCCCTATAGAGAGTCGAGCCCATCAGCGTATAGGTGATCTTTTCCGCCGATCCGTCATTGTCCCGATCGGAGAAAAATGAAATGGTTGTACTACCAGCAGAAGCTATAGGAAAAGACCCATTGTCGCCGGGTGAGGTTTCGCGCAATTCCGTGAGCATAGTTTTCAGGATTATCTGGGAATTTTGGGCCGTCCGGAAAGAACCGGAGATCGTATTCTGATTGGTGAATATGCCGGCTTCGAAGGCCCCGACGGCCATCATGACGATCACGAAAATGGACAGAGCCACTAAGACCTCAACCAGGGTCATACCCTGTTGGAATTTGGAATTTGCTTGCCCTACGAAGCTCGTTTTTAACGAGCGTAGTAGGGGAAGTTGGAAGTTGGAAGTCACATTCATAGTATTGGAGAAATTACGGGGCCATCAATACCGTCTTCTGTTGCCAACCACTGCCGATCGTAATCGAACCGGAATAATTGGCATAGCCAGACTTTGAAATATTCAAAGTATAAGTGCCGGTCGAAAGTCCCTGGAAAAGAACTTGTCCGGGAGGAATGCAGGAGGATGTGTAGGAAAAGGAAATATTGGCGATTTTGGGAGTTACGGTCGCCGTCTCGGTTGAAATATAGGCCATGTAACGGGCGTATTCCTTGCCATTGTGAACATTCGAGAGTGTCGCCCCAGGGACACTGTAATAGGTATTAGGAGTCCCGTCCGGGCCCAAATATGACCAGACCGTGTCGGTCGAACTAGCGTTTGCGGCAAATTGGAATTTTACACTGCTTGCACCGGACAAAGGCGGCTGATTGAGAGGGGTCCAAGAAAATGTATAAAAATTGCTTGAAGTGCCCGTATCGAAGGTCGATGACTCCAAAGTCCCGGTCGCCGCGGAATATGAACCGAATATGTCTTTCAAAAGGATGTTTCCGGTCGAAGTCGAAACATCAACCAGACCGTTGTCGCCAAAATATTTGGTTTCGTCAGTGAAAGAAACTTGGCCGCTCCCTCCTGTCCAGTCGGTTTGGGACATATACCCCTGGCCGGTCGTATATGTTTGGTCATAGCCGCTTTTGGACAATTCGACGACCGCTCCCGAGATCGGCAGATTGGTGACGCCATCCTCAACGGTAACCATCAGACTGTTGCCGTCATGCGGCAAAACGACCAACTGCACGCTTTGGTCGTTGTTCGGATTCAAGGTAAACGGGCTAAAGGGATTTATTCCGGCCAAATCAAATGAACTGTCAGTCGAAGTTATCGTATACGTATCCCACTCCATCGAGCTCAAATCCAGCGATCCGGAACCGTTGGTCTGGAGATTCTGGGAATATTTCGGAAGACTGGCTCCGATCTGTTTGGCCCCGACCATGGAGAAATGCACATTTCCCGCCGGAACGCACAAAGGAGAGACGCTCGAAAAATGTATGGAACTGAGCTTGTCGATCGCGAAGCTGGCGCTGGTGACCTGTTGATTCAAAACCGTCAGATTGGGATTGGTTGGATTGGGGTTGCCCGAGCCGCCGATTGCGTATGTCTCGTCGGTCGAATAGCCGCTTTTGGTGACCGTGACCTTGTAAACATTGACACCCGGCGGCACGCCTATGACATTCAATACGCCGCTATTGTCGGTCACATCGGTGTTGATGATCGTCGAAGTGGCCGTGCTTTGCATGCTGACCGTCGCCCCTTGGACAGGGTCGCCGTTACCGTTGAAGACTTGGGTGACGACCGCTCCGCCGTTGCCGGCGGACTGCAGATTGGCCGGAGAGATCTGCCCCGTCAGGGAAACCGGCTGAAAATTCTGACAAGTGGGACAAGTGACGTCAACCTCCACCAGTTTGTCGCTGGCCTGAACCGTTGTCGAAGAAAGATTGATATTCCTGACCGTCAGGCCGACAATGAAAGTGACTCCGCCCCTAGTCAAGGTTTGTGTCTGCAACAATACACCGACAGGGATACCGTTGGTCAAACCGACGCTTGAATACGGCAAATTGCGTATGATCTCAAATTGTTCGTCGGCCAATTGGACGGCCAAAGTCCGGGCCTGAGCGCCGTTCGCCAATTTGAGCAGACTAGTGAGAGAACCGTAGACGCCTATGGCCACGATCAAGAAGATCGCCGTCCCCACAAGGACTTCGATCAAAGAAAAACCTTTGCGCCATTGTTTTGTGGTAATGCCGGACATTTTGTTATGCTGTCGAATCCTGGCCTAAACCGAATCGACCAGAGAATAGATCGGCTGGATCATGGAGATGGCGAAGAAACCGACCGCCCCACCGATCGTCAAGACCAGGAACGGCTCGATGACGGTGGACATATCCTTGGTTCTTTGGCTCACATCCTCCTCGTAATAGTCGGCTACACCGGCCAACATCTCTCCTGTTTTTCCCGTTTCCTCGCCGACGCTCAACATTTCCGCGAAAAATATGGGGTAGAGCTTGCCGCTCTCATTGAAGATTTTTGACATCAGATCGCCTTTCTTGATGGCGGCGGAGGCTTTGACGAGGATTGACCGAAAATGAACATTTTGGACGACCGTCGCCGTAATGTCGACTGATTCGATGATGTCGACGCCAGAATTCAACAATGAGGCCAACGTCCTGGCCGTCCTTGCCGTATTGATCTCCTGGACCAATGAGCCAACTACCGGCAACTTCAAAATTAAGGCGTGATATATTTTTTTACCCGAAGGCCGGCGGATGTACCAGACGATCGCCCCGACGATCAAGACGAGTATCGCCAAGACAACCAGTCCCTGATTTTGGATAGTGTTGCTGATGTTAAGGACGATCTGGGTCGTCAAAGGCAATTTGACGTTGAGTTCGGTGAAAGTCTTGAGCAATGTCGGGATCACAAAGATGAACATGAGGATACCGATCAGGATCATGGCGACTAGGATCACCGCCGGATACATGAGCGCACCTTTGATCCTCCGGTCCAGGCTGTAACTGCTGTCCATCTGTTTAGCGATCACTTTTAGCGATTCAGCCAGAGTTCCCGACTGTTCGCCGGCATGGACCATAGCGACGAAAATCGGAGGAAAGATTTTGGTATGTTTGGCCAAAGCCTCAGAAAAGGTAACGCCTTTCGTGACATCGGAAATTAGGCTAGTCAGGATCACTTTGAAGACCTTGCTTTTTGTCTGCCTTTCCAAGACCGACAAAGCCCGGGAAAGATTCAAGCCGGCTTCGAGCATCGAACCGAGATTCCTGGCAAAATTTATCTTCTCTATGGTCTTTACCCGGTTGAAAATGGAAAGATTGATATTGAAATTGAATTTGCCCGATTGCCTTTTTTCCTTGAATTCGACGACCTCGTCACCGTTCTCGCGGAGCTGTTTGTAAAGGTCATAGCGGTCAGCCGCGTCTTTCTCCCCAGAAAAGATTTCACCGGTGGCTTTTTTGGCTTTGAAAATGAAATGGGACATGGTTATTTACATAATGATATCTCCGCACCCTCTCGGCGAGAGGGTGCGGCTGACGTGATTTACTTTTACAATCTGCATTGTCATATTCCATTACTCAGTGATCACCCTCAAAACCTCCTCGATCGTCGTCAAACCTTGGACACACTTGAATATTCCGTCTTCGATCATGGTAAGCATTCCTTCTTTCTTGGCTTGAGCCTCAATCTGATCCGAAGTCGCGCCTTTCATGATGAGATCCTTGATCGATGACGACATCTGCAAGACCTCGTGTATGCCGACGCGGCTCTTGAATCCATCCCCTTCGCCATTGGCCATTGGCTTCCAAAAAGTGATCTTGTCCCAAGTCTCCGTCGGTTTGACTATTTTGCCGGCTTTCAAAGCCTCCAAAACTCGGTCCAGGTCGACGATCTTTCCCAATTGGGAAAATTCATCCTTGGTCAATTTGTATTCCTGCTTGGAATCAGTCAGCCGGCGGACCAGACGCTGTCCGATCACGATATCCAGCGTTGAAACAAGCAGGAAAGGCTCGACTTTCATATCCAAAAGCCTTGGCACCGCGCCGGCCGCCGAATTGGTGTGTAAAGTCGAGAGAACCAAGTGGCCTGTGAGTGCGGCATTCACCGCCAAAGCCGCAGTTTCGTTGTCGCGAATTTCACCGACCATGATCACGTCCGGGTCCTGGCGAACGAGCGTTCTAATACCCTGCGCGAATGAGAAACCAATCTCGGGACGAACCTGCGTCTGGTTGATCCTGGCCATTTGATATTCGATCGGATCTTCAATGGTCGAAATGTTAACATCCGGCGTATTCAGAATGTCGAGCATCGTATAGAGGGTCGTGGTTTTACCGGAACCGGTCGGCCCGGTCATGAGTATCATTCCCGTTGTTTTATTCAGAGTCTTGTGGATCCTTTCCAGTCCTTCGCCGTGGAAATTGAGAAATTCGAGAGTAAATCCGGAAATACTTTCCCGGAGGAGACGCATGACGATCTTTTCACCATAGTAGGTTGGCAGGACGGACACACGGAAAGAGACTTTTTCGTCACTCATGTCCACTTTGAAACGGCCATCCTGAGGCAAGCGTTTTTCATCCAGTTTCAGATTGGACAAGACTTTGATGCGGGCGGAAACCGAAGGTCCAGCCTGCTTCGGAAGTACCATCGCGTCATGCAACAGACCATCAATGCGGTAGCGAACCAAAACCTGCTCCTCCATCGGCTCTATGTGTATATCGGAAGCATTTTGCAGAATAGCGTGCTTGATAAGCGTGTCGACTATTCGCACCACCGGCAAATCTTCGGCAATCTTTTTCAAATCCGCTTCAGAAACCGCCTCGCCTTTTTCTTCAGAGATCATCTTCAAAGAAGCCGTTTCCTTTTGGATGATGTCGCCAAATTCCGCCTTCAAACTCTTTTGATATTGAACAAGGACTTCTTTTATGGAATCAGCGTCAGTCAGTCTCGGCAAGATCTTCAGATTAACCTTCTTCCTGATGAAATCGATAGCCGAGAGATCATTGACGTCCAACATCGCCACTTCCAAAGAAACATCGGTCTTCTTGAAAGCGACGATGTTATGGCCGCGGGCGATCGGTTCAGGGATAAGAGAAATTGTGTCAAAAGGCAGTTTTTTACCTTTCAGGTCCACGAATGGAATACCCAGAACATAAGCTTGCATCCTGCGAAGATTGTCAGCAGTGATTTTTCCGGAAGTTACCAGAATGTCACCTAGGCGTTTGTTTTTCTTTTCACTCTCATTTTTGGCAGCCTCAAGGTCCTCCTTGGAGACCAGTCCGGAGTCGAGGATAAATTTGTATAGCTGGGTATCTTCAACGAACATTATGTAAATTATAACAGATAAAAACTACTGACGATACGAGACTGTTAACAGTTGGTTTGTATTTCTCCACTAATAATGGTACAGTATTTCCATTAGCAGTTCGCCCACCGGCGAACTCGTTTGTTAAATAATTACAAATCAATAACAACTAAATATATGTTTGATCTCAAAGTCATCAATTCAGTAGTCCAGCAACTCGAAGAGGAACGCGGTATTCCCAGGGAAAAGACCCTGGAAGCCATCGCCATGTCCTTGGCCACCGCTTACAAGAAGGAATACGGCAAGAAAGGCCAGATTGTTCGCGCTTCATTCGACCAGAATACCGGAAGCGTCGAATTTTGGCAGGTCAAGATTGTCGTCGACAGGAATCAAGTTATCATGGAAGGTGACGAGGAACCTGCGGAAAACCTCAAGGATACCGCAGTTGAAGATATCAAGATCCGTTTCAATCCGGAACAGCATATGCTCATCGAAGACGCCCGCAAGATCAAGCGCGACGCTATCGTCGGTGACGAACTCATCTTCCCTCTCGAAACCAAAGCTGATTTCGGCCGCATTGCCGCCCAGACCGCCAAGCAGATCATCATTCAGAAGATCCGCGAAGCCGAGAAGGTCTCGGTTATGGGTGAATTCGGCCAGAAGGAAGGCGAGATCGTCGCCGGAACGGTTGAAAGAGTTGAGCGCGGCATTGTTTATATCGATATGGGCCGAGCCGTCGGTATTATCCCTTACGAAGAGCAGATCCCGAGCGAGCGCTGGAAGACCGGAGACCGTATTCGTGCCTATTTGTACGCAGTTGAGGAGGGACCAAAAGGCATCGTTCTCAAACTTTCCCGCGCCCATCCCAAATTCCTGGCCAAACTCTTCGAGACCGAAACTCCTGAGATTGCCGCCGGCACCGTCGAGATCAAGAACATCGCCCGCGAAGCTGGTTCACGCTCAAAAGTCGCCGTTATTTCCCACGATTCTCATATCGACCCGATCGGTTCTATGGTCGGCCAGCGCGGTGTCCGCGTTTCGACTGTTACCAGCGAGCTTTCCGGTGAAAAGATCGACATCGTTGAGTGGAATGAGGACCCGGCTCTATTTATCGAGGAGGCCCTCTCACCTGCCGAAGTTGTTTCCCTAGAATTGGACGAGAAAGAACATCGCGCTATTGTCACAGTCACCGAAGATGAACAATCTCTTGCTATCGGCAAAGGCGGTCAAAACGTTAGACTTGCTGCCAAACTTACCTGTTGGAAGATCGATATCAAATCAGCTGGAGGTAGTGAAGAGGATGAGGCTGATGAAGATGGAGAAGTGAAGGAAGAAAAGGTTGAAGAGAAGAAAGTGGAGTAATTATCCAAGTTTCTTAGAAGTACCCGCTTTTGTTAATTTCAAGTCCTTTTTAAGTAACCGGATATGTTTTTCTGGTTTTAGGTTTTCTGGCATCTCCCCACCGAGCTCTTTGATAGTTTTGCGAACTTTATTTCCGACATCAAAGTGAGTCCTTCTTGAATCAAGATCGCCACGTATTTTTTCCCGTTTGATTTTGGCTTCCGTTTGAGTAATTCTGAAAAGATTTGCTCCCAATTCTTCCGAACCGGCGTAGTTTAATAACTGGCCTTTCGGAATGTTTTTTAGATTCTCAATATCACGTAGGGTTATTCCATATAATCCTCTATATCCTGCATCATTAAACAAACCAAAATTTGAGACGCCAGCGGTTTTTGCCGTGCTAAAAAGTTTTTTGTTCTTATCTGCGACTTCTGCACGAACGGATACTCTCTTCTCAATATCCGAGACTGAAGATGACATTTCTTGTCTCCGTGTTTGAACCGCGAAGTAAGTCTGTGCCATGGCAATCGCCTGTTTTGTCGGATCGCCATTTTGGGCTATGAGGTAACAGGCATACCTATCTAATTTGAAATCGTCAAGTTTTCTAACCACTCCAGAGCCAATTTCCGTCATTTTGCCGATATCGACAAAATGGTCCCACGGAAACTGTCCGCTTCGAACGCAAGCATTTTTTGCTTTTTTAATGACATCTTCAAAGCGACGCCAAGTCGAATATTCCAAAATTTGCATCAATTTTCTAGCCCTCCAATACTCAATGCCATTTTCGTCAATTTCTTTTATTTCTTCAAATCTTTTGTTTGGGGCACCCAATTCTAAAGAGTCGTGAATTTCTATATTCATCGCAGTAATATATTAAAACTAATAAACAGACAGGGTGGCAGGTCCATTCGATTTTACCACTTTAAAAATATTTGCAATCTATTCAAGGAACATTTTTTGTGCGGGAATGAAAAAAGTAAATATAAATAATACCCCCAAAGCTTTAACAGCTAAGGGGGCAAAGAAGGTAATACCAATCCAAATTGATAATTATTCGCGTTTTCCTATTGACAATGGAACAATTTCGCCCAATTTGTCATAAACGTAGTAATATCCATTTACCAAAAAAGAACGATTCAAAGACGCAGACTCTTTTTGTTCCTCAGTTAATTTGATCCTGACATACAACACTTTCCCAGAATATATTTCAGCCAAAATACTGAGACATCCAAATCTGATATCCAACGGGCTTTGTTTTGATACAGCGATCACCTTGAAAACCTCGCCGCGAGACAAAACAAATGAAGCTGCAATACTTTGACCAGCCCTTATCATTTCTGCAAAAAAAATAAGACAGATACTGATCGACACAATTAGGAAAGCTAACACTGCAATTGTTGTTTGAATTGAATTCGATCCTTGCCGCAAAATAAAGCTTTTATCAAAGATGCCACAAGCAACATCAAATTGAAACATAGCCAAAACTGCTAAAACTAAACCAAGTATTATTCTTTTCATAAGACTCCATTTGGATTGAATACTGACAATGAACAGATTTGTGCTTTCTTCAAAAAGATTCTCCGAACTTTTTTGGTCCGCGTCTTTTCAAATGCACCCCAACATTCTCTTTTGAATCCGAACACTTTGATATGATTAGGCGATGAAAAAACTCCGAAAAAGTTTTCGCATCTTTCTAAAAGCGAACGGAATGAGATTGCGATCTTAAGAGGTAAAGGGTATTCGCTTCGAGATATTGC
>CAIMKX010000037.1 GCA_903842025.1 uncultured bacterium | reverse complement strand
TACAACTTTTGAAAGAAAAAATGATTCGTATGAGTCATATTGAGTACGCCAAAATCATGCATGAAAGCAAGCAAAAATTATTCGCCGCCATCAAGAAATGCTAAACTCATTTGAGGCTCATCTTACGATGGGAGAATACTGTACCCCCGCCACATAGTATAATGGCTCATCATGACCACCCTAACCGACCCCACAACTCTTTTAATAATCCTCGCCGTCCTCGGTTTGATTACGATCATCCTCCTTATTTTAGTTATCTCGATGCATTTGAAATTAAAGAAGTTCCTGGTGAACGTCAACGCCCACAACATCGCCGAATCTTTGACTTCGGTTTCTAACGATCTCAAAGATCTCCAAAAATCCCGCGATGAAATAGAATCCTATTTGGCTGCATCTGAAAAGCGCCTGAAGAGAAGTGTTCAATCAGTCTCCACCGTCCGCTTCAATCCTTTCCAGGGTGACGGCTCCGGCGGCAACCAAAGTTTCGCCACGGCATTCCTCAGCGAAGAAGGCAATGGCGTTGTCATTTCCAGTTTGTATTCCCGGGACCGCGTCAGCATCTTTTCCAAGCCGATAATGAATAATGCTTCGGAACACGAAATGTCAGATGAAGAAAAAGAAGCTTTGGAAAAGGCCAAAGAGAATATCAAGGCGACCAAGAATTAGCGGGAACAAAAAAGGAGGCTTTTCACCCCCCTTTGGCGCTAATGACGCCGCTTCTTTGAAGTTAAGGAGCAACTGCAACTTGCCGGAAATCAGGAACCGGTTTTTTCCTCCTCTCGAATGAACACTCTGAAGTAAACTCGGTCAGTACGAATTCATCAGAATCATCCTTCAGTAACAGCTGAAGATGGTTCAGGATGAACATCGACAAATCAGATCGCGTGCTTGACCGTACCCTTATATAGGCCTGATGTTCCTTTCTGTCGTTATAATCGACCTCGAATGAAGCCTCAGCGTCAATAGTTGCCGTCAATGATATGGCCGCCCGCTCAAGCTTCTGGATTAGACCTCTTCCTAACCCAAACGGAAACGTAATTGTGACTTTTATCATTTCAAACCTCTTTGTTGATTTTCTTTTCTCCTCTAACAGCCTACAATTCCCTTTTCACGTTGTCAATACTTATTATTTCTGCTAAACTGATTTCCTAATACTATGCCTGTCAAAACAGCCAAAAACTTGGTTGCGCGCCCGCCTGTGATCGTCGTGATGGGGCATATTGACCATGGCAAATCCACCCTGCTTGATTACATCCGTAAGACCAATATTGTCGCCGGAGAGGCCGGAGGCATCACCCAGCATGTCGGCGCCTATCAGGTAGAATTCACTTCCGCCGAGGGAAAAATAAGCTCCATTACATTTCTGGACACGCCGGGTCATGAAGCTTTCTGCAATATCCGCGAACGTGGCGCCCAGGCGGCCGACATTGCCATTCTTGTTGTTTCAAGCGAAGATGGAGTCAAACCACAGACTATCGAGGCTTACAAAAACATCAAAGAGCAGAAAATTCCTTACATTGTGGCGATCACCAAGATCGACAAGCCAAATGCCAATGTTGAAAAAGCCAAACAGAGCCTCGGCGAAAATGAGATCTACGTCGAAGGTTGGGGCGGCGATATTCCCTGCGTCGCCATTTCCGGATTGACGGGCAAAGGCGTTCCGGAATTATTGGAAATGATTTCCCTGATGGCGGAAATGGCCGATCTCAAAACCGATCCTGAGGCATTGGCTGAAGGAATAGTTATCGAATCAACTCTCGACAATCGTAAAGGCATTTCCGCAACACTTCTAATAAAGAACGGCACAATGAATATCGGGACCTTCGCTGTGGCCGACGGCGCCGTCGCTCCGATCCGTTTCATCGAAGATTTCCGTGGCGATAAGATCGAATCAGCCGATGCTTCAACTCCGGTTAGGATCCTTGGCTGGAATGTCATTCCGGCTTGTGGAGCTAAGTTTGTCACTATTAAGAATAAGAAAGAGGCTGAGAAGATTGCCGAGGAATTTTCAATTAAGCATGCGGCTGAACTCCGGGCGATTAAGATTGAATTGGAAAAGAATATTGCCGCCCAGCAAAAGCAAGCCGCCATTGATTCTGCAAATGGCAAAAATGAAATCGGCACCAAAGATACTAGCGACCAAAACTTAATCGTTACGCTGCCGGTAATTATCAAGGCCGATGTAGTTGGTAGTTTGGACGGTGTTAAACATGAACTGGCCAAGATTACTCATGATAAAGTTAAGTTGGAAATAGTTTCTGAGGGAATTGGTTTGATCAATGAGAATGACGTCAAGACCGCCCTTGGCGATCCGAGAGTGATCATTGTCGGCTTCAACGCCAAACCTGATCACAAAGCCGCTACATTAATCGAAAGATCGCCAATCCCCCTTTCCGTCCAATCATTCTCGATCATTTATGAACTATCGGAATTCGTCAAGCAAGCCCTCCTGGCCAAAGTGCCGAAGGAATATATCGAAGAAGTCACCGGCCGCGCCAAAATTCTTGCCATCTTCTCCAAAGACAAGGATCGCCAGGTTGTGGGTGGTAAGGTTGAGACTGGAACGATCGGCTCCGGCAACGACGTCAAGATCACCCGCCGCGAAACCGAGATCGGCCGCGGCAAGATCCGCGAGTTGCAATCCAAGAAGATCAAGGTCCAATCCGTGGCTGAGGGCTTCGAGTTCGGCGTCCTCGTGGATTCCAAGTTCGAGATAGCGGTGGGAGATAGGATCGAGGCAGTGCATACGATAGAGAGGGTTTGAGGTTTGAGAGTGAAGGGACTAGTTTTTAGGGACTAGGGACTAGTTTAGACAACAGAGGCCTCGTGGCAAATCTAGTCCCCAGTCCCTAGTGCCTAGTCCCTTGCGTTAGGTCCCTTGCGATTCAAATGAACCAAAAAGACCAAAAAATCAAAGAAATCATCAAAGAGCTGGCCGCTCAGTTTTTTTCCAAGGAATCAAACAGGCAGTCGCTTATTACGATCACCGATGTGGAATTATTGAGCAAAGGCGGCAAGGCGGTTATCCTGATTACCGTATTACCCGAAGACAAGGAGAATGACGCCGTCGAATTCATCCATCGCCGCTTACACGATTTGCAAGAATACATCAGAGAAAATTCCAGAATCGCCCGAATCCCCTATTTCGAAGTGCGAATTGACTATGGAGAAAAGAACAGGCAACGCATAGACTCGATCACGAAAACAATGTAGGATATAAAAGTTCGGCCACGTAGAAAAGTGGTAATTCGGCTCTCTGCAAAAGAGCTATACGCGAGTTCGATTCTCGCCGTGGCCTCCGCGAATTTTTAAGGAGCGTAGCGACTATAAAAATTCAGCGTCCTCCGAAGCTCTGATTCCGAAGCGAGGGAGAAGAGCGTAGAAGGATATTCAACCCTCGCCCGGGTGGCGTAATTGGTAGCCGCAGAAGACTTAAAATTTTCCGACCGCAAGGTCATGTGGGTTCGAGTCCCACCCCGGGCACATTGAAGTGTACCCCATTTAGTAGACACTCAGTTCAACCTTCTCTTATTAGGATGAAGCGAACATGCTCGCACTTCCTCTGCCGCGACCGTGAACCACTTGGCGCGAATGGCGTTTGCTATACTCAGCTATTTGTTGTTAAAATAGTGGCATTATGAAAAACCCGACGGACCGGTCTCAATCCGAACACCTCACATTTTCTTTTAAGATGAGCGCATATGGCGCTTTTTTCGTTTGCGATAGATTTCCAAGACCTCACATGGCCTTTTGTATTTCATGCACTTGTAGATTTTCCTTTGCAATT
>CAIMKX010000036.1 GCA_903842025.1 uncultured bacterium | reverse complement strand
GGCACACCGCAACCATTTGTAATATCCACATCGAGAGACACCTGCTAAATCACAGAGAATCATCACATCGTCATTTAAATTTCTGATGACCTTGAATTTTTGATTCGGCCTGAGTTTCGCTCCGCTCTTTTGGCCCGGAGTTTTGCTAAAAAATCGTTTTCAGCCCGAAGATATCTAACCTGTAACTCTAGCCTTTTGATCTTGTCTTTCTCCGCTCTAAGTGACTTCGTTAACCCATCATCATGCTGAACTCCTCCTTGATTGTTTAAGCTAGAAAGATCACCTCTGCGAACTATTTTTTTCCAGTCTCTCACAGTGGATCTGAAGTAGAATTCCTTCCACTTACTCGTATCAAAACCAGCTTGTTTCCAGATATCTTTAGCACATACTCCTTTCTCATTCTCTTCGAGAACGTGCTTCTTGAACTCATGCGTGTAATTAACAGACTTTGGTGTGCAACTAAAAACACATGGATGCTTCCTCAGCTCCACTAACTCTTCATTTGAAAATGTCGTTCTCATGTTTGTTCTTTTGTTAATGATTAATTCTAACAAAAGAAAGCTGCAAACACTTGGATTCCGTGTCTACTTTATGGGGCCCATTTCAAGTGCGCCCTGAGGGATTCGAACCCCCGACCTTCGCTGTGTAAAAGCGCTGCTCTACCAACTGAGCTAAGAGCGCGTGTTTTGGCCAAAAAAGCACGCATTAAATTCCGCAACTTGTAACTATCATAGACTAGCGTATATTGGAGAGATGAGCAATCAAAGAATCCCTGAAGTGGAAATAGTCTATGAAGACGAAAACTGTCTGGCGGTCAACAAACCGGCCGGTATTATGGTGCATTCGGATGGTCGGGCGAAGGGGCCATTCCTCACTGATTGGATAATAAAACATTATCCGAAGGCTTTGAACGTTGGCGATCCGATGAAGGACAAAGAAGGGAATCCCGTCGACCGAAGCGGTGTTGTTCACCGTCTCGATCGGGAAACTTCCGGGGTTCTATTGATTGCCAAGACTGCGGCAGGTCATGCCAGTCTGAAGAAGCAATTCCAGGCCAGGACTATTGCCAAGAAGTATATCGCTTATGTTTGGGGTGAGATCGAGGAAAACTTTGGCTTGATCGACCGTCCGATCGGTAGATCGTCTTCTGACTTTCGCAAATACTCGGCTCAGCGTGGGGCCAAGGGCGTCATGCGTGTCGCTGAAACGTATTGGACTCGGAAGGCGGTCGGTACCTGGAAAGATGAGCAGGGCAAAGTTGAGAAATTTACTTTTGTTGAAGCAGAACCGAAAACTGGGCGAACGCATCAGATCCGTGTTCACTTGAATGCCATCAATCATCCGGTTGTGGGCGATATCCTCTATGCTCCGAAAAGGCCGATGGCTTTGGGTTTCAAAAGGCTGGCACTGCATTCAAACACCATCGAATTCGACACTTTGGAAGGGAAGAGAGTAAAGGTGGTTGCACCGATTCCGGAGGATTTTGTGGAAGCGAGTAAAGCTCTTGAATATTCGACACCCTTGTGATAATGTATCCCCACTATGGCAACCAAGGTAATCACGACCATTAACGTCGAAGACCGCAAGAAACTGGACCTCCGGGCCGGTGACACTGTGCGTGTCTGGCAGAAGATCGAGGAAGACAAGGGTCGTGTCCGTCTGCAGGCTTTTGAGGGCATCATTACCGCTTGCAAGCATGGCACCGAAGCTGGCGCCACTTTCACGGTTCGCAAAGTCATCGACGGTATCGGCGTTGAGCGCATTTTCCCTCTCTATTCACCAATGATTTCCGAAGTGGAGACTATACGCCGTTCCAAGGTCCGCCGCGCCAAGCTCTACTTCATCACCCGCAAGGCCGCCAAGGAGATCCGCCACAAGATGCGCAGGATCTTGGCCATGAAGGATGTGCCGGAATCAGAGCTCGAAGCCGCCGCCGCTTCTCCTGTCGTCGCCGCTCCTATTCCGGAAGCAGTCAAATAATTTCTAAAAATAAAAAAGAGACTTCGGTCTCTTTTTTAATATTGTAAATATTGGCGATTTTAGCTATAGTGGAAGCGTTCAGAGATTTGCTTTGAATCACGCACGAGTGGCGAAATTGGTAGACGCACTACCTTGAGGTGGTAGCGCCCATTAGGGCATGGAGGTTCGAGTCCTCTCTCGTGCACTACTACGCTCTTCGCAAGCTCAGAGCTTCGAAGTGCAGGCACAGCTCCCATAGTTTAATGGATAGAACGCGAGCCTCCGAAGTTCGCGGTGTAGGTTCGATTCCTACTGGGGGCACTACTTCGTCCCGATGAACATCGGGACTTCGAAGTGCAGGCACACCGATATCTATAGTAGTCAATATTGATTTTCTTTTTAGGAGTGAGAAAATTGCGGAATGGAAGTTATTACGAAGATTGCCATATTCAAAAAGAAGAAGGTACGCAGAACTATTCATGAGAATGAATGGTGGTTTTCTGTTGTGGATGTTATAGAGGCACTGACAGATAGTCCGAATCCCCGCGTCTACTGGGGAGTATTTAAGGGGCGAATTGAGAAAGATGAGGGAATTCAGTTGTTTACAATTTGTAAACAACTGAAACTCGAATCGTCAGACGGTAAAATGTATGAGACAGATTGCGCCAATACAGAGGGTGTATTGAGGATCATACAATCAATACCTTCTCCAAAGGCAGAGCTATTCAAACGTTGGTTGGCCAGAGTTGGATACGAGCGTGTTCAAGAAATAGAGAATCCGGAATTGGCCACAAAAAGGACAAGGTTGTTGTACAAACTTAAGGGATATCCGGATAGTTGGATAGAGAAACGTTTGCGCGGCATTGCGATTCGCGAAGAATTGACCGATGAATGGAAGAAGCGGGGAGCGCAAGAACAGCGAGATTATGAAATCCTGACAGCCGAAATTTCCAAAGCAACTTTCGGTATTACGCCGGACGATTACAAGAAACTGAAGGGTTTGAAACGCCAAAATTTGCGCGATCACATGAACGACTTTGAACTGATCTTCACAATGCTTGGTGAAAGATCAACGACTGAGATACATCGCCAGGAAGCTTCGGCAGGAGTTCCAAAACTCAAGTCTGACGCGAACCGCGGTGGAAAGATCGCTGGAGTTGCTAGAAAAGAGCTAGAAAAGGAATTGGGCAGGTCCGTGGTTTCAAAGAAGAATTTTTTGGAGAAGAGTAATCGCAGGCTCATGAAGTGATGGGAGGATTTGAATGGAGGAGTTTATTAGATGTCGATAATAAAAATAACCACAGATTTGTCGTCTGTGGTTACTGGTCAATAATCTTTGATAACACTTTCAAGCCACGCCCTTGCCTCTTGAAATGCTTTACCACGGTGTGATATCGAATTTTCCATTTCAGTTGTCATTTCTGCCCATGACATTTCTGATCCATCAGGCACAAACAAACAACTGTATGGCATTTTGGGTTGAGGTTTCACTCTGGGACTTTCGAGAATGCGACCGCGAATCCTGCCGCTAAACGAGTAATCGTCGCCACAAGGATCTATCACGACAACCGCAGTTTCAAATGATGCCGAACGGTTTGATACTCCCTCAAGCCTCTTCAGACAATACGCGGAGGTGTCTATTGTTGAAGACGAGTCACTTAACCATCTGGCAGATTTTATCCCCGGCTCACCATTCAGGGCGTCAATAAATAACCCTGTGTCATCCGCCATTGTCCACGTGTCAGAACTGAACAAATCGAAAGCAAAGCGTGCCTTTTTGAATGCGTTTTCTTTCAATGTACTGCCATCTTCAACGGCGTCTCCCTCGATTCCTGCTTGGTCAAGAGTTACAATCTCAAAAGGGGAGCCTACGAATAAGGCCTGAATTTGCACCAACTTGGTTGGATTTCGTGTCGCTAAAATAATTATATTTTTCATAATCCGAATGGCAGTCTATCTCAAAATGTGGAAAATAACAAACATATTTTTGAATCAAAACACTTCCATAACTCTGTTCTAGTATCATCTCATTTTGCTATACTTAGACCATGCTCTATACTCGCAAAGGGGACAGTGGCACAACCAAAACTTTTGATTCGAAGCCAGGCGAGCGGATTTCCAAAAGCTCCTGTCGAACGGAATCATTGGGCGTTTTGGATGAACTCAATTCATTTCTTGGTTTGGTCAAGGTCAAGGCCGCAGCCAATTCCTGGAAGGTTAATGACAAGACTCCGGAAGAAATAATCGCCTGGTCGCAAAACAATCTCTTCATTGTCCAGGCCGAGGTTGCCGGTTCTGACAAAAAGATCGACTCTGAATCGATAAAAGAGATGGAAAACTGGATCGACAGCGTCGAAAAAGAATTGCCGCCGATCAAAACCTTTTTCATCTCCGGCGGCACCGAATTGGCGGCCCTTTTTGACGTTTCCCGGACTCTAGCGCGCAAAGCCGAGCGCCGGGTGATCAAAGCGCTGGAGGAGGACAGTATTGTGGTTGGTCCGGAGACTCTGGCTTTCCTCAATCGTCTCTCTTCGTTGTTCTATGCCCTGGCTCGACTAAGTAACCATAAATCTGGTATAAAGGAGGTGCCGCCGAGTTATTAGTTGTGTTATTGTTATAAACACCGTTTTCTGATCAAATTGGCCAAACGGTAATGTGGTGCCTATAGTTTAGTGGTAAAACCCCGGTTTGTGGAACCGGCGTCGAGAGTCCGATTCTCTCTAGGCACCCAATTCAGGATTAGACGCATACATATCCGCGTATTCCCCTTTATCGTAGCCGTTCTTAACGGGTTCTAACCTACTGTGAAGTTTTTTCAAGGTTTTTGAAGCCGTTCGAACCCCTGTAAATATTTCGTCCAAATCGAGAGTCAGCTTTTTGTCTTTGAGAATAAGGTTAGATCCGAGGCAAGATAGTATGTTTTTCCTAGTCTCAGGCTGTTGTGTGAACTTTGTCTTGGCAGTTTCGGCAAAATTGAGTTTTTGCTCAAGTTCGAATGTGCGCTTACTGATATCAGTGTCCAATTCATCCATCAATTTCTGAGTTCGGTCTTTGTCGGCAAGAACTCTTGTCCTCTCTGTATTGAAGTCCTCAGGACTAAGCTCGCCGTTAATCCGCATATCTTTGATGCGGTCTAGCTTTGCAAGATGGCCAGAGTATTCTTGTTGGTATTTTTTTAACGTGGTATCTCTGGCGGCTTTGTCTCGGTTGTTATCTTCGCGTATCACATCAAGAGCCCATTCGGTAAATTCGTGCGGAATATCAATGCTGTCGATTATCTTCTGGATTTGCTCGCATATCAGTTCTTCTCTGACGAACCTTTGGCTACAAGGCACGCCTTTGCGCTTGGTACAGTGATAGAACGTGTAGTGATGCACGTTTCCATTTTTTTGATGTTTAGTCTTGTTTTCAGCCGTTATCATTCCTCCGCATTCTCCGCATCGAATCATTCCGGTAAAAGCGAAGTAATGCTTTTTATTGCTCGGTTTACCTTTACCCTTGAGTATCCGCTGAACTTCATCAAATTCAACTTTTGTTATCATTGGCTGGTGCGTGCCTTTCCACTGTTTTCCCGCCCAATTGAAGTCTCCATAGTAGAACGGGTTTGTGAATATGTTATATATGACGCTCCTTGGTACCGGTCTGCCTGTAACGCCTTTTAAGTCATACTTATCTTTTGCAATGGAATGTATCTCGTCAATCGTACAGCGTCTTTCTAATAAGGTATCCCAAAGTTTTCGTACGATTGGAAATTTCAATTCATCAATTATTATCTTTTTTTCACCCTTAGCATGGTATTTGTCGTTAGCGTATCCAAGAGGTGCACGACTAGGGAAGACACCTTTCTCTGCCTTAGAGTGCATTCCACGTTTTGTGTTGGTGCTTAGATCCCGAATGAATTGGTTGGCGACGCCAAACTCCAGATTCATCATAAGGACGTTGTCTGCAGTTAGATATTCACGGTCATGCGTTATTATGCGCTTTAATATGCCTTTTTGGAGCATCCAGTTTATTGTTCCGCCATCAACGGGGTTTCTGGCCAAGCGATCCAGTTTCCAACAGATAATTCCTGAAGCTTCTCCCTTGTAAAGCTTTTCTATCATATCGTTGAAGACTGGACGCTGGTTCGGTGCCTTTGCGGATTTGGATTCAAGAAATCTCTGTCCGATTTTGATATTGCTAAGATTTGCTAGTTTTTCCAGTTCAGATATCTGGGATTCGATAGAAGCAACTTGCCTTTCTTCGCTCTCGGAAGATTTACGGGCGTACAGAAAATACACGTCTTCCTTTTCAGATTGCTTATCGTAATAACCGTTGTTATCATTCGTTTGCATGACGATTTGGGGAAAAACTCTGTTGCTTCGAGGCGCAGAGTTTTTCTATTAGCTGTAATGGATTCATAGCATACTTGGTTGATAATTCCGACTCCTGCGTATACGTCATAAGTATTTTGTTTTTTACTGATGCTTTGTCCGTTTATAATCCAGTCCACTGCATGTGCGGCACACGGGCGCTTCGGTCATATTGAATCGGTAGAGATATTTGACCCTTCGGCGGCATTCGTTGCAAATAAAGTAAAAGATGAAGCCTTTTCCGAGGTTCGATGGCGTATAAGTGACATTTTGCCCATACCAATGGGGAAGACCTGTTAGGATATCTTTTACTGACTTGAACGTTGTGTTCTTTGGGTCGCTCACAAATACTTCTATTTCTTCCGCTTCACAATCCTCGGTAACCTTGAAGAATCGCTTATCTTTATACTTCGGGACATCGCATAGGCACGCTTTCATATATCGGGTGATGTCAAAGCGTTCAAGGTTTTGCAGAAGCCACTTATCTTTATATTTGTAGTTGTGTTGTTGGTTCATGCTCGGATGGACGATCGGTAACGACCGTTAGTTGGTTTATAGCTATTAGAACGGTATGTCGTTTATCCAGGGTTCGGTATCTTTCTTAGTATCATGATCCACCCCACTCGGCTTTACACTATTGTTTTCGTCCCCACTTGGTTTGTCTGGAAAGCATGGGGAGACAAGCATTTTGCGTTTGTCGTCCTTATCTGACTGCTGTGAGACTAGCCCCGCAGCTTCTAGCATGGGCAGAATCTGTTGTCTTAACTTTATGTCTTCCAGTGGGTGGCCGTAAACCTCAAAGTATTTCTTACATATTTCTTGTCGCGTAACCCCAGTCTTTTCGAGTAACTCGTCAGAGTCGGCGTTCTTTGTAGTCCATGCAGGCACAATCACATCAAAGTGCACGTTATACACATAAGGTGGGAGGTTAAGCTCCTGAGAGACCGAGATCTTTGCCCAGAGTTTAATGGCAGCCTCTACATCATCATCGTTTGCTGTGATTACTGTGCCATCTCGATCTCGCCACAACCAATTTATGAGTGCAAATGCTCTGACAAGTGACATCAGGCGTTTTACATCCCTTTGATGTCTGGGTTTGAGTTTTTTCTCTCTGCCAAGAAACAATGCTTCAATACGACTACTGTCTTTGATGTTGATCTCTGTAATACCTTCGTTTTTTATCGCAAGGATACGTTCTTTTAACAATTTTCTGGCAGTGGCTTCCTCAAGCCAGTTTCTATAGCTATTATTATCAGTCTCCTTGCGTATCGTCGCCACAATGCTTTCACGGATTTTTTCTTGGCTTATCTGTGGGGAAAGCAACAAGAATCTAGTATTCTCCTGCTCATCCATTTTCAATCCCGCACTACAAAATACAACCGATGGGAAACCCTTGATTATCACTGTCTTAGTACGATTCCCGCCACCTTGGTTTTTGTCGGTTATTTTGGCTTGAATTTCTTTGTCATCGTGCGATAGAAGTGAGCGCAGTCTTTCCAAGAGCGCTGTGTTTGGCTGATCCATGAAGATGATTATCTTCTTACCCCGAATTACGAAACACCCCATTTCCCCGAATTCATTTCCACCTCAAATAGCCACAGTTGGCTGTAGTTTTCGTTTTTCTCACTTACGATACAAAGAAACACGGGTTAATTAACTGACAAACAATTAGGCGATCATGT
>CAIMKX010000035.1 GCA_903842025.1 uncultured bacterium | reverse complement strand
GGTCACACCTATTACGTCAAGGCTTTTGCCTACAACAGTTCCGGTGAAGGTTCATCCGCCCAGACGACTTTCACAACTTCGGCGTGTCCAACCCCGACTCCAACCCCGACTCCAACTCCTACACCAACCCCTACACCGACTCCGACGCCAACACCAACACCTACCCCGACACCTACTCCTACGCCAACTCCAACTCCAACTCCAACCCCTACACCAACTCCAACGCCTAACGTTTCTGGAGGCCCGACTGTCTCAGCCATCACTCAAGATTCCGCCACTTTCACCGGTTCGGCTTCCGGTAATGGCATATCAGTCACTGGGTTTGAATACGGCATCGGCGGTTACGGCACTTCGATCAATGCTGGCGGCATCGTTTCTCCGTTTACAGCCAACGTGACCAATCTCACTTGCGCCCAGACGTACAATGTCAGGGCTTTTGCGACCAATCCTAGTGGGACTGGCCGAGGCTCGGGCTCGACGTTTGCGACGCTGGCTTGCCCGACCTCCGGAGGCGCCACCGCCACTCTCATCACGAAAGTTTCCGCGACCCTGAACAGCGCCATTGTTTCCGGCAGCAATATCACCAGTCGCGGCTTCTATGTCCGCCCTGAATCCAGCGCGACATATGCCGGAATACCGACAGTCTCTGAAGCCGGTTCATTCGGCACGGGAAATTACAGTCTGCCTTTGGCAACGCCTCCTTTGACCTGCAATACCAAGTATTACTTTAAAGCTTATATTATCTATCTTGGCGTGACGATCTATGGGACAGAACAGGATTTCACCACTTTGCCGTGCGGCGCTTATATTTCAGGGACCAATCCTATAGATATCGGGGCGGGAGCCAAGGTTTACGGCCTCAATCTGGCTGACAGCAAAGTCTACTTTGACAATCTTAATGCCACGCCTTCGGGCGTCACGGCTGACTTGGCCGTCAAACCTCAGGATTCAGCGACCGATTATAGCGTCGATGTGACGATCAATATCTGGAACAAAGCCACGACTTACGCCAAACAGTGGGTTGAAGATTCGACCAACCATTCAGCGGCCTTGGTGGTCAAGCACACCGTCGGCGACCTGGCCATCGGCAAGACTTATTCCGTTTATTACACCAAGACTGCCGGACCATTGACCAAGATCGGCGCCTATGTCGCAAACTCGACTGGCCATATCTCCTTCGATTATGATCAAGGATTCACTAGCGTGACTTTCAATGTCGTCGGTGTGCCGACCAGCCTTGGCGACAAAACCTCGGCTGACCCGAACGGCAGCTGGGCCTGGTCGTCCAATATCGGCTGGGTCAGTCTTGATCCGATCCCTGGAAGCACCGGCATCGCCATCGATGGCACGACCGGCAACCTGAGCGGCTACGGTTGGTCGTCCAATATCGGTTGGATCAAGTTCGGCGGACTCTCAAGCTTTCCGGCCGCTGGCGGCAACGCCAACATCAACCAAAGCACCGGCGTTGTCTCCGGTTGGATCCGGGCCTGCGCCGGCACCGCTTCTGGCGACTGCTCAACTATGACCTCAAGGTCTGACGGCTGGGACGGCTGGATAGAATTGTCGGGAACAAATCATTCTTCATTGGCTGATGGTAGCGGAACCGGAGTCTGGATGAATCCGATGACTGGTGCCCTCACCGGCAAAGCCTGGGGCGGCGATGTCGTCGGCTGGCTCGACTTCGACGCCACGATCGCCACGGTTCCGTTGTCTACTGATTGTAAATCAAACACACCGTCTGGAGGGCAGGTCACGTTTACCGCTCTTCCTTCCGGCGGTTCAGGCGAATACGAATATGATTGGTGGAACGGATCGACAGATCCCAATACCTTTACTTCTTCAGTATCTAAACTAGTAACATATACTAGCGCTGGTTCAGTTGGTCAAAGATTGACCGTAATGGACAAAAACAACAATACGAGCAAAGTGACCTTTGACTGTCCGTCGGTACTTGTCGGTTCGCCAAGTCCGTCGCCGACATTTGGGGGAGTGACGGGTACATGTAATATATCAAGGGCGACTGGCACAAATTCGATCGTCTCCTTCGAAAATGGCGTCTGGAAAGTCATTCTCGACCCGAATATTGACGGAGGGCATGGATATCTGACCTATACCATGCCTCTGGCCAATATTCATGGCGGGGTAAGTCCATATGACAAGAAATATGTCTGGCAGGTACGCAATGGCATATACACGACGGAAAAGGTCGGCAATGTTCCGGCGGCCAATAGTTACACGGCTGATTATCTGAATGACGCGATCGGACAGACTACCGCCAAGGTCTATGATTCCGGAACACCTCAGGCTAGCGGGAGCGCGGCATGTGGTTTTATTCAAGTGATCAAGACTCCTCTCAGTCTCTACATCGGGGCGACGGGAGCCGCGGCAACTCTACAGGGAACTGATAACGAATACAAGATACGGAAGGGCGCGCCATTCGGTCTGAAGTGGGAGAATGCTTATGCGGGGTTGTTGGATGAAACTAGTGCGCCGATGTATAACTGCCAAGGCGTCCTTAGTAGTGTTGGAGATGCACGTTGGAATGGCTGGGTTGCGAATGCTGGTGATCCAGCGATTACAAGTGAAACATTTACTGACACAGCTAACGTTGATCTGGGGACGTATGACTTCAGTATAAAATGTAGAAGAAACGGCGGTGGCGGTTCAGAAGTTCATTCCTCCAATATGGTCAGACTCAAAATTACAAGTGTTTCTCAGGGAGAAATATAGAAAGGAAATGTTCTCAAATATAGAAAATTCCCCAGAACCACGAGTGGTCTGGGGAATTCTATGTGTCGCTAATCAACGCTGTATGGCCCGATAGAACATCGAGGGATCATATTTGTTGACATAAAACGATGTGAAGTTATCGGATTCAGTTGAATCGAGTTCTCGAACCGTAGTCCAAGCCTGAAGATCCGGCGAAGACTGGATCGTAGCTCCCATACCGGCTGGAATGAAAGCCGTGACCTTTTCACTGTTGACTTCAAACCTGACTGCAGGTTGCTCACCAATCTTGTCATACTGAGCAGAGAAACCATTGGCCTTGATCTGGAACTTCCAGTTACGAGAACCAAAGAGATACTTTTGATCAATAATGACCAGGTTGGTATGCTGAGGCACAACCTCGTCAATGCCGTTAAGGCTGATCCGAAACTCTTCGAGGCCGACGATCGGAATGATTACTCTGTACCAAGACTGATCCAGATTACGGAACGTATCCTCGGTAAGAGTCTCAACAAGGCCTAGATTCGTGTAAAAGACGAGAGAGGGTGGTATAGTATCATCCCAAAACTCAACATTGGAGTTAAGAATAACGGGCGATTGCGGTTTCAATGCCGAATACGCTTTTACACGCTTCAAAAGCTCGAAGCAGTTCGTAGCGACAATATCGACATAGTCCGAATAAGAACCAATTTTAGTTCTCAAAATCGGATAATCGAAGTATCTCCACGAATCATTCGTATTCTTGAAGGTCAGTTTAAACCCGACATAATGATCCATGTCGTTCGTCACGGCCCATTCACGGACATCATTGGTGGTCGCAATGGGCAACCACTTGGGCAGGGGGTTCTCTGGTGTCACAAGCGCTGCCGGTGTTGGCGATGATGCCGCCGTCTGTCCAATTGCGTTTAGCGCAAAAAGGGCAGTGATCAAGACGACCATGAAAAAGATCGTCATTAGAACCTTTCGTACTTTCATACGATTCCTTTCCTTGTTGCGCCCTTCGAGTTTTTGACTCTCAGGACAGGTTAAATTGAGATTAACTTCACATCGAATTTTCAATGTTCGACACACAGTTCAATCTACGTCAAGTATGGCATATCCAAACAGATTTGTAAAGGGGGAAAAGGGGATAGAGGGGGGGATGAGAGGGGGCGAAGTGATGGTTATGGTAGAGTGAAGGGATGTAATATGTGGGGATAAGAAGCTTGTAATAATTAGTATATTATGGGAAACTTGACAAACCGTCAGGTATCGCGGGGTAGGGTAATGGTAACCCACGAGGCTCATAACCTCGGATATGTCGGTTCGACTCCGGCCCCCGCAACAAGTATTGACTTTTCTAATAAATTATGTAACTGTATAGCCAGAAAATCTTTGACAATCTATATGATGGATAAAAACATGAACACAACAAGGCAATTCCAACGTACAATCGAAAATTTCGTGTGCGAAAACTGCGATTTACAGGTTAAAGGCAACGGTTACACTAACCACTGCCCCCGATGTTTGTGGAGTAAACACGTTGACATCAATCCTGGCGACCGTAAGGCAAAGTGTGGCGGAATGATGGAACCTATTGCCATCGAATCAAAAGATGGCGGGTATATCATTGTTCATCGGTGTGTAAAATGCGGATACGAGAAAAGGAATAAAAAGTCGGAGGAAGATAACTTCGACACTATTCTTAAACTCTCTAGCCGTCCTCGGCAATCAACAATTAACAAGAAAGGAAAATAGCCTCGTGAAAACGAATCTATCAAATGACGCATGGTCGCCTGTTACGACTGTGCATTGTAATTATCGTTCACAAGGAAGGCGTGAGGACGGTAAATACGTTCTTCACGATACCATTCCGCACCTCTGTCATATCGAATTGACATATGCGTGCAACGAGAAGTGTATCTTCTGTTACAATCCCGAACGAGCAAAACTGGGCGATCTATCAACGATTGAACAGCTTGTTCGTTCCATCGCGGTGAGTCAGATACCGCATGTATATCTCATCGGTGGCGAGCCAAGCTTACTGCCTGTCGAGAAGCTCAACGAATATATTGAGCTTCTCTCTCCTTCCTCATCCGTTACGATCGTAACTAATGGCCTAAAGCGGTTAGATGGTATCTCGAGCAAGCTTGCTTGTTTCGGAGTTCCGATTCATGGGGCGAATGCCAAAACCCATGAATTTCTCAATCAGTCGCCAGGTAGTTTTGAGAAAACACTTGAGACAATCAGGTGTTATGTGGGCGAAGGTCATGATGTGCGGTGCATACCAGTTCTAACTGGTTACAATTATGATCAGATGTATAACATCATCGGCATTGCGGCAAGTCTCGGCATGGAGTCGATTTACATCGACCGCTATGAAGATGGCGGTATTGGCGCGGTCAATTCCCGCGGCTATACTTTGAAGCCGACACGCGAGCAGTTTCACATTGCTGTGGGACAAATAGTTCAGGCCAAACACGACTTTGCCATCTTTGATGGAAGGGTCGGTTTCGGTACAGCTATTCCGTACTGCTTGGATGAACGGATGATCACTGAGGGTATCACATCAAATTGCGGAGTTGGTACATACTTCTGCGCGATTAACCCAAAAGGTGAATTCCGGATGTGTAATCAGTCGCAACTTGTTTTTGGTAATGTCATGAAAGAGTCAATCGAGACGATCTGGAACAAGCCAGCACTCGATATCTTCCGTGATCTATCCTGGGTCGGCGAGCCGTGTAAATCGTGCGAACTACTGCTTGACTGTACGGGCGGCTGCAAAGTTGACTCGAACTGCTCAGACAGATTCTGTATCGACTATGCGGTTCGCGGACTTTCCAAGCCTGTCGCTGAATTGGTAACAAAAGTCAAGCATCGTAAGATGGCTGAAGAATATCCGGAAAGTTACCGAAACTTTCGACCAAACCGATTCATGAAACTTACAACGCGTTACCCGGAGAAATTTCTGGTTACGCGGTATCAGACGGTAAAACTCGATGAGATGGCACTGGAAACGGCTCAGGCCATTATCAGTGAATCATTGATTGGAGAACGTGAGCTTGTCGCTCGATTTTCCGAATCAGTCGATGAGCACGAAATACGGTTATTTGTGAGCAAGATGCTTCAGGTGAATGCTCTTGATCTCATAAAGGAGGTACAACATGCAACTTCGTGAAATTCATTGGGAAATCACCAACAAGTGCAATCTCGGTTGCAAGCACTGTCTGCCGATGTCTGGTCCGGTGAGAGAAAATGAACTTACGACCAAGGAAGCGATGGTTGCTTTGGCGACATTCCAAGCCGCAGGAGTTTCCAGAATCTGCTTCACCGGCGGAGAACCGTTCAACCGATCAGACATCCTTGTCTTGCTTGAAAAATCAGTTGCATTGGGGTTGAAGTCGTCTGTAATAACCAATGCCACCTTGCTCCCACAGGCAACTTTGGAAACGATCAAACGCTTGGGCGTTGATCTCGGAATCAGTCTCGATGGTGCAGATCAGGCAACCAATGACGCCATTCGTGGTGATGGAAGCTACAAATATATCATTGAGACTCTCACGCAATGCCGAATGTTGGGCATTTCGACAACTCTCTACGTTACGATTTCAGCAATCAACGTAGAACACTTGAACGCGTTCGCCAAGCTCGCAGTCGAGTATGGTTGTAATAGCATTCACTTCAACGAGATAACTATTGCCGGTCGCGCCTATCATTTTTCGGATGAGCTTAAACTCTCCGAGGAACAGAAAAAGCACTTACCGGAAATGGTTGTCAAAACGGCCTCCGATGTATTCGGGGAAATTCTCTCTGATGCAGATGAGAAATGCTGGGTCGACGGCGTGACACTATACATGACTGCCGACGGAAACCTCTATGTTTGCAGTGAAGTTTTCCAACGGCGGCCAGATCTCGCCATCGGCAATATTAGATCGTTTGTGTTCGAGATATGGCCGGAGCGTACCGCTTCGACTTATTCTGGACATGAACATAAATGTTGCTACAGTGTGCGTGCGAGCAAACATGTGGTATTTGTCGGAAACGTAGCCACTGGGTGTGCGTTTGCGGAGCAGAAACCATTCACCGAAACTCTTGAGCAACTATACGATGTTCTCGGTGAACTTTATCCGAGGATGGAGCAGGATTGTCGTGAATGTTCTGATCCTGACTGTATGGGTTATGTGTGGCTACTCAAAAAAGAAGCCGCGCATCTGTACGAACAAGGTGTTCCGCTAGTTCAAGTGAATAATGGGCCAACCTTTATTCATTCGTTTCCTGTGACTGCGCAAGGGGTGCCCGATTTATCAATTCGGTATCCTCCATGCAGTCAGTTGTGTACAGACAGTAGAAGATGTAGTATCTACAAAGATCGCCCCTTGGCATGTCGTCTTTACCCGCTTGGGCTTGAGACGGAAGCAGACGGAACGATTGTATGGGCACTACATCTGGATTGTCTGCATGTTCGAAGACTGGAAGAGCGCGGTTTGCTTCCAGAACTCGAATGTCGTGTTCTGAAAATCATCGACGAGCTTTCGCCGAAATTGTTGGAAGAAATAGTCGAGACTTATCGCGCAGTCGATGCGATTTCTTCTTTCCCTGATGGTGATAACAAGTACAAACCCCTACGAAAGGTGAGTTATGTCAAAATGTAAAGCAGTTCTTGACGGTGACAAGATCACCGAAATCTGTGTCAAGACAAAACCGGTCAAAAAAGCTGAGAAAACTGAGTCGAAAGACTCAAATGTTGTCGAGGCAAAACCGACCGATTCGTCCCGGCAACAGACTGGAACATAGATGTGACAGGTCTTGTGTTCACGAGTGGCATTCATAGGAGTGCCACTTTTTTAATTATTTCTGTGACAACGGTAATGCCGTTGCTAAAATTTGACATGGATTTTCGTCTGACCAACCTGGATAGGGGTTGATGATTTCTAATGCCTGAAAGCCGAGTGATTTGTAAAACGCTCTTGTCTTTGCATAGCCATCATCGTTAGCGGTTTCAGCCAATGTTTTTACATAACATACAATGTATTTTTTGTCAGTGAAATATTTCAGTGATTCTTTAACCAATTTCTTACCGATGCCCTGATTTTGGTAAGAAGGCAATATTGCCAACCAGGATATTTCCAATGATCTCATATCAGCTTTTCTCAATATTACAAAACCAACCAATGTATTATCCATAAAAGCACCGCGAAGTATGTGTGTTTTTAAATCCTTAGTCATTGATGCTAGCCCTTCATTGCTGAAAAAATGGGGCAGACTTCTAGCGATAGCTAGAACAGATGATTTATCTTTTACAATTTCTATCGATAATTGCTTCTTTGGCTTTATCATAAATTGTATTGAAATACGGGAATAGCACGACACAGCTGTATGATATCAAATAATCGCAGTTATTAGGTAATATTGGGGGAGAATGTTTTGTTATTTGCTTCCGCTAGGGGCGCCACCGGAAATGGCGTCACCCAGTGTGGGGATATTGGAGGGAGGGAATATGGTGGACGGTTGGGTGGATGAGACGAATTTAGTATTTTTTGGAATATCCTAGGCAATCTGCAGGCCTGTTTTTTTGATCTCATTTACCATAGGATTCAGGTCTGACCAATCATCAGGAGTAAATCCATGCGGCTCAATTCGGAGATCAATTCCGCGGCGTAATTTCCATAGCAAGAATCGTCCTTCATTATATTTCGTTTCTAGGAATGGAGATACGACTGCAACATCTATGTCGCTTCCTGTGTGCGGTTTGCCTTTTGCATATGAACCGAAAAGATATATCGCATCGAAAGAAACACCAAATTTTGTTAGATTTTCGGCGTATTTCTTGACGATATTTATGATTTCGTTATATTGCATAGTTTTTCATAAAGATTATTAATCCTAACAACATATTTCTCCGTAAATTCCTTTGTGCATTGTTTGTAAAATTCCAATTTTCTTTCGGGATATCTAGCTCTAATATTAAAATCATTTACTTCGTCTAATAGGTTAATTTCATCTTCGGTCAAATCGATCCCCGATAAGTGTTGTAATTGAGCTAAGTCGTGAGTAAACGGAGCGTGATTCTTTGAACTTTTTACGACCAGTGCTTTCAAGACCTTTTCCAGTACAATATGACCAAAAAATAATGCATCTGAATATCTTGCATTTTTAAATAAAACATCCATGGTCGCATGGTCGTGCATAGATGTTTCAAGCCAGTATTTTACAACTTCATCCATGGTTAAATGATACCATTAAAGGAGATACTTGGGAAGTTTTGAAAACTGATAATAGGACAGGGTATGGCGCGATAAAGCTAGATTTGAATTAAGATTAGACCGCATATTAAAACTGCTTGACGTACCCGCTTATATTTCATAGACTATGGCGATGATCGCACGTACATGGGTCAGACCGCCAGTCCTCCGGGTAATGGCGTTCCGGATTACGAGACAGACTAAGTCTGTTCATTGCTGGATTATGGCTGGCTACGCTTCATACCGTAGTCAGCCAATATTTTTTTAACCTGCTTATATGAAAGATGGCTTTTGTTCTTCTCGATCATATTCAAATAGCGCTGGGCTTTTTCGGGACTTTTAGAATCGATGTAATATATATACATGCTTAGGTATACATAAAGCATATCCTCTCTATTTTTGGCGGCGATCTTTTCATGTTCGAGGTAATACTTCTCAGCCATTTTTTTATTTCCAAGCATTTCATAGACATTGGCTAACCTATTTGCAGAGACAGAGTTTTTTTGCATATCAAAGCTGTCTTTTGCGAGTTTAATAGCGTTAACATCCCCGCTAGCCGCCAGAATTTGCGCAAGAAAGAATCTGGCGTTCATAAGATCAAGCATGTTTGTGGAACTCAAGTTTTTGTTGTCTTTGATGATATCTCGGCAAATCTTGATTGCTTCCTTTAAATCATTATTTTTATTTATCCCGTATCGATTTTTCGTAAAGCTGTTGTGATATAGAAATGCTGCTAAATTAAGAAGCAAGAATCTTCTTTCAGAGCTATGCCGCTTTTTCCCTAATTCACTTCTTAGAAGCTTTATGCCGACTGCCCACTTTGAGCCTCTGCTTAGGGCGAGCAATTTTGATTTTGTCAGTTCTGTTGACATAATGTATTTATAGATACACTATATATCAAGAAACATTGAAAAACAACAAATATAAGAATGGTGTAATCATGAAAAAACAGTACATATTGATTTTGAGTAATAAGAACGAGCCGGGCGTCGACCGGGTCGTTTCCTATTTGAGAGATTTGGCCCAAAAAATCATTCGAATCGATATAAACACATTGTTTGAGGATCGAATGGATCTTTGTATCCTTGAAACGGTAGATGGCATCGAGGTCTCTTCAGGAAGACTGGATTTTTTGTTCAATGTCGAGGAAATAAAAAGCATATGGTACAGGCGTCCAGAAAACCCCGTGCCTATAGCAGAGCAGACAGTCGGCTACGACGAACAAGAAATTGATTTTCTTCGGCAGGAGTACCCGGCATTTCTTTGGTCTCTTCAGACATCCTTGAAGGGATATGATCGGAACAATTTTGATGCTGAGAGCAATCATAAATATTCAGCAGAGAAATACTATTCATTACTGAAACATGAAATTAGTCACGCATTTTATCGGATTCTTTGTGATGGTCAAAATAAACCGATCTGGCTTTGTGAGGGGGTTGCCATATATACTTCGGGACAAAATGGTGAGAAGCGTCCGATAGATCGCTTCAAGAAATTTCTTGATTTCTATGAAGACGGAGGAAAGGGAGTCTATGATGAATCTGGATTTGTCGTCCATATATTAGTAAATGAATTTGGAAAACAGAAATTGCTCGATCTCATAAAAGGACTGAAATCCACTTCTTCACAAAAAGATTTTGCTGCGTTATTTGTCCAGATTTATGGTTGCGAACCGACATATGAAAGGTTTAACGAACTTCTCAAGAAATATCCGCTGGCAGTTGACATACTCACTATTTAATTGCTACTATATCCCCATGCATTCTTGCATTAATATCACGAATACGTGGCCCGTTTCCACCAAATTCCTCGGTGGCTATATGGCCGTGGCTCAGATTTGCAGACATATTTTGTTTGCGTCCAATCGTGATATTTCTAACATCCTCATATTTACTTAATCTCTTCTTATTGCGGGTAAATCACTAGAAAAATCCCGACTGGACGAAAGCGGGATTTTTTATCACGCCGGTAATCCAGGGAAATTGGTTCGTTGACAAAATATAAAAAGAAAGAAGAAAGTTTATGCAAGACAGAATTATCCGTCAGTACATCGTCCTCTCGGCGCTCTATAACGCCGTCGGGTTATCATTCATCAGCGCGATCTACGTCACGTTCCTGATGAAGCACGGTCTCAACCTCTTCGAGGTCAACATGGTCAACGCCTGTTACTTCTTTACGCTCTTCGTCTGTGAGATACCGACTGGAGCCTTTGCCGATATCTTCGGCAGGAAAAGATCCTTCATTGTCGCCTGCGCTCTCATGTCACTTAGCATGTTTGCTTATGGCGGCTCGAACACACTGTCTGGATTCATATTGGCAGAAATTATCGGAGCGATCGGTTCGACTTTTCGAAGCGGAGCTTTCAGAGCCTGGCTGTATGACAGCCTCAAATACATCGATTATCAAGGTGACGTCACCAAAATATTCGCTAAAGAAAATGTTGCTTGCCAAATTGGCGGTTGTGGCGGCGCGATAATCGGCTCGTATATTTCTCTATACAATCCGGCTTATCCCTGGATTGCCGGGGGAATCGGTCTGGCTATTCTCACGATATTTGCCCAAACCGTCATGCGAGAAGATTATTTTGTCCGAGTTTCCATTTCATGGAAAAATGGTCTTCAAAAAATGAAGGATATTACTGTCACGAGCGTAAAATATGGCATGAATGATAAAGCAGTGAGATTTATCTTACTGACCACGTTTGTGCAAATATTTTCTATCCAGGCTCTGAACATGTATTGGCAACCGTATTTCAAGGGACATCAAGTTCACGAATATTGGCTGGGATGGATATTCGCCGCAATTTTGGGTTCGTCTGCTCTAGGAGCTCTAATAATTCGGTACTCATCAATTCTTGGAAGAGAAAAAGTATTGATTCTAAGGATACAGATCATAATCGGCATTGTTGTAATAATTGCGGCAACAGTTTCCAAGACTCCGATGATTCTGTTGTTTTTCTTCTTGCATGAAATGGGACGCGGAACATATCCTCCTCTTGCTGATGGGTATTTACAAAAAAGAATACCTTCAGCGGAGCGGGCGACCATATCCTCATTCTGTGCAATTGCGCCCCATATAGGAGGGGCATTCGGGCTTCTGGCCAGCGGTATCATTGCGCAATGCTTCGGCATATCAGTAGCCTGGATAGTATCCGGTAGCCTGCTTATCGTAGGTGCAATGCTCGTTATGAAAAATGGTGAGCATAATTCGAGTTAGAACAAAGCGTCCCGATGGACATCGGGACGCTTTTTCATGTTACAATATTGAGCAATCCGAATTATCGCCATAATGATCACTTCAAATGTCTGCAATCGTAGATAACATCGCCGATTCGTTCGACCTGCCGATCGAGGGCCGGCAGATCAGCCAGCAGAGGATCGTCAATGAATTCGCCAGGCTGACCCAGTACGCCACCTGGCCGATCATCCATCTTGTCTACAATTTCTTCTACCGCCTGGAGATCCGCGGCCGGGAAAATTTCAGCCAGCTTTCCGGCCCTTTCGTGATCGTCGCCAATCACGTCGATTTTTACCACAGCTTCGTCTTCCGCCTGGTTTTGGGGCCGATCACGCCGCATCTGCCTCTGCGCTTCATGGCCGTGACCAAGTTCGAATGGACTTCGCTCAATTTCCTGGCATCGATCGGCATCATCGATTTCGTCTACTCTCTCTTCGGCGTCTTTACGATCGTGCCCGGTTTGGGCATTGACAGGAATTTGAAAAAGGCCCGCGAGATCGTCAAAGCCGAGGGTAATATTGTCATCTATCCGGAAGGCAAGATCAACGCTTCCGGCGGCATCGGCCAGTTCAAGAACGGCGCGGCCGTGCTGGTCAAGGAGACGGGGGTGCCGGCTATACCGGTCTCCTTCCGCCTCGGCCGCCGCAATTATTGGTGGAGGGATCTCACCGTCAACGTCGGCAAGCCCCTGCGGATCGACCGGAACAATTCCGTCAAGAAAATCACCGAAACTTTCCATAAGGAGGTTGAGGGGTTGTATGAAAGGAGGTGATATTGTAATCTGCATTCATGGACAAATCGCCCAATAAGGAAATGATCGGCTTTTTTGTGGAATGTCTGGCCGGCGGCGGAATTCTCCTGATAATCGTGGAAATAATCATCTTGAAGATCCTCTCGATGTTCGGGATCATCAAAATACTCATATGGCACTGATCCAAAAAGCCCTGTTTCGGATCCTCTGGGTGGCCTGCGGCTTCGTCATCCTGCCCTGCGTCCTTGTGGCCCAAGCTTTCACCGCCTGGACCGATTGGGCGGAGAAGATGTAAAAGAAATAATGTACACGCTTACGTTTATTCAAACGGAACAATGAAAGACGTCGGAACCTTCGGCGGCACTTACGGAGTGGGCAATGACATTAATGCCTTCGGCGATATCGTTGGTATGGCCAATATTGTAGGCGATAAGGTCTCGCACGCTTTCCTGTATTCCAACGGGACAATGAAAGACATCGGCTCAAGCTTCGAGCCGTACGCGATAAATATCCACGGACAAATGGCTTGCACTAGTTTCTACGTTGGTCACAACCGTGCTTCGATGTATTGGAACGGCGCCATGAAGGATATCGGGACTTTGGGAGGGAATTCCAGCATTGCGTTCAGTATCAATGACTCCGGGCAAATGGTCGGGATTTCGAACATCAAGGGTCAAAGCGATGGGCATGCGTTTTTCTATTCCAATGGCTCAATGAAAGATCTGGGCACCTTGGGCGGAATTTACAGCGCAGCTTATAAGATCAACAACAATGGTGACATTGTGGGGAATTCAACCTTGAAGGGTGACGAGGTCTTGCACACCTTTCTGTATTCGAATGGCACGATGGCCAACTTGGGTAGTCTAGGCAAGTACTCCTCGATAGCCTACGGCATCAACATGTCCGGCCAAATAGTCGGTCAAGCCATAATCGATTCTGAGCGGGGAATCGCTCACGGCTTCCTGTATTCCGGCGGAGTGATGACGGATCTCAATGATCTCATCTTCAAAAACTCCGATTGGAATATTGAAATAGCGATCTCGATCAACGACAAAGGTCAGATCGTCGGCTACGGCAGTCATGGATTCTATCCTCAACGGGCATTTCTTTTGACTCCGTTTCCCACGGATGTTATTGAGAAACAGCCGGAGCTTCCCAAATATGGGGAGTTGCCGGTCAGGGAGCTTGGGAAGGATAGTCTGGTGGTGATCACACACGGGTGGCAAATCAAAATTATCGATATTCCAGGTTTTAGTGCTCCTAAACCGAACGTGTCGTGGGTTGATGATGTGTAAAAGTGATTCAAGGCTATCTTGATAATAAGAACCTAAATAATTGGCAAGTATATAGCTATAAGTGGGTTGATAATTCCTGGACTTTCTATCCTTCTGATGCACTTAACAACGCGAAAAAGGAGGGGCAAAATCTCGGAAATAGCATTGTGGCTCAAAAATGGAAACGAGTTCATTTTATTGGTCACAGTGCTGGAGCAGGACTGATTCAGGCAGCAACTGACGTTATCAAAAGTTCATCAGGTTCGCCATCTATAGTTATTCAGGAAACATTCCTAGATGCCTATGTTGGCAAGGATTTTTCCGGTATAGTCACTTACGGACGGGGAGCTAATTGGGCTGACAGTTACTTCACCCGTGACAAACTTACTCAGGAGGCGCCACCGTTTCCGACCGGACCATATACCGAGTCGCCTCTACTTCACGCTTACAATGTGGATGTTACGTTTCTCGATCCTCATAAGACGAGCTATGTCAGATTCACATCTTCACCAAATGGTGATCAGGTTGCAGAAATGTGTAATCAGACTTCAACAGTGCATGACTGGCCGATATATTTCTATGCAAACACAATTGTCGGAAATGTTACGCCAGAATATGCGGGTCTTGGTTTTCTTCTTAGTGAAGTTGGTGGTAATTGGAATTTCGCCTCGGCGAATTACAAGCAAGGAAACGGTACGGATATTAATCCTGCCGTGCCTACGAAAATACTCGGCATACCCGATTCGGTATGTACGGTCATTGGACAAATAAGCCCAAAGTCATATCCAAACACGGTGCTTGATACCACTCAGTTACCGACAATTCAGAGTGTTTCAGGCACTGTTCAAAAGTTCATTGACCATATCAACTTGCTTTCCGGTTCACCGGTCTGGCTTGCGACTGTGGTCACTTCGACAAATCCTGTCAACACTGTCGCTTTCGACGCCAAATTCACAAGCGGCATAGGAGCAAGAGGGGTCTTTACGATCCTTTGGGACACAAATGTAATCGGGACTCTGGATGAGCAGGCAGTTTCTCCGGGAATTCAGCACTATCACTTGTCGTTTCCTAACGCACAAGCCAATAGTTCGCACGTTTTGGGACTCAGACTTGATCCGTTCACTAGTATTCAATCGGCGGTAACGCTGACGAACATTGTGCTCAACCAGGTCGGAGTCAGTCAACCATTTTCGTTGTCTGTAACCACTAACATGGTAAATGGGCATCGTGTAATGCGATTGGATGGAGAAACCGGATTCAGTTATAACATTCAAGCTTCGGCTGCTGTTGCCAACACAAATTGGACAGATATCGCTATCCTGATTAATACCAATCAAACGGGGTTGTTCTACGATAAAGATTCGACCAATTATAGTCACAGGTATTACCGGGTGGTAATGCCTCAATAGTTCTTTTCGGTTTTTAAACACAAAAGGTCTGCTTACGCGGACCTTTTTTATGCTTGAATGTATATCTAGCCATTAATTGCGGAACCAGCGGCTGTAACAAAAATGGTGAGTAATGACAGTATTATTCCGATACAAATCATGATAGTGTTTGCCCAAGCAGGCTCGTTTGTACGTCTTCCTCGAAATGCAAAGAAAATTCCAAGTAGAGCGAGAAAGATTATAGGACATGCAAAAAATAAAAGATAGTTATCGTATGCTGTTTTATTGAGCGCAGCAACTTTTTCAGTCGTAAAATATAGGAACTCAAGTATATATACTATCGGAATTAATAAATAGGATATTAATGAGAAAATGTTATTTTTATATTTTTTCATACCCCTATATTCTACCACATCCTTCTATTTAACCTCCCCAAACCCATCCACCCTTACCCTCACCACCGCTTTTGTCCCCTTACCCTCGCCGTCAGATTCCAGCGTCAGCTCTCCATGATGGGCACTGACGATTGCTCTAGCCACCGAGAGGCCGACACCCATGCCGATGGGGTTCAGGTGGCGGGCGCGTTCGCCGCGGTGGAAGATGATCATTTTATATTGTGTCGGACCGGATTCATATTTAGTCGGAATTTGATTCTTGGATATAAAAAACCGACACGGTGTTGGTTTACCATGTCGGCATGTTTAGATGGAACAATTAACTTTTCCTCTCAGCAAATTTGCGAAATGCCGAAAGGTCGTATGGATCGCCTTTCCGTACATCGCCAGAATAAATCAGCGATCTAACTTGACATCCGTGGAGTCCATTCTTCTTGAACTCTGTGAATAGTGGATGTGTTTGCCACACTTCGACAAAGTTGTCGTCAAAAAGCGGAAAGTCAGTGTCTTTGTAATAGCCGCAGTACAGCAATGAAGGGCAGGTCAACATATGTCCACGTACATCAATCACTAAACCAGATTGTCCCGCCCGACACTCATCTCTCGTTTGGATACCAAGAAGATAACTTACAATGGCGGCGTTAGATAATCCTATCTTGTATTTTCGTGACTGACGCATTGCGAATAGTTCTTTGACTAATTTGAAGAAACGTAACGGATCTGGTACAAGTGTCTTATGGGACTCCTTGAACGGTTTGAATAGATTGAAGTTGCAGACTATTCCAAGATTATTGCAATAATCGAGGACAGATCCGTATTTTTCGATGTTATATGAGGTGATGGTGAACATTGCCTCGACTTCAATGCCTACATTGATCATCTGCCGTATAATTTGGTCAATCTTCGAGAAGATGCCACTTCCTCGAATATAGTCATGATCACGACCAATACCATCGATACTCACGGCTATTGAAAGGTTGTCCAAACCGGACATTTTGCGTATATATTCGCTTGTGATCAAGCTTCCGTTCGTGGTTAACCCGACGGCAAGACCGCAATCATGCGCATAGCGGATGAAGTCGCACGCTTGTGGATGAGCGAATGGCTCTCCGCCAATGATACTGATTTCAAACACTCCAGCGTTTTTGAGCGTGTCAATTATCCGCTTGGCTTTCTCTATAGCCATGAACAATTTACTGTAATCGGACTGCAAGCAATGTTTGCATCGTAAATTGCATGTTGTCGTGATCTCGAGTTCAACTCCAATCGGCGCGGATACCGATGATTGCTCGGTGTTATTGAATGATGTCGGTTGTAACTCTTTTGCTATGATTTGCAAAAATGCGGCTGTATCCTTTTTAGCCTGTTCAAGAGACATGTTGTGCGTTTTCGCCAGCTTCTTGGCCACAGAGGCTTCATCAAGACCACTATTGAAATATTGGTCAATAATTTCTGCCCCAGTCAGATTGACTCCGACCATGCGACGCATTTCGAGAAAGTAAGCCAAATACTGGTCGTTTTCTTTTCGTATTCTAACTATCATAATCATCCTTTTTCTTGATTGTTGCCTATGAACAAATTAGGGGCTCACCGAAGTGGCCCCTTGTGTTTTCGGCGACCTGATTCAAGTCTTCCGCAAACCCTCGATTTTCCGCGCGAGTTTACTTTTTTTCTTGAATGATCCGCCTTGTGGCGACGGTACACCTCCGCAACTGCGTAGGCAGCATCCCGCCTCCACTGGCTCCGGCGTCGAACCGGTCCGCGTCAATACTGGTTTACTGTATGTGCTTGATTTCATAATTTTGATTGTTCTTCTACTTAAACTATATCAAGCCATCAACAATTTGTAAATAGCAACTAATTCTGGTACGATATTATTCATAATCATGGAAAACCCACTTATTTCATGTACTCATGTTGAATTTTCTTTTGGCGAGCATAAAATACTTCGCGGCATTTCTTTTTCCGTGCAAAGAGGAGAAGTTATCGCCCTGGTCGGTCCAAACGGCATAGGAAAATCTACCCTTCTAAAGATTATTGCCGGAAAGATCAACCAGGACGAAGGAGCGATCGTTTTCTCAAAAGGCGTAAAGGTCGCATATTTAGAGCAGGAAATGACTGATGAAGAAAGAAAATTAGCTGTTTCGGATTACCTATCAGAAACTGCCATTAAAGATCTTGATAAATTGAATCTTGCCCCGGAGATCATGGGAAAGAAAGTCAGTGACCTTAGTGGTGGGGAGAAAAGCAAGATTAATCTTCTTAAACTCATAGATGCGTCATTTGATCTCTATATTCTTGATGAACCGACAAACAATCTGGATTCGTCGGCATTGGAATTCCTGGAAGGTTTCATAATGAAACACAAAAAAGACTCGGCTTTTATTATTGTATCCCACGATCGTCAGTTGCTGGAAAATATGGCTGATAAGATAGTAGAAATTGACGCTTATAGTCGAAAAAGCTTTGCATATCCGGGTCCATTTTCGCTATATATGTCTTTGCGAAAACAAAAGATTGAGAATGAATGGAAAAAATACAACGATTATATCGAAGAAAAAAGACAGCTTGAACGGTCACTCCGAGATAAGAAGCAGTGGTCTGCACGCGCTGAAAAGGGACCTAAAAGAACAGATAATGAAAAAATGGCTCGTGGAAACCAGAAAGATTGGTCGGGAAAAACACTCGGCAGATCCGTAAAATTGGCTCGGGAGAAAATCGATATGCTTGAAAAAGTCGATAAGCCAAAAGAAAGGCCGATTATTACTTATGATATACCGGTAAGAGAAAGAAGTGGAGATATAGTGTTCGAGATTAGAGGAATTACAAAGACAATTGGAACCAAGAATATCGGACCAATTGATTTAAGCATATCGTTTGGAGACAAGGTGGCCATCATAGGAGACAATGGCGCAGGAAAGACAACTCTTTTGAGAATGATTATCGGTGATATGACTTGCGATAAAGGTGAGATAAAAAGAGGCGCGCGCGTCGATATTGGATATATGCCGCAAGAATCAGAGCTCGGAAATGAGGCGATTATACGATGCATAAAAGAGTCTAATAGTTTAGATGAGACTGAATTCAGAAAGATATTAAATAACCTTGGGATTACAAAAGAGGAAATCAAAAAGAGCGGGAATGAATTGTCCCCAGGCGAAAGATCCAGGTTTATCTTAGCCTCACTCATCGCTCAGAAACCGAACTGCCTCATAATGGATGAGCCGACAAATCATTTGGACATTTATGCGCTGGATTTTCTCGAAGAGGCCGTCAAACAATTTAAAGGAACCGTAATAGTTGTCACACACGACAGATATTTTTTGAATAGAATTGGAGAGCACAAGACATATCGGCTTTAAAATGTTTAGTCAGTATCTCCAACATGATTTAACCTCCAATTTTGCAACCCCCCCTATCATCACCACCGCTTTCGTTCCCTTACCCTCGCCTTCAGATTCCAATGTCAGCTCTCCATGATGGGCACTGACGATGGCCCGAGCCACCGAGAGGCCGACGCCCATGCCGATGGGGTTGGTTTGGCGGGCGCGTTCGCCGCGGTGGAAGAGGTTGCTGAAGATCTTCTCCATGTCCTCGCGGCCGATCCCTAGTCCGCTGTCTGTCACGCTAAGCTCAAACACTTCCTTGTCCAAGCGGGTTTGAATGGCGATTCGGCCGCCGGCGACGTTGTATTTGATCGCATTCTCAATGATGATGAGCAGGGCTTCGCGCATTTTGTTCGCGTCAATGTTCAAGGTCGGCCAATCTTTCTCGTCCGTCGGATAGTCTACCGAGATCTTCTTGTTCTCAATGTCGATCCGCAGTTCCTTCAATATGTCCTCGACCAGCGGCCTCAAGCTGGCCGGTGCTAGGTTGAGGATATTGCCGCCGGCTTTGATGGCCGTGATGGCCAGGAAGTCGTTGACGATCTTTGTCAATCTGTCCGTTGATCCCTGGGCCTCGCTCAAGGCTTTTTTAAGCTTCGCCGAAAGGGGACCGTGAGCGCCCGACAGTATCTCCTCCAATTCCCACCGGATCCCGGTGACCGGCGTCCGCAAATGGTGCTGGGTGATCATGATGAACTGGTCCTTTGTTTCATTTAGTTTTTCCAATTCGCGCCGCGCCTTCTTCTCCAGATCGTAAGACCTGCGTACCTCGGCTGTTTGCTCCGCCACCTTGGCCGCCAAGTTGGCGTTCAAGTCCGCTAACTGTTCCGTCTGCTTGGCCTCGCGCAGGATGTTCTTGATAAGATAATAGGCCAAGATTATGAATGCCCCGAAAGTCACGATGCTCATCCACCGATCTGACGAGATGTCCACGAAAATGTTGATGAACAATATTATCGACATCGCGATCGCCAATACCTCGGCGGCTACGGCTTTAACGTTCATCTGGCGGTAGCGGAGGATGGAGTAGGTGATGATGGATACCCAGACGATTCCAGTTATTGGTCCCAACCAATCAAGATCAAAGTATCCGAAGCGTGGCAATATATCACACATTACTACTGGAGGAATAGCTCCAATATTAATTGTTAAGATCATAAATAGGAGATTCTTTTTAACACATAGTTCCTTATAGAACAAATATTTTCTGTGTAAAATTACGATACCAATTAGAATAAGACCTATGAAATATATTTCAAATAGTAAAGATAGTTGCCCAAACTCCCAACCCCATTTTACCGGTGACGCAACGTAGAAAGCATTCCCAACAATTTTATTCGTAAATAAACATAAATACGAAATGAATAATTGATAAAATACTAGAAAGATAGTAATGAACTTATTTGGTTTCGTACCACTTGGATATGTTAAGAAAAAATAAAAAAAGGATGTTGCTACAGCACTACTGAATACGTCGCTAATTTTAACAAATATTTCTGCTAGTTGTTTATTTGGAGCTGATAAGACTAATCCAGTATCTATTGTCCATAATGTAACAATAAAAACGCATATGCTAAAAATGCGCGAAGTCTTATCGCTGCTTCCCAAGAAAACCACTAATGCAAGACTGAAAATAAGCGAGGCTGTCGACCATATTAGAGCAGAATATAATGAAATCTCCATATTTATATTATATACCAGGTTAAGGATGCATTATATGATATAATTTTGCAATGAAAGTGTATTTTACATTGAGAGTTACTGCTAGAGATTCTAATAACATTATCTCATTTGGTGAAGTAGATAATTCTCAGGAATTGAATGAGGCATTTGAATTGCGTTATTCGGTCTATAAAGAGCGCGGCTATATTGATTCACAAATATATCCTGAGGGTAAGGAAAAAGACAATTTCGATATATTGGGGAAATGCCATTATTTTATTGCTAAAATTGATCAGAAAATAATTGGTTTTATCCGAGTTATTACAGACGATCCGCTTCCAACTGAAAAATACTTCACTTTTCAGGAACCGGAGGTAATGAAATTTATTAGACGAGATTCACGATTTGAGCTTGGAAGATTTATTATTATCCCTGTTGATAAGGAAAAAAATGAATTTCTTCCACGTGGTTTAGTTATGCTATTTTTGCTTAATACTATTCTTTCATTTGCGCTCAAGAATAATTTATCCGGTGGATATTCGTTTGTAAAAAGAACTCTTTATCAGAAAATGAAAAGACGTCATATGCCTGTTGGAGAGATCGCAAATTACACGGAGATTTATCCTAAAGATGGCGTTTTAAAAAAATATTTTAATCAAAGGAACAATCCCGTAATTCCGATATATTTTACTTCAGCAGATTTCCGCAATTACTTGTACAAACATATTAATTGTTCTCTGTTATTTACAGCTGAAAATGAAAGTACATATATTCTAAAGTCCAATATATATACAAAGATACTCCATTTTTTTAGAGTGATATAAATACAATGTTAAGTACACAATTTTGGAAAAAATATTTTACGGTATATGACTATCTGAATGGAGTGATTCCATATAATGAATTACTAAAAACAATAGTAAGTGAATTATCAATAATGAAAGGCGATTCTGTTTTGGATGTTGGGTCTGGTACAGGTAATTTGTCGATCGAACTAGAGAAACAAGGAGCAGATGTTACCGCAATTGATTATTCTAAAGAAGGTATTTCAATTCATCTTGTGAAGCAACCACATCTTAAAATTATTAATAGTGATTTAACGTGTACGTTGCCATTTTCTGATAATAGTTTTGATAAAATCGTTTCAAACAATGTAATATATACTTTACCTACGAGTAAAAGAGGCTTAGTATTTGGTGAACTATTTCGGGTATTAAAGCCTGGTGGAGCTATTGTTATTTCAAATATTGCCAGTGGTTTCAAGCCCAGTCATGTATATTTTGATCACGTGAGGAAGCTGATACAGAAAAAAGGGTATATTTCCAGTGTTATTGAGTTAGGTAAGCTTCTAGTTCCAACAATTCAGATATTCTATTATAATTATAGAATAAAAAAAGAAGATGTCAGCGGATCTTACAGTTTTATGTGTCAAGATGAGCAGGTCAAACTTTTAAGAAATTCTGGATTTAAAGATGTTTCTGATACGAAGAGAGTATATTCTAAACAAGCAATTTTGAATAAAGCTTCAAAATAATGATAAATTTAATTCAATGCGTTCTTGCGATTGTAATCGTATTTGAGGTTATTTTAAGCATGGTCATTTTTTCCAGAGGTATAAAATCTTCAGCCAATATTATTTTTGGTTTGTTTACATTTTCATCCGTTATATGGAGTATAGCTATTATAGCTTTTTATACGGAAGGATTTAGACAAATAATCAATTGGGTTGTTCTTACACACTCTTCAGCACTTCTAATTTCATTTCTATTTCTAATATTTACAACACAATTTCCAAAGAAACTTATAATAAGTAAAACGCCGATTATTGTAAGTTTTATACCCTTCGTAATCATCATTTTTTATATATTGTTTACGAATTTAATAATTGGTGAGACAAATGGATATACTTATGAAATACATAGAGGATATATAGCCTATGCTTTACTGATGATTTTTTATTTTTCGGCGGGTTTCATTTTTCTCCTGCTTCAATATAAGAGAGCACGTAGTCAATTAGAAAAGAAGCAAGTCGCATTTATAATAACTGGACCCATCATTGCTGCTTCGTTGGCAATTATTCCAGATTTAATTTTCCCTTATTTTGGAATTTTTGATTATACCTGGCTTGGACCTATGTTTTCTTTGATCATGGTTGTTTCGCTTTTTATAGCAATGTCGAAGTACCATCTATTCAATATAAAAGTAATTTTAACTGAAATAATAAGTGTTGTTATTGTTGTAACACTTTTGATCGAGCTTTTCTTCGTTCAATCAAATATTGAGCTCATTCTCAAGGCGATTGTATTAATATTAGTTGCATTTTTTAGTTTTCTGCTCATTAAAGGCGTAAACAACGAAATCTCTCAACGCGAACAGATCCAGTCGTTGGCCACCGATCTCGAGAAGACCAACAGTCGGTTGGTGGAGCTCGATAGGCAGAAGTCGGAGTTCGTTTCGTTCGCGACACATCAGTTGAGGGGACCACTGACGGCCATGAAGGGGTATGCGTCATTGCTCTTGGAGGGGGACATGGGGGAGTTGCCGAAGGCGGCGAGGCAGGGGGTGGAGCGGATTTATGATTCGACCAATACTCTGGTGGCGATCGTCAATGACTACCTGAACATCAGCCGGATCGAGTTGGGGGCGATGAAGTACGCCTTCCAGACAGTCGATCTCCGGAGCCTGGTCGAGGACGTGGTGGCGGAGCTCAAGCCCAACATCGACAAGGCCGGCGTCAAGTTTACATTTACGGCGCAGGGTAATGTCGCCGATTATCGGGTGACAGCCGATCGGGACAAACTGAAGCAGGTCTTCGCCAATGTCATCGACAATTCACTGAAATACACTCCCAAAGGCTCGATCGACGCCACCTTGACCCGCGACCGGACCAAGAATCTCTTCGTCTTCAAGATCAAGGACACCGGCGTGGGCATCGCCCCGGAGACCCTGCCGCATCTCTTCCAGAAATTCTCACGAGCCGAGAACGCTAGCAAGACCAACATCCGCGGCACCGGCCTCGGCCTCTATGTCGCCAAACAGATGATCTCCGCCCACCACGGCACCATCCGCGCCGAGTCGGAAGGGGAAGGCAAGGGCTCGACCTTCATCGTCGAGTTGGAGCCGTTTGAGAAGGGGTAGGGATTAAAAATTCGATTGATTTTTGTAACATGGCATGTTAGCATATGTCTACAAATGCCTTCGGGCTCGCCCTCTTCAGAGGGAGATAAAACAAAGAGGAAAGCCGTCAAAAAAAGTTTTTGGCGGCTTTTCTTATTGTCTCAAAAAGATCCTGATCGACAACTCCGATCTTATTGATAAGTCGTTTTGTATCAATAAGTCTAATCTGTGAGGTGATCACAAAAGCTTTCCTGCCGTTTACTATTCCCAAGGAGATGTAGTACGGATTACTCTTTTCCGATGAGGTTAGCGGCATAATCAGACAGACTTGTTTGCTAAAACCTCGGACTATTACTACCGGTCGTTCTCCGGTATTACCAGTCCCGTCTTCTTCAAAGCCAATATTGACGCCAAGAGAACACCACCAGATATCTCTAGTGCGGTATAACTTATTATCATTATCCGCGTGGATAAGCTTCTTATTCATATTCCAGACGTCAAAATCTTTTTGAATTATATGTGGCATTGAAGAGATATTATCATATATGTAAAATCAAGCAAATAATACGGCACCATTCGCGCCGAGTCGGCCGGGGAAGGCAAGGGCTCGACCTTCATCGTCGAGCTGGAGCCTTTCGAGAAGGGGTAGGGTTGATGCAAAAAAATTCAACAAAAAGGCGTTCCGATGGGTATCGGAACGCTGGTTTACGGACGACGACATAGATGTTTACCTTTCTGGCGGTTGGGACATCTCGATCCAACCGCCGAATACGTGCCTGTGAACTAGTGTTGTGGACAATTCAGGTTGCACAGATGTCTCAGGCAGAGGCCCGTGACCTGTCTCTGCCACGAAATGTAACTTTTTTAGAAATTCCGTGACTTTGTCGAAATCCACGGGGATTCGCCTGACTTGACCAGACCCAGACATTCTTGTTGTTGCGATGATCATAAGAACACCTTTCGTTAGCCAAGATTATCTTATAGTATAAAGCCTATTTTGTCAACAATCCCTCAAGCACCCCTTTGACGTCATTGCCGTCAGCTCTGCCAGCCAATTCCTTCATGATGAGGCCAGTCAGTTTGCCGATGGATTTGGCGTCAACCGGACCAGATTTCTTCAGAGCTTCCAAATGTTTGATCGCTATGACCTCGATCTGCTCTTTGTCCATCATTTTTGGCAGGAATGACTCGAGGATCGCAAGTTCGGCGCGCTCTTTGTCCGCCAAGTCGGGACGTTTGCCGATCTCGAATTGCTTGATGGAGTCTTTGCGTTGATTGACGCTGCGTTTGATGAGGGCCAAGACTTTGTCGTCAGGCAGGAATTCTCCGGTAGTCGGGATCTTTTGGCTGAGCATTTCATTGAGGAATAAGGCGTTGAGCCCGCGCAGAGTATCGAGGCGAACCTGATCTTTGGCGCGCATGGATTCTTTTATTTGGTTTTTGATGGTTTCGTGTAGGGTCATGGTTATAGTGTACTATTGATTTGTTTAAAGACAAGGGGAGAGCTCTCAAGTAATTGTACTAGATGAGTATATGCGTTTGATAATTATATGGTGAAATGGTAGTTTATACTTAGAAAATTAGTCAAAATTGAACCAGGATTTAAAGACTATATAACCAAAAGGAGATTCCTATGGCTACTTATGAAAAGTGTCCGCATTGTGGAAAAATGATTCGGATGGCGATCAAATATGGAATTGTTGTGACTGTGGCTGTGTTCATTGCAAGGACTGTGACGGAGAATTTGAGCATTGTCCATCATGTCAGAGTGCAAATTTGGAGCTTGTTGGTAATATAGAGGTTGGCAGCTCTCGAGAAGACGAGCCTGATGAAGATGATGTCTTTTCTGCTTGTCCTCGTTGCGGAAAAAATGATGATGGCGACACAATTTGGAAATGTTCTAAATGCGGTTGCGTTCATTGTCGTGACTGTGATGTTACCAACGAAAGATGTCCAGCTTGCGGGAGTGCAAAGCTAAAGCAAATTGGTCACATAGATAATGAATGAAAAAGCCGAATGGCTTTATTAGACTCTTCCTCATGTTTGGGAAGGGTTTTTTATTTTTCGTAAACATATAACATACGAGATAGCTTATCATTACTGTTTGAAATGGAGATAGTTGTCTTGGGAACCCATCCATGAAACTGAAAGTCACAAGAGACAATTCGCGTCCCTTTTTTACATTCTGCTTCAATTTTCATTTGTAATTCAAGCAGTGACTTATCAGAAAGATAGCAAAAAATATGGGTCGCATTTGAAATATTTTGTTTTAGTATTTTTCTAAATTTAATCGAAATTGGATACTTGTGGGTACGAATTATGGAAATCAGGAATGGTATAATGCCATTTTCGACGCCAAGTGCAACGATTTCGGGATTTCGTCTAATAGCTTCGATTAAAACACGACCGTCACCAGAACCTAGGTCATATAAAATCGAGCCAGGATATAACTCTAATGAATCTATAACGCTTTGTAGTGCTCTTTTCCTAACAGGAATAAATGGAACATCGTGAGTGACGTTGTCCTTTATTAAGCAAATGATTATCAAAATAAATATCAAACATATGCACATTTGGAATAAACCAAATAATATTACAAATATAGTGAGCATAGGATCATTATACGTTACTATCATTTAGTAACAATACACGTACACAAACTTCCATCATAGGGCTTTTCACTGTAAACTGTAGTGATGCAAACCGCCCTCATAATCCTGGTCATAATCGCTGTCTTGGCAAATATCGTATTTGTTTTCATCCTTATTCGCCGTCGCAACGATTCAAATGGTAAGCCGGACGGTCAGGGCCTGAATCTAATTCTTGAACAAGTTAATGAACTAGGCAGGATAGTAGACAGGCGAGTTGGCGATCTTTCCAGAACCGTTGACAGCAAAGTTGATGGCCTGACCAAGTCAGTTGATAGCAAGATCCATGAATCTTCCCGCAATATGCAGGAATCAATGCGGTCCCAATTGTCAGAATCGTCCAAACTGATCAAGGAGGTGACCGTCGGCCTCACAAAGCTCGATGAGACCAACAGGCAAGTCGTCTCCTTTGCCGATCAGCTTCAGAATCTTCAGGACATACTGAAGAATCCCAAACATCGCGGGATTCTCGGCGAGTATTACCTAGAAACACTTCTCAAGAATGTCCTGGCGCCGGGGCAATACCAGATGCAGTACGCTTTCGCCAACGGGGAGATAGTCGACGCGGTGGTTTTTGTCAAAGACAAGATAATCCCCATCGATTCCAAGTTTTCTTTGGAGAATTACAACAAACTGGCGGAAGAAAAGAATCCGGCTGAACGTGAGAAGCTGGAAAAAGCCTTCGTGGGAGATTTGAAGATCAGAATCCAGGAGACCGCCAAATATGTACGGCCAACTGAGGGAACCATGGACTTTGCCTTCATGTTCATACCCCATGAGGCGATCTATTATGATTTGTTGGTCAATAAGATCGGGGCCATCACTGAGGAAACCGACAACTTGATCCAGCGGGCGGCCAATAAATACAAAGTCATCATCGTTTCGCCGACCTCATTCCTGGCCTATTTGCAGACTGTACTCCAGGGTCTCAAAGCTTTGGTCATCGAGGAGACCGCCAAGGATATCATCAAGAGAGTCTCCGAATTAGGCACTCACCTCAAGAAATACGAGGAATATCACGGTAAATTGGGCATTTCTCTTTCGACTGTGGTCAATCATTACAATACAGCCGGTCGGGAACTTAAGAAGGTGGACAAAGATGTGCTCAGGATTACAGGGGAAACGCCAGGGATAGAGGTTGCGATGATAGAGAAGCCAGAGAGCACAGAGAGTTAAGAGGTAAGAGTTAAGAACCGTCGCAAATGCTTGCTCTTACCTCTTACCTCCTAACTCCTACCTCTATTCTGCTTGCGCATTCCTCTAAAACCTGTATAATGCTCCCATTATGGAATTTGCGGTAATCCAGACAGGCGGCAAGCAATATACGGTCTCAAAGGGTGATATTATCACCATTGAGAAGATTTCCGATGAACACAAGGAAGGCGACAAGATCGTCTTTGACAAGGTTCTCCTGGTTGATGACGGCGCCAATACGACCATCGGCACGCCATTCATCGAAAAGGCCTCTGTGAAGGCTACCATCACCGAAGTCGGCCGTCTGCCCAAGGTTGTCGTCGTCCACTACAAACAAAAGAGCCGTTATTTCAAGAAAAACGGTCATCGACAGCCTTTCGTCAAGGTCAAGATCGATGCGTTAAAATAAGAGTTAAGAGGTAGGAGATAAGATATTAGAAAACGCACAAATAAGTGTGTTTTTTAATTCCTATTTTTCAAAGCATTTCTGATAGTTTCTCCGTCGGCGTATTCGAGTTCTGCACCAGTCGAAAGGCCTCTTCCAAGGACTGAGATTTTAATCGGTTTAACATTCAATATGTTCAAAATAGCTTCTTTAACAATTTCGGCCGTATGCTCACCATCCGGCGTAGTGTTTAAGGATAAGATAATTTCTTTTAATCGTGAATCATCGGCGGACAGTTCTGAGACATATTCAAGTAAAGCTTTTAATCGGACTCTCTTCTCAGGTTCGTTGTCGAGAATTGGGATCGTGCCTCCGAGTATGAAATATAATCCTCTGTACGTACCGCTTTTCTCTATTGTTTCAAAGTCGGAATCGCGGGCGATGACCATGAGAATTGACTGGTCGCGAGAAGGGTCGGAGCAGATTGAGCAAAGAGAATTTGGAATTTGGCTTGCCCTTCGTAGCTCGCTTTGGGCGAGTGAAGTAGGGAATTTGGAATTTTGAATGAACAGGCGATGACACTTTGCACATTCGTTGGCTAATTTCTTGACTTCTTCAATCAGTTTTATGAATTCGCCTATGGAACTAGATGGTTTATTTATCAAATAATAGACAAAACGCCTGGCTTGTCGTGGGCCGATTCCAGGGAAGTGAGCGAAAAGTTCTTCGAGACGGTGGAGTGAATCCATGATGGTAGAGTTAAGAGGTAGGAGATAAGAGTTAAGAACTGGCAAACTTGTTTGTTTTTGAGATAAGGCCTTGAAGAACTCTGTGCGTTTGATTGGCCTGATTCTCAATGTTTGAAAAATCTGTATTTGAAATATAACCTATATCTCTGGCAATTAGAAGTTGATTCTTGAGTTCCGTCAGAGAACCTTGAGCGATATAATAAAAATGAGATCTTTCATTATAGGTATGTCTGCCGAAACCCTCAGCAATATTTGATGTAACAGAAACAGCCGCTCTCTGCATCTGACTCACAAGTCCAAATATTTCTGATTTGGGAAATTTCTTCGTAACCTTGTAAATCATCAGAATGAGTTTGTGTCCCTCCTGCCAGACAACCAGATCAGTAAATTTTTGAATTCTTGTGTTTGCTTGCATTTCTTAACTCTTATCTCCCAGCTCTTAACTCTCCTTTCCTTCAAAATCCCCAAAGTCCGCCTTATCGATACTCATAAACGTCGTCTTCTTGCTGTCGAAGAAGAGTTTAATTGAACCCGTGGGACCATTCCTGTGCTTCTCAATGAGGATCTCCGCCTCTTCTTTCTTGCCACCAGCGTCTTGGTCGGCTTCGCGGTGGATGAACATCACGACGTCGGCGTCCTGCTCGATGGAACCGGAATCGCGGAGGTCGGAGAGACGAGGTTTGCCGCCGCGTTGCTCCACGGCGCGGGAAAGCTGGGAGAGAGCCAGGACAGGGACCTCCAATTCGCGGGCCAGATTCTTCAGGGAGCGGGAAATCTCGGTGACTTGCTGGACGAGGTTGTCGCTGTTTCTGGTGTTGGTCGGGAGCATAAGTTGGAGGTAATCGACAACGATCAGTCCCAGGCCTTTCTCATTTTTGAGACGACGAGCGACGGCGCGCATCTTCAGAATATTGTTGCCGGCCTGGTCGTCGATGTAGATCGGCGCGTCGGAAAGGCGGCTGATGGCTTCGCCGATAGCCTTGAAGTCCTGCTCAACCGAGAGGTTGTGGCCGGTCCTGATCTTCCAGGAATCGACTTGTGACTCGGCCGAAAGCATGCGGTCGACCAGTTGCTGTGAGCTCATTTCCAGTGAGAATATTGCCACGGGAATTTTGTAATTGACTGAAGCCTTGCGGGCGATGTCCAAAGCCAGGGAAGTCTTTCCCATGGAAGGGCGGGCGGCTAGGATGATAAGGTCGGACTTTTGGAAGCCGGAAAGTTTGTTGTCTAATTCGACAAATCCCGTCGGCACGCCGCGCAACTGGTCTTTTGATTTGTGCAGCTGATCGAGGCGCTCCCAGGCTTCGGCCAATGTGTCCTTAAGGTGGACGAATTTGTGCGAGCCGGTCTTGTTCGTGACCGCGTAGAGGGCTTTTTCGGCTTTTTCCAAAAGATCATGAAGATCGGATTCCTCATCGTAGCCCAGCCCGGAAATCTGTTCCGCGGCCCTGAGAAGTTCGCGCATGCTGTGTTTCTTCTCGACAATTTCCGCGTAATGAGTGGCATTGGTCGATGAAGGGACTGTATTAATGAGCTCAGTGAGAAAAGCCATACCTCCGACCTGCTCCAACTGCTCCTTTTCCTTGAGTTTGGTCGAGACCGTGAGGACGTCGATGGGCGCGCCCTTGATGTGAAGCTCCAAAAGGGCCTGCCAAACCATCCGGTGGATGTTGGAATAAAAAGACTGGTCGCTGACGATGTCGACGATGTCGTGCATGGCCTCGCCGCGGATCATGATCGAGCCGAGCAGAGCCTTCTCCGCTTCGAGGCTATGCGGAGGGATTTTCAGGTCTTTGGTCTTGAAGTATGGGGAAGTCGTGTCCATGGAAATATTATTCGACTATTGTAGCACGGCGAATATTTTTGCTTGCAAACCAAAATCAGTGGACAAGGAGTGCATAGTGCTGTCATTCCCGCGAAAGCGGGAATCCAGTGTAATGTAAAATGTAAATCTCAAAATGGAAAATGACAATTTAAAATGCAAAATGTCCGAAATAAGTGCGATTTCATTTTGAATTTTGCCTTGTCATTTTACATTTTGATATTTGAATTTTCAATTAGTGTATTCAACACTGGATTCCCGCTTTCGCGGGAATGACAACTTATGCTAGAATCGTATCAAGGATTTGAATGTTTACCAGTTTAACTATATAAATACTATGTCAACAAGCGCAAAAACAGGGATCATATTGGTCGTCATTCTGGCCGTCATCATCATCGCCTGGTTCTTTATGAGCGGTAAACCGACTCCGGCACCGGTTACGACCGTAGTTCAAACACCGGTGGCAACCGTCACGCCGACTCCACCGCCGACCTTGAGCGACAAGATCAGTGGCACGGGCATGACTGACGTCAATGACAGCAGTACCGATAGTCTATACAAGGATACGGTTGCTATCGATGCTCAACTGACTGGACTTGGCACGGATAGCGCCAACGTCAACCAAGCTGTTATCTCAAATCAGTAACATTAATCATTAACCAAACATACACATATGAAAAATAAACTGATTAATGTTACGGCCATAGCCATCACGATAGGTTCATTCGCCTTGATTCTGCCAACTTTTGCCCAAACCGGCACTAGCACTACTGCGTTTGCGCCGACCCTGACCGCCAAGGAGGAAAAAGCTATGACGGCTGCCAAAACCAAGGGCGACAAGGAGATTGACGTTCGCATCGCCAAACTCAATAAGGTCCTTGAGCGGATAAATGAGATAAGGAATGTCACACCGGCTCAAAAGACTATGGTGGCCGGCACCGTCCAGGGTTTGATCGGCGATTTGACTAAACTCAAGACTGATCTTGACGCCGCTGATTCCACGACTACCCTCAAGACTTATGTCGACTCTATCACTAACAATTATCGCGTTTACGCCTTGGCAATACCGCAATTGAATATTATCGCCGCTACGGACCGGATCGCCACGGTCGTCAATATGATGACGGCTCTCTCGAATAAGATGACTTTGAGATTGCAGTCGGCCGGCGATATGACCGGCATAGAGGATTTGCAAAACGCTTTGTCTGATTTCAATTCCAAAGTGGCTGACGCCCAGATCCAGGCCAGCGCCGCCCTTAACGAATCCGTAGTTTTGGTTCCGGATCAGGGCGACAAGACCAAGATGGCTTCAAATTTGGCCACTCTGAAAGACGCTCACACCAAGATCACGGCCGCCCAAAAGGATCTGCAGGCCGCCCGTAAGGACGCTTCGACCATCATCAAGGCTTTGGCTAAGTATGACAAATTGGCTCCGAAGACGACCACTTCCTCGACTTCGTCGGGTTCAACAGGCTCACCGCAAGCTGCTTCCACAACTAAGGCAGGTAACACATCAGGTGCGCCGGTGGTGCAGTAGTTTGTTTATTGTCATTCCCGCGAAAGCGGGAATCCAGGATATTACCAAAGACAAGAGTTTACAGTGCAAAGTCCAAAGTGCAAAGTTAAAGTGGATTGTGCTCAATCGCCTTCGCGGGAATGACAAGATAAACAATGTTTCATATTTTAACTGAAAATATGCTTAAAAAAGTAATACCAATATTTCGTCATCAACTTGAATTTACCCTCGGCCTTGAACCTTCTGGCAGACGTTTTCATTAGGACGTTACGACTAAAAATGACACGACCGTGATCGGAAACACGCTTGGCGGTGTCGGTATCTTCTCCGTAAAAAGTGATCGATGTATCATATCCGCCGGCTTTTTGCAGAATACTGGCGCGAATGAAATTGTTACCACCGATCAAGGTTGCTCCTCGCTTAAATATTATGGTCTGGAAGAGATTGTTGAAAAAGGGATAGACGTTCTTTTGGAAAAGAAGGGAAGATTTGCGGAAGTATGGTTCGGCGTCGTAATAATCGTATGGACCGGAGACGGCGACAATTTTTTCATTCTTGAAATGCGAAAAACCGCTGGATAGCCAATCGGTATCCGGTAAACAATCCGCATCGATATTTGCAATGATCTCGCCGACCGCTTCAACACGGCCGCGCTCGCGTGCCCAGAGAAGGCCTTTTCTCAATTCGGTGACGACTTTTACAGGGAATCGGCTGGCAACTTCAAGTGTTTTATCTGTGCTGGCATTATTGACGACAATGATCTCGTAGTCTGGGTAATCTTGGACAAGAAGAGCCTGGATCGTTGCGGCGATGTTCTTTTCCTCGTTATGGGCTGGTATGACTACGGAGATTTTCATGGCATTGAATTGGACACGACATTTGAACGATCACCTGACATCTTTCCATTCTTTGGCCATCGATTTCCCGGTCGTGGCTACGACAAATGTTTCCGACATCCAAATGTAAAGTAGCTTAGGCCAGCCGATCCGGTGAGCTCTTCTGCCAGAATGAAAAACCGTGACATTCGAAAGGCAAGCGGTTCTTCCGATTCGATTCAATCTTTGGAACATGTCGGCATCTTCTCGGCAGACAAGGTCGGCCCTGCAGCCTTTGACTTTCTTGAAGGCTTCACTTCTGATCATTTGGAATTTGCCGGAAGCTTCACCCGTATGAAAGATGTTGTTCTTTAAAACATGCACCCAATTAAAAATGAGATAGATGAAACGATCGGTAAAGGTTTCGAGATCTTTCTGAACTTTCAAATAGGTGGTTATAGCCACAATTTCCTTATTAGCCTCGAAATACCTGAGAATTTGTCCAAAAAAATCGTCCGGATTTGCGATCTGACTATCGGCATCGAGAAAGACCAGAAAGTTGCCTTTGGCCAAACTGGCACCTTCGTTTCTGTTGGCGGCTATAGTCGCATGCTTTTCATTCGGGACAAGAACTGTCACCGCATAAGACCGAGCTATTTCAACTGTTCTATCGGTGCTCTTGTCGTCTGTTATAATCACTTCATGAGGCAAAGACAATGACTTGAATTGACTCAGGCTTTGGCCGATATATTTTTCCTCGTTATAAGTTGGGATGATTATAGAAAGCATTTGATTGGAAGGCCTGCTGAAAATGTATTAGATCATATTCTCGGTTTTTTTCTTGAGATATTTCTTGTACTGAAGGAATGCGGCGAAGATCAGGATGAACACGGCCACGACTGAGATCTTTCCAAGAATTGAATCGACAGTAACATAAAGATTGCCAAAGAAATACCCGACGCTCAGCAACAGACCGGTCCAAACAAACTGGCCGATTATATTAATTGTAATGTAACGCCAGAAGGGAATTTTGACCATGCCTGCAACCATCAAAGTGACGAGGGCAAAACCAAAGCCGTTGGTCATTTTGGAGATCAGAAGGATGCGATGTTTATATTTGTGGAAAATATTGGTGACCTTAACGACAGACTCTTCGGTGATGTCGAAATATTTTCCGAATCGGCGGATGAAGCCGTGGCCGAAATAGCGTCCGATGTAATACCAGATGACGTCGCCTATAAGATCGCCGACCATCAAAGCTAGATAAAGAGGCCAGAATGAGAAATAGCCAAGTTTGATCAAGACTCCGCCGATCATTGACAGAATGGGTCCTTCGGCGCAGGCGGTGATTACGATGATCCCGTAGACGATGTAGGGGTGGACGGTGACGAGCTGAATGAGCCAGTCTTGCATTACGCTATTATAGCATCGCCGCGCCCTAACGGCGACAGAAGTGTCGCTCCGATCCTCGCTGATCGCTCGGATTACGCGACACTTCTCTCGCCTGCGGGCGCTACCCTCACATGTTATAATGTCACAATGTTCTATAGATATGTATTAAAACCGATTTTCTTCGCTTTTGACCCGGAATTGGTCCATGATTTCATGGTCAGTGTTGGCGAATTCTTCGGAAAATTTGCTCTGACACGTTGGTTGATCGGACTTATGTACGGCTACCATGGTCGCGATATTTGGAAGACGGTGGATGGAATAACCTACAAAACTCCTTTTTTGTTGTCGGCGGGGTTCGATTACAACGCGCGTTTGATGAGAATACTGCCATGCATTGGTCTTGGCGGGGAAGAGATCGGTTCGGTGACGGCCAAACCTTGCGAAGGCAACCCCAGGCCGCGGCTGACCAGATTGCCAAAGTCGCAGAGCATTTTGGTCAATAAGGGGCTGAAAAATGACGGGGTAGAAGCTGTGATTAAGCGGTTGAAGGACCATGTCCGACATGGTCTGTTTGGACCATGTCGGACATTGTCCAAGCCAGGATTCGTAACAGGGATTTCTATTGCTCGCACAAACTGTATCGATTCTGTCGATATTCAGGCCGGAATAGACGATTATCTCTATTCATTTCGACGTTTGAATGAGGAAAATGTCGGTGACTATTACACTATTAATATTTCCTGTCCAAATGCCTATGGCGGAGAAGCTTTTATAACTCCCGAATTATTGGAAAAGCTCTTGACAGCGCTCGGCACGATTAAGTGTCTGAAGCCTGTCTATGTCAAAATGCCAATTAATATTCCATGGAGTCAGTTTGATTCACTATTGAAAGTCATCGATACGCACAAATTGCAGGGTGTTGTTATTGGAAATTTGAATAAGGATTACAATTCATTGGACGTCCGAAGTGAAGCGCCGGCCGAGTATCGTGGCGGGCTTTCGGGCAAACCGTGCGCCAGTCTATCAACGGAACTTATACGAAAGACCAGACAGGCCTATGGCAAGCGATTTACAATTATTGGTGTTGGTGGGGTAATGTCCTGGGAACTCGCCAAAGAAAAGTTTGATGCCGGGGCGGATTTGATTCAACTTATTACGGGAATGATATACGAGGGGCCAGGGTTGATTAGGAAGCTGTGTGTTGGGTATTCAAAGGAAAAGAGGTAAGAGCTAGGTTTACCCTTCGAAGCTCACTTTAGGTGAGCGAAGTAGGGAGGTAAGAGGTAAGAAAAAAGCGCAGTCATCGAGTGACTGCGCGCGAAAGTCTTAATTCTGATATCAGTGAGCCATGCAAACCGCGTGGGATTTATGATGAGTTCTTATATGATGTACCCTCTTCTGCGCCCTGCGCATCATATGATGAACCTGTTCTACCCCGAATTACGAAACACCCCATTTCCCCGAATTCATTTCCACCTCAAATAGCCACAGTTGGCTGTAGTTTTCGTTTTTCTCACTTACGATACAAAGAAACACGGGTTAATTAACTGACAAACAATTAGGCGATCATGT
>CAIMKX010000034.1 GCA_903842025.1 uncultured bacterium | reverse complement strand
TCTGATTTCGTTGTCAGTTAAACTCATTACGACATATATTTTAACATGGATGAAACGAAACAACTGTGTTGTTATTCACAGGGCGGCGATTAGGTCGAGGAGGGGTGTGAGGGGTTACATCACAAAATATTGACTTGCTGTTCTAGATATGATTATATTATTTACTAGAAAGGAGGTGATCTCAATTGAGACACTACTGTCGTAGGAAACATAGACCCCAAAAGCCTGGGCGACTCGACCGAAGATTGCAACAATTATTTGGTCAAATAGCTGTGGAATTGGGCGACAGCGCTGAAAGATGCGTGGATGAAGCGTTGAATAAGGCAAAATCTGAAGATAAACTCCCAGAGTGGATCTTCGGTTGGAATAGACAGGAAAAGTGGTCGGGGATGGACAGGAAAGGAATCGACTTCATGTTCCAGACTGATGTCGGACCAATCTTTCTCCAGATCAAAAGCTCGAAAAGGAACGCGCGTGAGTTTGAAAGAGAACATCCGAATGATAAAATTCGAACTGTGGTGGTGAACGTACTCGAATCCCCGATGATTATTTTCGAGCAAGTTATTGACGCAGTTGCGAAACAACGAAACAAATTCCTCGCTCTTAGGACGGCTCCCGTGTGAGCCGTCCTTTATTAGTACCAGTAACTATGGTAATTTATAGTAAGCATCATTTGAACCACAGGAGACATATGAATGGAAAAAGAGCCGAGATAAAGGGACATGAAAAATGTTTCAGCAGGAAACCTTGCCCGATCCAAAAGTTTCTGGGAATGGACGGCCATTTTGCCAAAAAAACTTTCTGGCACAAAATGAGACGTCTTCTCTCCCTAGAACTAAAAAAGCAAACGGAGGAAGAAGGAAAGGTGGCTGCGCAATAGTCCAAGTAGACATGCCCGAAGAACAGGATACCCAGAGACCGCAGGCTCATTGGAGTCGGAGGCCTCTTTTTTTATTCACAAGACCAGCGCTATAGGCTTTCGTACATTCCTAATCAGTTGAATTCGCCCCATTGACCAACATAAATGAAAGATGATATCCTATTTTCAGATACGAGCTGACAATTACGGTCAGTGAAAAATCCAAAGTGAAAGGACGGTACGATATGGGAATTCTAAACGGAATTGTAGAAGCAGCGGATGCTGTTTGGAGGCAAGAGCTCAGCAATCAAGCGTTCACGGCTGGTTTGAATGCTAGACCACCTCGAGTAATTTTTGGAAGTGATAGATACAGAGAGGTTTACAACGAAAGTTACAGAAAAGGACAAGAAGCGGCTCAGGCTAGGTTGATGAGTACAATAAATAATAAAATCGAGGGTGATGAATGATAACCTTCGACAAATTAAATGACTGGGCAGAGATATTCTCTGACCCGGTTTTTTATGTTTCTAATATCGATATGTTAATATTGCAATATGACAAAAGGAATTATATTCGACATGGTTGGTCCCCTTCTTCAAAAATGCCCTGATTACGCATTTGACGCGATTGTTGAAACAGCGGAGAAAATTCGAAGCGATTCGTTAAATGACGGCGAATTCGTTCGAACACTTGAGAATAACGAGATCACAAAACAATATCCGCTTGAAGAAATCGCCAAAAGAATTGTTTCGAAGTACTGCAGGATTCAGCAAGTCTGGGATGAATTATTACCGAAACTTAAAGAAAAATATAAGCTGGGGATCATAAATAATGGAACAGCCATAACACTTCCCTATTTCAAGGAAAAAAACAATTTTAGGGAATTTTTTGACGTGTTCATCAATTCATCAGAAGTCAATCTGGAAAAGCCTGACGCTAGAATATATGTCATTACTTCTGAACAAATGGGGTTAAAACCAGCCGAATGCGTTTTTATTGACGATACTGAGATAAATGTTTTGGGCGCGAACAATGCAGGTATGAAAGGATTACTATTTACGAATTACCAGAATTTACTTGCCGATTTGAGTTCCTTGAAAATAATCGCAGTTTAACGACCGCGCTAGGGCTATAACCCTACTCCATTCACATAATTCCACCACAATTTGGTTCAAAAATAATCTCGCTTGTGCATAATATTTCCCTAGAAGAGTCCCTGCGAGATTCAGAAAGCCATTCATATCTTCTTAGTGACACTTGTACCGGGTAGGAAGCCATAATCAAGTCCAGTCCGTAGTGGCGGCGGAATCTTGATCGTAAACTCAAATGGTATCTTTTTAGGGCTTATTCTGATGTTATTATTCAAATTTTGTTGGGTTGTACTCGTAGCGTGCCGATGGAGAGAGACATAGGGATAGTTTACAGTGAAAAGTCTTTCGTGTCATTCCCAAGTCTCCTCCCATACATAATGAGCCTCAAATAGTTCCACTGTCCCAGGGAAATGAGCTCAATTTCCCTTGAGCTGTGGATAACGGCATGATTGATGAATTATGAACATCATCATGAACGATTCTCACATAGTGAGCGTAG
>CAIMKX010000033.1 GCA_903842025.1 uncultured bacterium | reverse complement strand
GGAAAAGTGTCCAAAGGGAAAACTAAATCGCAGGCGTTGGTTTGTTTACGAAGACATCTGGTAAATGTGGTCTGGTGCATGCTTAAAAACAAAACTGAATATCGCTATCCACAGGTGTGATCTTCACATAGCACATCTCCGTGCACCCATAGTCGTTAATCACGACCAAGGGTGCACTCCCGCAATACCGACGGTAGCTAAGCTCGAATAACATACGTGGTAAGAAGCGGACATCCACGCGCTTCCTCAGCCGCGACCGTGAACCGCTTGTCGCGAATAGAGTGCCACATAATATTTCATAAAAAGATAGCCTTCATTGATAAAAAAGAACGCCGACCTGATGCCGACGTTCCGTGAATTTCCGTTTTCATTCTTCAGTGGACGATGATCCACCGTGAAGCGTTTTGAAAGTGCTGACGACCTGCCAAAGAGCAATAGTATTGGCAAGTCTGGGGCCGAGGATGCTCTGATAATGTGGCGCGTCTTTCAACTGATTGAGAGCCTCGATAAATTGTCGAGCATGGCACGCATACATGGTCGCTTCTGCCTCGGTCAAGGTTGCCGAATACTTACTATCGTCCAGTTTGGAGAACTGATCACCACGGCGAACGATGTCTGCAAAAGTCCGTTCGAATTCAGCCGTACCCATTTCTCGGAAACTCTCCATGAGTACTTGGGCGACCAAAATCGGGTTAGTTACTCGGATTGTGTCCATTTAGCCTCCATTTTGTTGGTTATTTTACTGTTTCTGTTGGCAAGCCTAGCATGAACCCATTTATTTGCAACACAATCTGGTTCCAATTCCATCTAACGAGGTCCACTGATTGTTTTTGGAAACTTTATGGTGCTTTGATACGAGTATTGTTATACTTTCGATATGGAAGAATTTGATCCAAATACTGCCAAATATTCATTTGCCACCGAAGATCTGATTGATAGTCATATTTCAGTAAATAAAAGGCCCGGTAAGTTATTTGAAACTGAAAGCCTTCCAAATAAAATTATTAGGATGGAACGAGCTACTGACTTATTGCGGAAGCATGATAATAAGTTTGAACTGCCTGAATTGGTTCGAGAAGCAAGGAAATTATTCCTCGAACTCGAAGAAGAATATGGAATTTGTGCTCCCTTTGATAACTATGAAATTGGCAAGGATAAGTCTGGTAATGACGTTGTCTATTGCGTTGTTGACAGGATTGAGGGTGAACATCTCGAAGAAGTCGAGCCCTCCGTCGAATTTGCTGAACAAGCTGAAACTCTGTACACGTCGGTTGCAAAGTATTTCCTTGATAAGTTCGAAGAAGGCGGATTATATCTGTGGGATATCAATGGGCAAAGCCAATATATTTATGGGAAAAAAGTCGGTCAACGTAAAGACCAAGTATACCTGATCGATACTGATATCTGGATGAGTAGAAGCCGTGTAGGAATGTATTTAGTTATAGAATGGCTTACTAGGCATATGTCTGGAGTTGAAAGCCGTGTGAACAAACGATTTGAAAGGGCAAGAGAGTACATAACGCAATTCATTAACAATCCGATACCTAAAGAATTGGGTGAATCTGACAGAAATACAGTTGATCAAAACGTCGATAATATCCGGAGATTTCTCAATGGCGATCGGAAACTTTCTGGCTCTGAAAGTGCCATTCCTCCCTTTGAATAAACGACAATTTGTTCCACCTTTATTTTGTCTGGTGCAAATAAAACCTTATCCGTTTAAAATCGTTGTTTTTGCGTAAGTATATGTAAATATGCTATCCTTTAACTAATGAGCAATAATCTTCAAAAAGAGCTTGAATTCTTCAAGGCACATCAGGATGAACTCGTAAAGCAATACGAGGGCAAGTTTCTTATTATCAAAGACCAGAAAATCGAGGGGGTATACGACACCGAAATCGAGGCGTACACCGAAGCTCAAAAAAAGTTTGAGTTGGGAACGTTCATGATTCAGCAGTGCATTGCTGGTAAGGAGAGTTATACCCAGTCTTTTCATTCAAGGGTATCATTCTCTTAACCATATGCATCATGCTTTCACTACAAAATACGCTGGCAGGGCGCGAGTGCTCAAAACGAAGGTGGGCATTTGTTTACCTGTGGCCTTCGAAGAAGTTAAGGCCAATGCAGATATTGTTAAGCAATATGTTGCTATCTGGGATACCGGTGCGACAAATTCAGTGATTACGAAAAAAGTGGTGGATGATCTGAATCTGAAACCGATTAGTATAACCGAGGTTCATCATGCTGGTGGGACTTCACCTGCTAATGTGTATCTGATAAATATCGCCTTACCAAATGAAGTTATGGTCGGACAAGTGAGAGTGACAGAAGCTAATCTAACTGATAGTGCTGGCTTACCCGAAAGTGAGCAATCTAGAGTATTGGTAGGTATGGATATTATTGGAGCTGGAGACCTCGCAGTAACAAACTTTGAGGAAAAGACGACTATGTCATTCAGAATGCCGTCTGTCGAAGTCATTGATTTCGTGCCTGTTGCGCATGACCATAATGTTATGGAAGGTGGAAATAGAGAGCAGAGGAGAGCGCTCAAATCCAAGAGAAAATAAGTATTTTATTCTCTATTGGTCTGACCAAGTGCCTTGTAACCCATAATTTGATTGGTAATCCGGTTCCAATTCCATCTAACGAGGTCCACTACATATCATTTTCCTGGCTCAATTCTTCGATCTTATAATCTTTGAAGCTGACATCCATAAAATCGGTGCGGATACCGGCATGGGCGAAACTGTCATTGATCGGACCAGCGATAGTGCCGTTATCTGTGGCCTCGGCGACAATAATCCAATTGCCAGTTTCTCCAATGTCGGCATAGACCTTAATGTTCACAGAATTTCGTGATGTTGTTACAACCTCCGAACGGACCCCTATCCAGACACCGTGTGGAAGGAGGTTCGGACTGACAGTCGGATCGTATCTGCCAGCAATCATCGGGCGGTAATCTAGCGTGTAATATATTCGGTCTATCTTCTTCTTTATGACTGCCGCCCCGTCCACACGGAGACCGGTGTAATAAAGATTATTGCCGTCAACATATCTATTGAACAGGAATACTCCGTTTGAAGCATTGCGGTTTGGGCTTCGACTGAGCTCATCCTTATCGATTCTAAAATAGGCTTCCTGACGCAGATTGCGCCAATTTCCCCTGTTGACAAGCCTTAAAATATTTTGCGGATGGTAACCGTTGTCCGTATCCAATGGGTTATTTTTTGCATACAGCAACCGCCACGGATCACTGTCGGATATAGATCCATGCACTGTTTCAAAGAGATCTCGTCCAAATATCACCCTTCCGCCGGAATTGACCCACCATTGCTCGTCTGGACTCGTGCCAATCCTGCCGGATTCATTCAGAACATATTCAGAGCCGCCCAAAATCCCGCGATCAGATCGGATCCGTGAAAAAGCATCGATGCTCACGACGACCGAAACTGCCAGAGCTATTGAAATTATGAATTTGCCGATCATATAATTATATTTTGACGATAGGTCTGACACTGGCTGCATTGATTTCCATCCTAGCAAATCCCGGCGATGACGCGAATATCTTTAGACCGACTGTACCCTTTGATGGGAAATCCTGTCTGTCGGAAACTGCGACGATTATTCCATTTTCCAGGCACGATACAGACTGGCCTTGAGCATAAATTCCCAGGTTGTTGTTCGAAGGCGTTGTGCTAGCATTGACAAGACCAGCGATAGTCCCGATGTTCATCAGATAGCGTTTGCCGTTTTTGACATTTACCAGAATAGCCAGCCTATCGCGATCTGAATATTCGCAGACAACATAATTTTTCGAATCGGCATATCGACCAATGACCGATATTTTGGAACCGAAGGCCTTCCCTACTGACACGTCAAATCGATAATCTGACCAATCATATCCGCCTGGAGCATAGACAAATGCCGTTGTCACATATGGTGGAGAAAAGGTGACGAAACCATCTGACGAAAATAATATCCCGCCAAGCGCCGCTTTCCATGAATTTAGCGACGAGGCGCTAATGATTTCCATCTCAACTTTGGACGTGTCGACGACTGATTTTTTACCATCGGCAATTTGTGACGATAAAATACCTTCTCCATGAATGGTGGACGATCTAGTGACAGATTTTGGAACATCTTTCACGACATATTCCGGCAATACCGCTTTCAGTTGACCGGAATCCAATCCCTCGACCGCGCTTATCGCCGAAACTGAAATAGAGGCCTTGCCTATTTCCCTGTCCCAAACCTGTATTCCTATACCACCATGATTGGGCGATCGACTGTCAGAATAAAAAAATGCCACAACGCGTGAGCCTTCATAACAGCGAATAACATTACCGGAAACCGACATGCCCAAATGAACGTCTGGCATGGGCAAATCCGCGATATTGTAAACGCTTGTTAGAGTCTCCGTAACGCCATCCAGTTTCCGATTGATACGGACAGTCTTAACGTTGAACGTACAGGAAAGATAATTGCCATCATTGCTGTAGCGGCTTATCAAAGTGACATTGCTACCGCTTATCCAATTCAGATGAATTGAATAGAAATAATCCTTCCAGAGACCAGAGCCATCGAGAAAGATTGATGAACCAGTCGTAGTTGTGGACGATCTGATATTGAGAATGTTGTCGACCAATGAAGATTTGCCCCACAACGTTCTCCATCCATTCATGGCGGATAGATCTTCGTTAAACGGCAATTGTTTGGTCTCGGCATCCATTATATATTTGACCAGCTGTTCACCTGTCCGTTCAGGCCCTGGCTCAATACGACGCACGTGATACATATCCTCTCCCGGATAATTCAACATATATTCGGAGTCATAAGGCCAGACCTGCTGAAAACCGATTTCATAATAGTCTTTCAGCGCCCCTTTGATTATCGTCTGCGCAGGAGGATAATTCTTAGTCTGCTGACCATAATCGCCAAAAGGATAAGCGATCGATTCAATCTTCTGTCCCGTAAGATCTTCGAGACGCTGTCTTGAATCCAAAAGCTCAAACCGCACGCGGTTCTCGTATTGAGAGTCGGTCTCATACACCTCAGTCTCAGCCAACCATTTTTTATTGCTCAAAAAATTTCCTTTGTTGCCATCCTTATCAATCGCAATAAATCCGCCGGTTGTCGACGCCTGGACGGCATGGGAGCCAAATTCCCACCTTCCGGAAGCGGCCATTTTTCTCAAATCATCCTCATGAAGATAATAGCCTATTGGCCGGCCTCCATAGACCGATGTGATCGAGTCCGCTGTCGCGACATACATCACGGCCTTAAAGCCGACAGCTTCCAATATCGGATCCGCTCCGACATAGCTATCTTTTCGGCCGTCATCAAAAGTCAATAAAAATGACTTCGGGGGCAATGTTTTTTCGCCTCTTAAAAATCGGATGAGGTCATCAACTGATATTGTATTATAGCCGGCTATTTCAAGGCGAACATCTGATCCTTGAACAATTCCTTGGTCGTGCTCAGCCAATCCGGCGTCTTGATGATGCCGTGGTAAACCATGACCGGTATCGCTCTAGCTTCAGAAGGTTCGGCGGCTGTTGATGTCGAAATCCCCAAATTACCGGTAGTGGCAGCCTGATCTTGATCGCTCCCGATGTAAGCGGCATATTCGGCTTTGTATCTTATAAGTTCCGCAAATTGATTGAGATTGGCGATTGTTTCATCATAGTGCAATCCGACAACATAACCGCCTATGGTCATCGTAAGGACGACGACCAGTATTGTCGCTACAAACAAACTTTTGATTTTTATCAATATGTTATCCATGTTTGTTATCGGGTACCCCAACGCCTGTTTTGAATGGTCGCCAGAGCGTAGAACAATATAAATGAAAGAAATCCCGCATTGACGATCGTCCAGCAAAACAGGTACGGCCAATATCTGTTATCCGGAGACGCATATCGATAGTAGCAAACCGTCAGGGCCGTGATTATGAATATGCCGAAAAGATAGATGAGCGGCGCGACACCGTCGACTAGCGGTTCGTAAATAAGCGCCCTAAAGGCGATGACGGGAGTTAATATTGAAATTATAAAAAGCGGAAAAAAATAGGTTATGGCAATGAAAGGGTGGTTGAACAGCAAATATTTGCTGATAATTATCGAGTTAACGAACCAGCCTTTTTTCCAACGGACTTGTTGTTTGATAAAAGTCCGGATATCCTCCGGACAGAGCGTATATGACTGAACGTCCTCTGAATAGACGGTCTTGTATCCTCTTCGTATGACCCAGTTGGTGAGGGATCGGTCGTCGCCCCAGGTTATGGGCAAACCAAGAAATCTTTCGCTTCGAAACTGGTCCAGAATCGGAATAATAACATCCTTCCTATAGGCCGAACAACAGCCGCTCAGACAGAAGACCATGTGGAAAGTCGACTCAGCAGCTTTCTGCAATTTAAAGGAAACAAAATAGTAAGCGGCTTGCATTTTGGTGAGGATATTCTTGTCGGCATTCGCCGGATCGGCATGAGCGCAAACGCCGCCAATCAAGGGATTGCTAAAAGGTCTGACTAGAGATCTGATGGATTGAGGATCTATATACCCCGAATTACGAAACACCCCATTTCCCCGAATTCATTTCCACCTCAAATAGCCACAGTTGGCTGTAGTTTTCGTTTTTCTCACTTACGATACAAAGAAACACGGGTTAATTAACTGACAAACAATTAGGCGATCATGT
>CAIMKX010000032.1 GCA_903842025.1 uncultured bacterium | reverse complement strand
GTTAGAGGTAAGAGAATAGAAGTAAGAAGTAAGAAAGTTCAGGAAACAAGAAATTCGGTCGGTATTATTGCGACCGGCAGTATTCTTTCTGAGGCAATCTTGGCGGCCAAGAAATTGGAAGAAGATGGCATGAATGTGACGGTTATGAATCTTTCAACAATCAAACCTTTGGATGAGCAGGCAATAATTCGATTGGCTCATGAGACGAGAGCATTGGTCACGGTGGAGGAGCATCAAATATTTGGCGGCATGGGTTCAGCCGTGGCGGAATGTTTGGCTCAGCATTTTCCCACTCCGATAGAATTTGTGGCGGTCAATGATAAGTTTGGGCAATCTGGAACAGCGGCGGAACTTCTTGAACTTTATGGTCTCAAATCAAAAGATATCGTCTTGGCGGCCAAAAGGGCGGTCTTGAGGAAGGAGTAAAAACCAGGATCAGATTCGATGACGCGTTGCTATATTTAATCGGGTCAAACCAATGCGTCTTGTCGATAGAGCTCTCCCCAGTTGCATTGGAATGAAGCGTGTTACAATTCAGTGTAATGCTAAATAGGGATCTCAGACTTCTCATAGCCGTTGCCCTTCCCGCCATCGCTTTTTGTCTTTTTATCATATTCAGGCTTTCGACCAGCGAGATCATCACCACATTGCCGGGCAGCCAATTGGCGGCTTTGAACGGGGCCGGTTCGGGCTTGGTGGCTTGGTGGAAGATGGACGAAGGGACGGGGACGGTGGCGGCCGATACTTCCGGGAATGGCAACAACGCGATTTTGACCAATGGACCGGTCTGGACTTCCGGCCAGATCGGCGGGGGTTTGTCATTCAACGGAACAAATAACTACGTCACACCTGTCTTGGCGCCGACAAACTTCTCCCAGCCGTTCACCATATCGGCTTTGGTCAAGGTCAATACTCTTGTCGGCACGCATCAGATCATGGCTGGCTCCAACGGCGACGTCCAATTCTACCAAGGCGGAACAGCTTTGCTCTACAGGACGAACGGCGTTTCGACCAGCTTTGATCCGGTTTTCAATTCCATTAACACTTGGCAACAAGTGGTTGTGACCTATGACGGGGCGACCATGACCTTGTACGCCAACGGTTCGGCCATAGCCAACAGGCCTGTGACCGCCTTGAACGACACTAACATTTCGATCGGCTCATTCGGCAATACCGTCGAGTTCTTCTCAGGTGCAATGGACGATGTCCGAGTCTACAATCGGGCCCTTTCGGCCGCTGAAGTCAGCCAACTTTATTCCGAAGCTATGGTTCCGCCGGATGTCACTCCGCCGGTTATTTCCGCCATAACGACTTCCGGACAGACTTTAAATTCCGCGACCATAACCTGGGGGACCAATGAGCCGGCCGACAGCCAGATCGAATATGGCCTGAGCACCGCGTACGGATTCCAAACCGGTCTTGACGCTCAACTCTTGACGACCCATAGCCAGACTCTTGGCAATCTGGCATCAAACACTCTTTACCATTACAGGATCCGGAGCAAAGATCTGGCCGGCAATCTGGCTGTTTCCGGAGACAACACCTTTGCCACATTGGCCGCTTTTTCGGGAACATATTATGTTGACGGTATTGCCGGTCAGGATGCCAATCCCGGCAGTTTGGCTTTGCCTTTCAAAACCATTCAGAGAGCGGCCAATGCCGTCAATCCTGGTGATACTGTTATTGTTCGGAATGGGACCTATGCCTATGACGGCAATGGCGAGAAGGCCATCGTCACTTTGACCCGCGGCGGTAATTCCTCAAATTGGATCACCTTCAAGGCCGAGAACCGAGTCGGCGCGATCATTGACGGGCAGAATAATCCGAGCGGCGCCAAATTCGGCTTCGTGCTCTATTCAACAGCCAATTATGTCCGCATCCAAGATTTTGAGATCAAAAATTTCCAGAATACTGACGGCAACAGCGGATTCATGGTCTACGCCAGTAATGTCAATATCGTCGGCAACCAGATCCATGACATCGGCAACCAGATCTGCAGCACCATCGACCGTGCCAACACCGGCATGTTCGTCTCCGGAGTCGGTCCCGTCATTGTCGAAAGGAACACCTTCCATGACATCGGCCGCAAAAGTCTCTCCGGTTCCTGTAACGCGACCGCGCCAAATCTTGATCATGCCATGTATCTGGCCGGCGTCTCCAATTCCGTGGTCCGCAACAATCTCGTCTACAACATACCGCGCGGCTGGGGGATCCAGATCTACAGCGGCGGAACGACCGGCTCGACGGGACTCACTATCGCCAACAACACTTTTGCTTTTGCCAACGCCGATCGTGACGGCCAAGTGCTCCTGACGGCTCCGGGCGTTAGCAATACCACCATCGAGAACAACATTTTTTACGGACCGACGACGGCCGGGGTCAGGATAACCAGTCCGGTGTCCAATGTGGCGATCAACAGGAACATCACCTACGGTGGCGTCATAAGTTCGGTCGTCTCCGGAATGTCAGCCGGAATAACCTATTCCGGTAATCAGGACAATACCGATCCGAAAATGGTCAATCCGACCGGCTATGATTTCCATCTGGGCGCGACTAGTCCGGCCATTGACGCCGTTTCAAATTCATTTTCAATCAATACTGACTTGGATGGGAATTCCAGACCTTCTGGTTCGGCGCCTGATATCGGTGCCTATGAATTTACCGGGATTGTGGCGCCGCCGGTGGTGACACCGACACCGACTCCGATCCAGACTCCGGTGGCGGTTGATCCGACGCCTACCGTAGCTCCGGTGGTTTCGGATACGACGCCGCCGACGGTCAGCGTGACCGCGCCGCTCAATGGTTCGACGATCAGCGGATCGGCCGTTCCGATTTCGGCCTCGGCTTCCGATAATGTGGCGGTTTTGACTGTCCAATTCAGGCTCGATGGAGTCGATGTCAATCCGGTCTTCACCACGGCTCCATATTCCGGAATATGGGACACTACAGGCATTTCGAATGGCACCCATATCTTGACGGCCGTGGCGGTTGACAGCTCCGGAAATTTGCAGACATCGGCGACGGTAACATTGACCGTTTCCAATACTATTGTTCCTTTGATTACGCCAACACCAGCCGTTGGAAGCGGAGGTGCACCCTCCGCCGGTTCGGGAGGCTCCACACCGGCGCCGGTTGCCGGCGTTTCCGGCGGGGGTGGGGTAAATTATTCCGCGATGAGCAGTGGCACCGGTTCGATCACGCCGACAGTCATTCAAAAACCTTTGGCCGTGACACGGTCCGGCTCGGGGGGTTCGAATTGTTCGACCGTTGCCGTTTTCACTCGTTACCTTTCTTATGGTTCGACCAGCGAGGACGTCCGGAAGCTTCAACAGTTTTTGAACGCCCAAGGATTCACCGTGGCGACCAAAGGCAACGGTTCGCCCGGCAAGGAAACGACCTATTTCGGGCCGGCGACGATGGCGGCTCTCGTCCGTTTCCAGAAGAAATACGCCATCACCGACATTTCCGGAGTCTTCGGGCAATTGACCCTGAATAAGGCCAACGCGCTTTCGGTAGGGACATCTGTCAATTGTTCGATTCCAATTTCGACGCCTGCCCTTATGGTTTCATCTTCGCAGAATTTTACGCGCAACCTGAATATTGGTTCGACCGGCGCAGATGTCAAGAGACTTCAACAGTTCTTGAACGCTCAGGGATTCGTCGTGGCAGCGAGTGGTAATGGTTCGGCTGGAAATGAAACTTCATATTACGGTCCGGCCACATTTGATGCCGTCAAAAGATTCCAGGAAAAATACTCTTCGGAGATTTTGGTTCCGAACGGTCTTACGAAAGGCACCGGTTTCTTTGGACCTTCCACAATTAAGAAAATTAATAAGATGTTGGGTGTTTAAGAATGTGCCGCAAAAACTCCTCGCTTTTTTTCATCCCTCCGACTTTGCTCCCAATGTACCGGCATTTTCACAAAAGACTCGCTCCAAGGATTCACTCGTCCTTTGGAAAATGCAACGGTACATTGGTCGCAAATTATCGTCGGGATGAAAAAAAGCGAGGAGTTTTTGCGGCTCATTCTTGAAAAACCAATTTGTGTGGTAATGTATTTACATGTCGAAAGATCGATTATTCCAACTAGAATCAGGTTACAAACCAGCCGGTGATCAGCCGAAAGCGATCGAATCATTGATCGAGGGTCTTCACAAGTCCATGGATTGCCAGACGCTTCTCGGCGTGACCGGCTCCGGCAAAACTTTTACCATGGCCAATGTCATCGCCGCCTACAACAAGCCGACTTTGGTCATCGCTCACAACAAGACCTTGGCCGCTCAGTTGGCCCAGGAGTACCGGGAATTTTTCCCGCACAACGCCGTCCACTATTTCGTTTCCTATTACGACTACTATCAGCCTGAAGCTTACATTCCGTCCAGCGATACATATATAGAAAAGGAGGCGATGATCAACGAGGAAATCGAGCGCTTGCGCCACGCTTCGACTCAGGCCCTTTTGACCAGAAAAGATGTGATTATTGTCGCCTCCGTTTCTTGCATTTATGGCTTGGGTGATCCGGATGAATATGAAAAGGTCAATCTGAAATTGAAAGAAGGCATGGAATTATCCAGAGCCGAACTGATCAGAAAGCTTATCAACATTCATTTTGAAAGGACGATCGCCGATATCAATTCGGGCCAATTCCGGGCGATTGGCAATACTCTTGAAATAATGCCGGTCAACGATCGGACTATTTACCGCATCGAATTCGAAGGTGCCTTGATCAGTCACATTGTTGAACTTGATCCGGTTTCGAGGGCGGTAAGGAATATTGACCAGATCGAATCTGGTCCACGAACAATCTTCATCTTTCCGGCCAAGCATTTCATCTCGAGCGACGACCAGAACAAGAAAGCCTTGGAGACCATTCAGGCGGAATTGGCCGCTCGGCTCAAAATTCTTGAAAAGGAAGGGAAGTTGCTCGAGGCCGAACGTCTTAAAAGGCGAGTTAAATATGACCTATCGATGATCCGGGAGATCGGTTATTCCAACGGCATCGAGAACTATTCGCGCCATTTCTCCGGCAAGATGCCAGGTGAACCACCGGATTCATTACTGTCATATTTTCCTCATGACAAGAATGGTAAGGCAGAATTTCTCACTGTCGTCGACGAGTCGCATGTGACCATTCCACAAATAAGAGGAATGTTTGCCGGTGACGCCTCGAGGAAAAATACTCTTATTGAACACGGTTTCCGTTTGCCTTCGGCCAAGGACAATCGACCGCTTCAATTTCCCGAATTCATCGAACGCATCGGACCGATGATCTGCACTTCGGCTACGCCGGGCGATTATGAAAGGGAAAACAGCAAGCAGATTGTCGAACAAGTTATAAGACCGACGGGGCTTATCGATCCGGAGATTGTTGTGCGGCAGATTAGGGAAAGCAAGGTTGCTGTTATTCCAACCGCGGACAAGGGTATTGTCATTCCCGCGAAAGCGGGAATCCAGTGTGTAAACAATGGCGCCAGCGATTCAACACTGGATTCCCGCTTTCGCGGGAATGACAAACGAAAAGATTCTACTTATTCAAATCTTGGCGGGAATTACAAACAAGAGGTCTCCTCGAATTACAAGAAGGGTCAGATGGAGGGTCCCCCTTTGGAAAAGGGGGTGCCCGAAGGGCGGGGGATTTTTGGTGAAAACTATCGCGGTCAAATTTTCGACTTCATCGACGAAGCGGAAAAGACCATCAAATCTGGTGATCGGGTTTTGGCCACGACCTTGACCAAGAAGATGGCCGAGGACCTTTCAGAATTCCTTAAAGAAAAAGGTTTGAAGGCGGCATATCTCCATAGTGACATCAAAACAATGGAGCGGATAACCATTCTTACGGATTTCCGCAAAGGGAAGTACGAATGTCTGGTGGGAGTCAATCTTTTGAGAGAAGGCCTAGATTTGCCGGAAGTTTCCTTGATCGGAATACTGGATGCCGACAAAGAAGGTTTTCTCCGTTCGGAAACTTCATTGATCCAAACCATCGGCCGGGCCGCGCGCAACGCGGCCGGTCGCGTCATCCTCTATGCCGATATCATGACTGATTCGATGAGTCGAGCCATAAAGGAGACCGATCGCCGTCGGGCTATCCAGATCGCTTACAATAAAAAACACGGCATTACGCCTCAAACCATCAAGAAACAAATTCACGACATCACCGACCAGCTTCGTTCGGAACACGACAAGGCCGTGGGCGAGCTTATGAGGATAGATGATGATCTGGCCAGGACCGATTACAATTTGCTCATCAGGCAGAAAAAGGAGGCCATGGCGGAAGCTGTGAAAAACCTCGATTTCGAGACCGCCGCCCTTGTCCGCGACGAGCTGTTTGCTCTGGAGAAGAAGCATGGTAAAATATAACCATGGCCTCCGCTCCAAAAAACGAAAAGATCCTGATCATCGAGGCCAATTCTTCCTTCCGGGATCAGTTCGTCTCGACCTTGAAAAGCGACGGCTATGACAATGTTTCGGCTTTTGAGAATGGCGAGTCCGGTCTCAAAGGTATATACGACGTTTTGCCGCACTTGATCCTTCTCGATATCGCTCTTCCGGACATCGACGGCTATCAGATCCTCGAAAAGAAATTAGCCGAGCCGCTTCTCGCCAAGATCCCTGTCTTCCTCCTGTCAGCCGAAGGTGCGCCGATCAATATGCGTAACATCCCCAAGGGTAGTGTGGCTGAGGTCATCATTTCCTTGCACGCTAGCTCCAAGGATATTCTGGACAAGATCAATCATTATTTCGGCCATGAGATTTCCGATCCCTCGGCCGGAGCCGCCGCCGACCAGTCCGTCAAGAAGAAGCTTCTTTGGGTTGAGGACGATAAGCTTATCGGGACGATCCTAGCCAAGAAACTGATGTCGTCGGGATTTGATCTCTCGCATGCCAAAAACGGCGAGGAAGCTCTGAGTATTCTCACCAAGATCCATCCGGATCTCATCGTAGTTGACCTTCTTTTGCCGGGCATGAGCGGCTTCGAGATCCTTCAGCAGGTCAAGATGAACAAGGATTTGGATAATGTTCCGCGGATGGTCCTCTCGAACCTTAGCAAAGTCTCGGACATCGACAAGGCCCGGGCCCTCGGCGCCAGCAAATTCCTGGTCAAGGCCTCGACCTCTCTGGACCAGATCGTGGCCGAGATCAAGGAGTTGGCGAAATAAGGTTATTGCGAAAGTCCCAAAATCATACTACAATCATCGAACTGACTCTTGCGCAGGTGGCAGAGCGGTCAATTGCAATGGACTGTAAATCCATCGCCCTATGGGCTACGGGGGTTCAAATCCCTCCCTGCGCACAGTGAAGTGTACCCCATTTAGTAGACACAGACTTATGCAATATTTCCCGCTTAGGTTATTTATGCCTGCTTGTGTGAGGAGCTACGAAGCGCAGGTGCCTGTCCTGCATAGCTCCGAGTTTTATGAGGAGCGTCGCAGGAAAGTCTGTACAGTTCCTGTAAGGAACGATTCCCGTGAAATGAAAGTTATTCTGAATAAAAAAGGGCGCCCTGTAGGAACGGGGCGCCTTGCGGTCTGGCGAGTTTATTATGCTGCGACCGGCAAAGAGATTCTTTTTCTGGCACATCTTTCGACGCAGACTGCGAAGCATTCTTTGAATCGGTTGAAATCGAATAGATCGAGTTTGTCGACCACCATCATTTTGGAATTTACGTCTCTGAGTTCGTCGCGGAACATCGAACCGACCTCTATCATGATGATAACCGGAATTCCAACATATTCAGCCTTATGGACGATGTCAGTCCGTCCTTGGCTCACGTTTACGATTAGAAAATCGTATTCCGTCACATTTAGAACACCTTTGATGTTCGCGGGTATGACCGTAAATGAAAAATCCTCGGCAAGATACCCTTTGAGATCTTTAACGATCCATTGTAATGGAACCATGGTCGTTTGATCGTCTACCACCAGTATTTTCATGCACATAAGTTAATGTTCTTTGATTGTTTTCTGTGTGTATTATAGCATTTCATGCTAAGTTGTCAACATTATGAGTATTTTAGCCCTATCTTTCGGCTCAAACCACTTGATTCTCTTGTCCTTTTTGAACCAAGTCATCTGCCTTTTGGCATAATGCCTGATCTCCGTATTGAGTTTCTCGATCATTTCATCTTTGGATAATTTTCCTTGAAGATACCTTGAAACGTAGCGATACTCCAAACCTAGCTCATCCAGTTTCTTCCAAGAAAGACCGTGGGCGTGTAGACGCAAAACTTCCGTGACCATCCCTTTTTTTATTCGTTTAATGAGACGTTTTCTGATTCGATCTTTCAATTCGGCCGGCGGCAAATTCAAGCCAATAAAAATAGGATCATATTTACCGATTTTTTTTGCAAGAATTGGAACGCGGCCGAGGGCGGTGGCGATTTCGATAGCGCGAATTAGTCGGCGAGGATTTTTCCGGTCGATCGTTTTGAATCGAACCGAATCGAGTTTTTTCAGTCGCCCGCACAATTCAACCGTCGAGAGTTTTGCAAATTTCTTGCGCAGGGAATTATTCGGCGGAACATCCGGTAAGACTAGGCCGTCAATCAAGGCTTGAATGTAGAAGCCGGTGCCGCCGCAGACTATTGGAAGCTTGCCGCGTTTAGCGATGTCGGACATCGCTATTTCCGCCTGTTTGACATATTCGGCCACGCTAAATGCTTTGCGCGGATCGGCAACATCCAAGAGGTGATGTTTGACACCCTTCATTTCTTTCTCGGTGATCTTGCCCGTGCCAATGTCGAGTTCTCTGTAGACCTGGCGCGAGTCGGCAGAAATAACCTCGCCGTTCAGTTTCTTGGCCAAAAAGACCGCCAAGTCGCTCTTGCCGGTGGCGGTGGGTCCGAGGATGATGAGGGTTTTGATGTATTTATTCATGGAATTATGACTATTGACCAATGTATCCAAGTCTTGCTATTATAATGACACAAATCGCCCGTTCGTGGGCAGCGCCCTTCGAAAGAAGGGAGAAAAAGACAGGCCGCTAGAGTAATGCTTTGGCGGCTTGTTCAGTCAGCTTAAACTTTTCATAAATAGCTCGCTTTCTTGAGAGACAGGGAAGATGATCCGAGTAATATATCCCATTAAGTAATTTAATCGAATCTTTCTTAGCGAACTTTAACACATAAATCGAGTGGCCAGAAGAATTTGGTTTTGTTATATGAAGACGTCCACAAACCCTGATATTTTTGATTATTTCCTGCTGCAACCATACCATATGTTTTTGGCTTCCGGAGATAAATCGAACCCAAAGTCTCCTATATACATATTTACTTTTTTTGTTGGCATTGAATTTATCCAGGTAGGTTGTTATTGAACCATCGCCGTCAAGATGGCCTCGCAGGAAATCTGTAAAGTATTTATCGGGGATTTTGACTGGCCCAATGGTCAATGACTTGTGTGGTGTAAGACCGATATCAATAAGCCATTTATATAATTCAATACTTCCAATTTGAATCCTGTATGCTTCGGATCGTTTATTAAAAGTTTTACCAATAGAATTTGTTGTACCCAAAATTTTTCGAAGATTATTCATGCTTTCAATATCTTGTGACGTGAAAATTACATGACGACGGTCAGATGAAAGACAACCGTCGGTTACTAAAAGTCCAACAGCGTATGCCAAATCAGGCCTCCATTTTTTGACATGGATCAATTGCATAAATGTGATCTGTACCCTAAAAAGTAGACACGTTAGAACCCCCTAACCCTCGACCTGGGTC
>CAIMKX010000031.1 GCA_903842025.1 uncultured bacterium | reverse complement strand
ACATGTTTCAAAAGAATATCAAAATCATCAACAACAAATACAGAAAATCGCTCCATTACCGGAGCGCCTTGGAAGTAGCCGAGAGTCATGGCATACTTAAATCATTAACAGAGAGAGTTGCATTTCACTAGAAAATTTACCACCTATCAGCCATGCACACTATATAACTATAGTTAAATCTGTCAACCCTACCATTCCCGCCATTTCCTGCTATTATCCCTAATTGTACATTTATTATAAGCGGTCAGATCTCACCTTTGAGCTTTGACCTTTGAGCTTTAACCTAATTTCATGCACAACTCAGAAATTTTTGCCCTCGTCGCTTCGCTAGTCGCCATCGTCTACGGAGCTTTTCTTATCAGTTCCATCTTGAAGAAGCCGGCTGGCAACGACAAGATGAAAGAGATCGCCGCCGCCATTCAGGCCGGGGCCAAAGCCTATTTGAACAGGCAATACAAGACTATTTTCATGATCGCCGTTGTCTTGTTTATTATTCTCTGGATCTTCCTAGGAATTCAAATGGCCTTAGGTTTCGTCCTCGGAGCAATTCTTTCCTCTCTGGCCGGTTACATAGGCATGAACGTTTCCGTGAGAGCCAACGTCCGAACAGCCGAGGCTGCCCGTCATGGTTTAGGTACAGCCCTTTCATTAGCCTTTAAGGGAGGTGCCGTCACAGGTCTCTTGGTAGTCGGCTTAGCTCTTCTGGGTGTTACAGGATTCTATGTTATCACTAGAAGTGTTGCCTCTTTAATAGGTCTAGCTTTCGGAGCAAGCTTGATTTCAGTTTTCGCCCGTCTTGGCGGTGGAATCTTCACCAAAGCCGCTGATGTAGGAACAGATCTAGTTGGTAAAGTTGAGGCTGGTATTCCAGAAGACGATCCGAGAAATCCAGGCGTTATCGCCGATAACGTCGGAGATAATGTCGGTGACTGTGCAGGAATGGCCGCTGACTTATTCGAAACATACGCTGTCACAACTATCGCCGCTATGATGCTTGGCGCAACCCTATTCAAGGGCTTCAACGGTGCTCTCATGTATCCTTTAGCTCTTGGCGGTGTCGCAATCTTCGCATCTATAATCGGAACCTGGTTTGTGAAGCTTGGAAGTTCCAGGAACATCATGGGTGCCATGTACAAAGGCCTCATTGTTGCTGGTGTCTTGGCCGCCTTTGCCTTCTACCCCGTTACGAACGTCATCATGAAAGCTAATGGTACGTATTCAGTCCTCAATCTCTTTGGCTGTACTCTAGTGGGGTTAATCGTTACAGGCTTCTTGGTTGTCATCACCGAGTACTACACTTCAACCAAATATAAGCCGGTCAAATCTATCGCTTTAGCTTCCGTCTCTGGTCATGGCACGAATATTATTCAGGGACTGGCTATCTCTATGAAGTCCACTGCTTGGCCGCTCATTACAATAGTCGCCGGAATCTTGGCCGCCTATCACTTCGCTGGTCTTTATGGTATCGCTGTTGCCGCCATGAGCATGCTCTCAATGGCAGGAATTATCGTCGCCATCGACGCTTATGGTCCGATCACCGATAACGCCGGAGGCATCGCCGAGATGGCCAATCTGCCAAAGGAAGTCCGCGATGTCACTGACCCATTGGATGCCGTTGGCAATACCACCAAGGCTGTCACCAAGGGCTACGCCATCGGTTCCGCTGGTTTGGCCGCTCTAGTCCTCTTCGCTTCTTATACCGAGGCTGTTGGTAGTGGTTTTGCCTTCAGTTTGAGCGATCCCAAGGTTATCGTCGGTCTCTTCATCGGAGGTTTGCTCCCTTACTACTTCGCCGCTCTCTGCATGGAAGCTGTCGGTAAAGCCGCTGGCAAGGTTGTCGAGGAAGTCCGCCGCCAATTCCGCGAGATCAAAGGCATCATGCAAGGCACCGCCAAGCCTGATTACGCTCGCTGTGTCGACATCGTCACCTCGGCCGCCATCAAGGAAATGATCATTCCGGCCTTGATCCCAGTTTTGGCTCCAATCCTCGTCGGTTTCATTCTTGGCCCAGTCGCTCTTGGTGGTTTGCTCGTTGGCTCCATCGTTACCGGTCTTTTCGTCGCTATCTCCATGACTTCCGGTGGCGGAGCTTGGGATAATGCCAAGAAGCATATCGAGCAAGGCAATCATGGAGGCAAAGGCTCCGATGCCCACAAGGCCGCTGTTACCGGCGATACCGTTGGTGACCCTTACAAGGACACCGCCGGTCCAGCCATCAACCCAATGATAAAGATATTGAATATTGTTGCATTGCTAATAGTGGCGTTCTTGATAAAGTAGTTTGAAATCATTTAAACATTGAATAAAGACAAAAGCGTCCAAGAGGGCGCTTTTGTTTTTTTACATACGACAAAGATGAAATATGTAAGAAAAAGTCCTATAATTGACTAATGCCCACAAAAAAGATCGCTCTGATCATTTCCGCCTTTCTTTTCACCTCCACTCTTTTCGTCCCCACCGCCTCCGCCCAAGACGTCCCTGTAATACATTACGGCGATGGACCTTGTCCGACTAGTGTCACACCCAATGGTAAATTCAATCGTCCGGTGGGAATCAAGGGTGATTCTCTGGATATAATAGTCGACCCCGCGTTTCAGGCCATGATGAAGAAGACCCGTTCGACTCCAGATCTGCCCCTTACTCCAATATATGACCTAATCATTCAAGTAGTTCCACAATTCGGTTTTTGTTATACGGATAAGCCTGAAAGCTATTCGACAGTTCCACCAAGCGGATTGCCTTGGAAAGTTTCCATTCAATTGGATAATGAAATCCTTGTAGGTCCTGGAGCATTCACTTGGAATGGTAAATATGTCATGAATCCTGATGGTACTAATGATACGACTCAGCCAATATATGAGTGGAAGATTCCTGGTTGGCCGGAGGGAATAACAAAAAAAGAGAAGTTGGAAAAACTAATTGCGGCCATACGCTACAACATACCCGTCAATATGGTCGTAGAAGTACCACAAGAAGATGGAACATTCGAAAATGCTTCAGCCCAAGCTCCCTTTGGGCTTTGTGCGCCGATCGGCGGTAGCGGCAAATTCAAAGTTGTTTCAGCACGTGGAACAAGCACTAAACTTTCAGTAAATGGTATTTTGAATCTTGGGGATAAATTGCGAACCAAGGGTTTTGGAAATACAGAACCTTTTACAAGCAATCAATCATATTTTTCACACTTAATCGATCTTGGAAATTATTCTGAAAATGGCCGATCAATGAACACAATTAAGAGAAAAAATGGGAGCGAGGTAAAATATTTTGATAATCCTTCTTTTTTTGAGGAATATTCATCATGCGGTGATGCAAGACTGTATATATTTTACAGCAATATAATGTCGACAAGCGTAGCAATACTGAGCGGAAAAGATATCAATATGAACATCTCTGAAGTTAGTGCCAAAATCCAAACTGGCACGGTTATCGACGATAAAGTAGCCAATATCACAATGCATGAGATAGGACATGCTTTTGCCGGTCTCAATGATGAATATCTTCGTGGCGATAACTTGGAAACTGAATTAGCCGCATCATATTTTATGACCGACTATGGAAGTAACTGTGTCTTAGCTCCCATAAATTACAGTTACGATAAAAAGAATTATGGCAGCCAAAACATAACCGGATGTGCCTATAAAGCACTTAATGGTATCCCTATCTATCGCCCTTCCCAACACAGTCTGATGTTGGGAGGTTACAGATCATCAACTGAAAAATTTAACGTAGTTTCCTGCGGATATATTATGGCAGCCATTCATGAGGATCCGAATGCGCGGAAATATTTCCCTGATTGCTGGAAATTGAGCGGACTGGAAGACACCGGAGTTGATTATGGCCTGGCCGAACAAAAAGCAACCGAATCAACAGTATCAAGTAAAAACGGCGATACAAATGTAGCCGCAGCAATTAGCGGTATTCCGAAGAATCATTCTTTTATCATGCTGGATAATTTTGATCCCGAAGATCAATGGGGTGCTATGATCGAAATTGATGAAAATATGATTCCAGTTCGTCCGTTTAAGGATATTGACTCATCTCCACTCGAGTCTCCTACACCGAAAATACCAACAAAAATAGCTCAACAAAGTTTTTTTCAAAAAATACGGGGCTACATCTCATCATCCGTTTCTTCAATAATAGAGACTGTCACTGGTGTTCCAGCTATTACACCCAGGATTAATCTGACATCTCCAAGCCCATTACCAATCATTAGTCCTTTCAACAGGCCAAGTCCAACACCTTCACTAACACCAAAGCCTTCCTTCGTGCCGATTCCATCCAATTCACCAACCATTATTCCATTAAGCTCCAAAACCCCAACTTCCTCATATTCCCCGTCAATTTCTCCAAAACCATCACCTTCAGCCACGCCAATTAATTCTCCATCTCCCATTCCTTCCCAAAGCCCATCAACTTCAGTCTCGCCAGTACCTTATCAAACTCCAATACAATCCAATTCTGTAGCGCCAAGCAACACGCCTTCACCAACAGCCAGCGTCTATTCTTCACCAACTCCAACTAATTCACCTTATCCATCGATTTTACCGAACACATCGCCGTCCCCAACACCATCTTTTTCACCAACACCGACATATTCACCGGTACCTTCATATTCTCCTTCACCTTCCCAATCGCCAAGTGCTTTCAAAATTGACTTCAATCAATCACTTCTTGGCAATATCATTTCGGCTTTTTGGGTACCGTGGGTAATAAGCCGATGATCAAGATCTTGAATATTATTACAATTGTTTAGAAGCTTTTTCTTTGCCTAAGAATCTGATCCTCAGGATACCAAATTTTTCTCAGTTCACCCGCCAAGAAAAATGAACCTGTAATAAGTACTAGATCGTCAGATTTTGCCAGTTTCAAGGCGTCAGCCAACGCTGCTTCCGGATCAAGATACATCCTTGCTTCGGATGATTTCTTTACATATTGCTTCGATTTTTCAAACAATTCCTTTGGATGAGCGCACTTTCGATTGGGATTTTGGAATCTAGTAAAAAGAATATGATCAGCTTTTGGTATTATTTGTTCCAGAATTGATTCATGGTCCTTACTGTCGGAAATGCTGATCAGAAGAAATAGCTTATTGTATTTGACCTTATCTAGATTATAAATTGTACTACCCATTTTTGATCTGTTATGGGCCCCATCAAGAATAACTGTCGGGTTATTCTGAACGATTTCAAAACGACAAGGTAAACGGGCTTTTCTTAAACCTTTGTCAATATATTTGTCTTCAATTTTCAAATGCACGGCAACCGCTCTGGCCAACTCTTTGTTGTACTCTTGGTAATCATTTTGAAAAGATAAATTGTGCACCTGGACATTTTTCTCCCTAGATATGCTGTCGAATATTTGAAGAATTTGCTTGCGTTGTTCCGTCGTAAAAAATACTGAACCCGGCTTGATGATCCCAGCTTTATCATAAGCGATCTTTTCTAAAGTCCGTCCCAAAACCTCAGTATGGTCATAATCTATATTGGTTATGGCCGCAATCAGGGGTTTTTCTATCACATTGGTCGCATCATATCTTCCACCGAGGCCAACTTCCAAAACGACCCATTCGCATTTTTGTCTTCTGAAATATAGGAGAGCGATTGCCAGGAAGATTTCAAAATAAGAAGGTCGGCCATAAGGTCCTTCCAGATACGATCGGTCAATAAATGGTTTAAGATAATCAACTATATCGACAAAATCATCCGGCGAGATATATTTGTCCTGTACTTTTATTTTTTCGATCGAAGTTACCACGTACGGCGAAGTGAATGAGCCGACTTTCTTACCGGAAGCAAACAGTATTTCATGAAGCATATTTGTTACTGAGCCTTTGCCGGAAGTCCCCGTAATGTGAATAAACTTAAAATCTTTATCTGGATTGCCGAGAAGATTGAGAAAGTACCTCATCCTTTTTAAGTAAATTTCGGGATGATTTCTATCAATCATATAATCACCGACAATTGGCAGATTTGATAGGCTTTCGAGATATTTGACTGATTTATAATAAGATTCGAACATTTTAGTTATTTTGGGTCATTAGATATGGAATATATCATAAGTGTTTTTTATTACAAAGTTCAGGTAATTGCGGTATAATATTCTCTGTACCTAACATAACTATTAACATCATTAAATATGACCAAATTTAACAAACTCGCTCTTATATCAGCCTTATTTATCCCAGCATCTATTCTGACAATGCAGACCGTAAATGCCCAGACTCTAATGGACACCGGAGCCGCCACAAGCATCAGTACCTCGATTGACGCCAATCAAGCAGTCTCTGCAACGTCGATCCGCGAAAAGATCAAAGCCGACATCAACGGCAAAGTCCAGAACATCAAGACCAATCAGGAGATTAGAAATACTCTTCTTGAAGAAAGAACCGCAACTGCCCGACCAAAGATTGGGACACCTCTTACTGGAGGCATGAACGTCAACGGCGCCAGCTCGACGATGCCGCGCGATGTTCGCGGAATGCCAATACGTTTGGATAACAAACCGCATTTTGCTTCATCGACAATGGCTTCCACAACCAGAGCGATAGTCGAGCGCGATCAGGAACGCATTCAGGAATACCGCGACAACGGCAAAACAATGATCACCAGCGCCTTCAAAATGAGGAAGAATCTGGTCATCAAGGAGATGCAGACCGCTTTGAATAACCTCAGTCAGATCAGGGAACGCATAAACACCCGCATCCAGAAGGAACAACAGAATGGCAAGAATATGACCGACGCCACCAATCTGCTCAAGATTGCCGATGGTAAAATAGCTGCCGCCACAACAGCCATAAATTTGGTTACGGATTATATGCCCAGTACCGCTTCAACGACAATAGCCTCAACAACTGAAGCAACCGTCAATGTCGATAAAGCTCGGCAACTCATTTCAGACGCCCAAAAGACCATCCGAGACGCCCGCGAGTCATTGAACAAAGTCGTCGTCGCCATTGCCAAGGCCATGGGACTGAAACTTGGCCATGAAAATGCTTCAACAACCACTTCAACGACAGTCGCGGCTCCTTCTGTTCAATAACATCTGACATTTATCAACTAATTCACAACAAATATGGAACCTTTTCAAAATCAAACTCAGCCGATTATCAATAATATTCCCGCCCAACCGACAAATCTGCCGACCCAACAGCCTGTTGCCAATATTCCTACTGGCTCTGCCAATAATCTTGGTTCCGGCAATTCCCACAAGAAGGTCGGCCCGATCGTCGCTACATTGGTCGTTATTCTTGTCATAATAATCGCCGCAATATATATATTTGCCTCGAAGGTCAACAAACAACCCCTGCCAAATGATAATCAAACCGTTGGCACCGTCCAAAATTCCCAACCGATCGCCCCACAAACCAATCAGCCGGTTTCCGCTTCCACCGATTCAGTCGCTCCAATAAACAACAGCGCCGACGACCTTCAGTCCCTTCAAAACGACCTCAACAATTCAACCGTCGGTGTTGACGCCCAGAATATTTAGCGAATTCAAATGGTTAATACCCTGTAGAGACGCGACCAATCGCGTCTCTTTTGTAAATGTTCAATTTTGGAAAGGCATTCTTGCCCACGAGCAAATCTTCCTGTAGACTGTTTTTCATGACAAATAATACTGAATCGGCCAAGTCCTATGACACGGCTGCTATTAATAAGCTCGCAAAATCACAAATAGAAATCGTTGGCTCCATTCCCTCAATAGTTTGGGAAAAGTTTCGGAGTCAGGCATTAAAGAACGTCAATGAATCAGTAACCTTTGATGGTTTTCGCAAAGGCCAAATTCCGGAAAATGTCCTTATCGCCAAGGTCGGCGAATCAATCTTGCTGGAAGAGATGGCGGAGTTGGCCATTTCGAAATCTTACGTCGACATCATTATAGACAATAAGCTCGATCCCATCGGCAAGCCTTCCGTCACCATTACGAAACTGGCCAAAGGCAACCCTCTCGAATTCAAAGCCATAACCGCTGTTGTTCCGGAAGTTAAACTTCCTGATTGCAAAGCCTTGGCCGATAAAGAAGTCAAAAAGTCTTCCGGAGAAAAATTTGACGTCAGCGACAAAGATGTCGATGAGGCCATTCTCAAAATCCGCAAATCTCACGCAATGCAGAATCCGGCGACATTGAAAGTAAATTCACCTGTTCCCAAAGACAAGGAGCTTTCACCAGAAGAAAAAGAGAAATTGCTTCTTGAGTCTTTGCCAGAATTCAATGATGAGTTCGTGCGCGGCTTGGGAGACTTCAAAGATGTCGAGACGTTCAAGATTAAAGTCAGAGAGATCGTCGGCCAGGACAAAAAAGATCAGGCTCGCGAAAAGCTTCGCATCAAGATTGCTGACTCGATCGTTGAAGCGACCAAAGTAGAATTGCCGGACGTTATGGTTGAAAGCGAGCTCAAGAGAACTCAAGCCCAGTTTGAAGATGATCTAGAAAAGATGGGAGTCAAGATGGATGACTATTTGAAGCATGCCAAGAAATCATTGGACGAGATCAAAAAAGAGTGGACCCCGCATGCCGAGAAGAAAGTAAAACTTCAGCTGATTTTAAACGCGATCGCCACTGCCAATAATATCAAGCCTGATCAGAAAGAAGTTGAGGCGGAAGTAGAGCATATCCTTGAACATTACAAAGATGCTGACAGAGAAAGAGCGGCTGTTTATGCCGAGACGGTTCTTACCAATGAGAAAGTCTTTCAGTGGCTAGAAAGCAACAAGTAATTGTCTTGTCATTCCCGCGAAGGCGGGAATCCAGGATTAAACAAAAAGCCGCTAGGTAACCTATCGGCCTTTTTGTTTACATCGAATTAGATCGGCTTTGGCGATATCCTGGATTCCCGCTTTCGCGGGAATGACAAACTAAGAAATTTTTGTGAAACACCCCAATCCCCTTATTCCTACTTATTAAAAGCAAACTGCGAAATTGCCGCAATTGCCGCGGTTTCTGCCCGTAAGATTTGCGAGCCGAGGCAAACTATTTGAATATCATTCTTGTGAAACACTTCAACCTCTTCCGGAGACCAGCCGCCTTCCGGGCCTATGAATATGACGATCGATTTAATATTCTGCATAACATCCAGCTTCAAGACCTTCCCTTCAGTATGAAACGCAAATAATGTCGGAGGTGCACCATCCGACTGAGGAAGATGCACCTCCTCGATCGTTTCCTCCAATGTCATAATCCTCGAAACCTCCGGAATATCCCCCCGGCCACTTTGCTCACTGGCTTCAATGGCGATCTTCTTGAGTCGATCTTTATTCAAAGACTTCTTTTCGCTTCTTTCGGCCAAAACAGGAATGATTTTCGACACTCCCAGCTCGGTTGCCTTCTCTACAACCATTTCAAAATGGTCTTTTTTTATTATCGAAGCACACAAAACGATTTCGTGAAACGGAGAGGACGCCCGCAATTGTTTGGAGACAACGGTTGCCTGCATCCCTTTATTGTCCATAATTTTACTCCTCTCACCAAAACTGTCAATTTTGCACTCATAATCGAAACCGGATCCGTCAAAAAGAATTATCGAATCGCCGATTTTCAACCGAAAAACCCGGCTGACTTGATTGACAAGCTCAGCCGAGTTGATCGTAAGAGTTTTCTGATCCCCAATTATTTGACTTACAAAGAAGCGGTGAAGTCGCATGTTTTTTCCTTGAAGAGTCTCCTTCGCTTTAATAAGCTTCGGAGGACCGAGGGAAACATCAAGGAGATTATTTCTTCGGCGCTGTTACCTGATCAACGATTCCGTACTTTTTCGCTTCCTCAGCATCCATAAAGAAATCGCGGTCAACGTCCTTCTCGATCCTGGCAATGCTTTGCCCGGTATTCTTGGCCAAGAGCTTATTTAATATCGAACGGGTCTTCAGGATATGTTTGGCACTAATCTCAATATCTGAAGCCTGACCTTCTGCACCTCCCAATGGCTGATGGATCATGATTTCTGAATTGGGCAATGCCATTCTTTTTCCCTTCGTGCCAGCCGAGAGAACCAAAGCCGCGCCGGAAGCGGCCATGCCGACACAAACGGTCGAGATGTCATTCTTGATATGTTGCATCGTGTCGATGATGGCCAAAGTCGAGGTTACTGAACCACCAGGTGAATTGATGTACAGAGAGATCTCTTTCTTGGAATCCTCAGATTGCAAGAATAAAAGCTGAGCGATAATAAGGTTGGCAGTATGATCGTCGATCGGTCCACCCAGGAAGATAATGCTGTCTTTAAGCAGACGTGAATATATGTCGTAAGCGCGCTCGCCGAAGCTTGATTTTTCGATAACGGTTGGGATTAACATGGTGTATTTCGGTTGGTTAACTGATAGGTTTTGTGTATTCAATGTAACACAGAAAGAGGAAAAGTAAAGGAAAATATATCTCATTAAGATCCCATTAAAATTAATATAACTAGACAATCTTACTCCCCTGTTATAAGATACAAATGTTACTAATTTTTAATTTGATACCGTTTTCCCGGACTTTGTGACTTCCCAACTTATGAAATCATCGATTATTGAAGCTAGAATACCGACTCATACGTTAATATCACCGTAGTTCGCGAAGGCGGATCCATTCCGCATTATGTCACTTAAACTAGTCGCTCTCTTCCTAGCCATTGCCGGAGCGGTAGGTATAGCCGTTGGTTATTACCTGCGTCTCATTATCTCTTTGAGTAAAAAGGGTTCCATGGAACTCGAAATCAAGGAGATGCTCTTGGCCGCCAAGGAAGAAGCCAAAAAGATCACCGCCGATGCTGAAGCAAAGGCCAACAAGGTCCATGAGGATGCCCGCGTAGAGATCAAAGAAAAAGAAGATAAGATTCGCCAAACCGAAGATCGTCTCGCCAAACGCGAAGATCTTCTCGACAAACGCCAATCCGACCTCGACAAAGAAGTCGAATTGATCAAGCAGCGTATAGCCGAAATCAAAGCCATTCGCGAAAAGGCCGACAAACTCGAAGAAGATCGCAAGAATGCTCTCGAGAAGATTGCTAAATTGTCAGAAAATGAGGCCAAAGACCAACTTATGAAGCTTATTGAGAAACAATCAGAGGAAGATTTCTTGGTCAGAATGAACAAACTCGACACCAAAGGCGAAGAAATGTTGGAAAATAAGGCCAAAGATATACTTGCTATGTCTATCCAACGTCTTTCAGTTTCGGTTGCCCAAGATGTCATGTCCACTTCTGTGGAAATACCAAATGACGACGTCAAAGGCAAGATCATCGGTAAGGAAGGTCGCAACATCAAAGCTTTTGAACGTATTACCGGCGTTGAGGTTATGGTTGACGATACTCCAGGCGCCATCACCATTTCTTCCTTCGATCCAGTTCGCCGCCATGTCGCACGAGTCGCTTTGATGGAATTGGTCAAAGACGGCCGTATTCAGCCGGCCAAGATCGAGCAAGTTGTCGAGAAAGCCAAGCAAGACATCAATAAAACCATCAAGGAAAAGGGCGAACAAGCCGCTTATGATTGCGGCATTTTGGGCCTCGACCCACGAATTCTCCTTATTTTGGGCCGTTTGCACTTCCGAACTAGCTACGGTCAGAATGTTCTTCAACACTCGGTCGAAATGGCTCATATTGCCGGCATGATCGCCGAAGAATTGGGCGCCAATGTCCAAGTCGCCAAGGCCGGTGCTCTTCTTCATGATCTTGGAAAAGCCTTGGACCACGAAGTTGGTGGTACACACGTCGAGATCGGCCGTCGTATTCTGCAAAAATTTGGTGCTTCAGAAGATATCATCAAAGCCATGCAAAGCCATCATGAGGAATATCCTTATGAAACAATCGAATCCCGCATTGTTCAGACAGCCGATGCCATCTCTGGCGCTCGTCCAGGTGCCAGACGTGACAATATCGAAAATTATTTGAAACGTCTCGGCGATCTCGAAGCTTTGGCCAATTCATTCCCGGGTATCGAGAAATCTTACGCCATCCAGGCCGGCCGAGAGATCCGTATCTTCGTCAAACCGGAGGAGATCGGCGATGTTGAGGCCAAGAATTTAGCTAGGGATATAGCGCTTAAAATAGAAAAGGACCTCAAATATCCTGGTGAAATCAAAGTTACGGTTATTAGAGAATCAAGAACGACTGAGTTTGCGAGGTAAAATTGAATCCTTGAATATTTTAAAAAAACGTCCATTTTGTAGGACGTTTTTTGATTTACAGACCAATAATATTATACACATGTCAACTTGTGGATAGTATTGCTTAAAATATGGCTTACTATATAATTAGAGCCGTGGTACGAAACTCATTCGCTTCGCCTACCAGTGAAGGAGATGAGACCAATTATTAACAGTAACCTAGAACTTACAAATTTGGATGCAGTTCGAGGCGCGAGCGAGGCTTGCGACCAAAATGTATATTTCTATACATTGCGGGAGCAAACGAGCGAAGCAACGAAGAAATGCGCCAAATTTGTAAGTTCTAAAAAATAATATGAATAAAGCAAGCATAGTAGATGCCGTTCACGCTGTCCTTGGTGGAACCAAGGTCCAAGCCGAACAAGCTGTCGAGACTGCCATTAACAGCATCATTGATTCGTTAAAGAAGGGTGAGGAAGTTTCCATTGCCGGTCTCGGTATCTTCTCAGTCAAGCAGAGAGCCGCCCGTGAAGCCCGCAATCCTCGCACTGGTGAGGCCATCAAGGTCCCAGCCATGAAGGTTCCCAAGTTCCGCGCTGCTAAGGCTTTGAAGGACGCTGTTAAATAAGGTTATATTAGTATCTTGTCACCAAAACACAATAACGAGCTCGTTATTGCTATCGAACATAAAACCGCCATAGGGCGGTTTTATGTTGTATATTATCCCTGTGGTACACTCCCTTTTCCTAGACCCTCAACAAATTCTCTAATCTTCGGGCTGTAGATCTTATAATTAGCATAGCTATAATCAAAATTTACTTGGGCTGTTTTGTTATTACCGTCAACATAGAATGTGTCAAATATCCGATCATTCATTTTTCTTTCAACATGATAAATCCTGGTATCCTGGGCGGAGTTCAATATTACTTCCGACAAAATCAAAGCATCATTATCGGCAATATCAGAATTATAGAGAGTGTCCGCATTCATGAGTTCATAAGATGTCTTAATATCAATGAATATATCGGAGTAATCCCTTAACTCGATATTTTCTCTTGGACTTATATTCACATTTTCACTACCTTTTATAGTATCAACTTCCCAATTTTGGACGATCCAGTCCGGCATATATATCACAAAAGCTCCTTTTGCCAAATATCCGACTACGTCACTAACATTTCCAGGTCTTGGTTCAGCAACAAAAGGATCAAAAGAAGACGTGGCGACAGACTCATTTGTAACTTCAACAACATGAGTTTTTACGGGCGATTGCAGTTGCGTTTTATCGTTATTATCCATCCGATTCGACTCAGGTTTTTCAAATCTTAAAAAACGTAAGAAGTAAACCACTATAAACACCGTAATTGCACCAATTACCACTATCAAAAGATATTTTGATTTGTGTTTATTCATGTAAATTCTATTGGTTATATTTTTCCCATTGATTTTTAAGATCGACTTCTCTTTCGCTCAGAGCTTGTTTGTAGCTATCACATTCTTTTTTATCAAAGCTCATATACTGTTTGTTTGTCCTGTTCTTAATTTCATCCTGATAATTCACCAGTTCAGTCATGGAAATAACAGAATAATTCAAGCCTACAATTTCTCCGGTTGCTTTACTGTTTGTTTTATTGACAATCTCAAAATAGAATTTGCCCATAGACGTATCGGATATGATATTTCCAATTGTTTTATCTGAGTATTTATTCTCAATGTATTTCTTTATTTCAATCTTCTTACCAACAACCTCTGGAATACCACGATAATGACGGATAATTAGAGCATCTCCTTCTGTTGTGCCAGTTAATACAGATGCTATATCATTAAATCGATACTTATTGTCACTTTCATTCGCCGTCGTATCGGAATATTTGCTTGCATTCTGCTCAAGATCATTTAATGTCGTATATTTTGTAAATTCAGACTTTCGAAAAATAAACGCATAATAATTTACTACGTTATCACTCCCGAATACAGAATAATAACCTACAGGTACCCACTTGAAAGGTTTATTATTTTCATTTGCGTGCTTCAACGCGACAGCTTGCGCAATATTCGGAGAAATAGCTTTCCCGAGATTTTCCTCGATTATACAAATACCAAATTTATTTCCAAAATATTGACCAATGCTACTATTGAGAATTTTGTCCTGATTGAAATATGCAACAATAATTACTGAAACAATAACTATAATTATTATAACTGGCACGACGAAACCTTTTTCGTTTTGAGTTCGCCAAATATATTGAGAGTTTTTCATATAGAAAATACTATACCATATTATTATACAATAAAGTGAAGTAGTGCGGGATGGGAGAGTCGGCTTTGCCTCTCGCCTCGCCAGCTCGGCTCGGGCTAGCCACCGGCTCGCGGCTCGGCTTACTAGCCTCGCACTGGTGAGGCCATCAAAGTCCCAGCCATGAAGGTTCCTAAGTTCCGCGCTGCCAAGGCTTTGAAGGACGCTGTTAAATAAGGTTTTCTTAAGCACTATCACAGTAACAATCTCGTTACTGCTATCGAACATAAAACCGCCATAAGGCGTTTTTATGTTCGTGATATAAAGAGTCATTTTCGAGCAATACATTGTAAGGATTTATTGCTTTAGATCTGCTATACTTTTTGTATGAAAAAAAGATATATCGTCGGGATTATATTATATGTGCTTGCAGTCGTTTATGGATTGACGGCATTTATTGATACATGGTACTGGTCATTTGCATTCGCTCTTGCACCAGCACTAGTAGGATATGTAATAGGCGCTATTCTTGATAATCATCACAAAAGTGACTCGGTGGCTATTTCGGAAGGTGCTGATAGAAGAAGCTTCTACAGATGGACGTTGAGTGCTACGGTACTTGTTCTTGCTGTAGTAGAAATGTTTCTAGGTTTTTTTGGAAACACACATGATACTTTCTTTACTCTAGGGGTGGTAGTTTATGTTATTCTGCCAACCTCTATTGCTTTCGTGATTGGTTATCTGATCGATAAGCTTGGTCATCACACCAAGTAGACAATAATGAACTATTTGTGCGGGATGCGAGAATCGAACTCGCGTCTACACATTGGAAGTGTGTCATTCTACCACTAAACTAATCCCGCGATATTTGGTTAAGAGCAAAATCAATAGTAGCAATAATCTTCCGATGCAACAAGACTCCAAAATCTTTATTGCCATTACTACTGACACCCAAATGAGCCGTACCGTATGGTAAAACTCCCTTCCTATTCTTCTTTTTATTCGTCCGAACATCAATATAGGACTGCTGGATATGCTCTCTTTTCATTCCTAGTGCATTTTTCCAGAAATTTACAGCAGTTTGTTCATCATTATCTGGATAAATGTGTAGCCGTAATCGAAAGTTATCTATATTTAGCCCGAAACACTTCCTGAACCACATCATTGAAAATCTGATTATTCTTGGATCAGAATTAACGATTCTTATCTGACTAGCAGTTTTACTACCTTCCCCTATATAGAGACCCAAACCAAGCATAAAAACATCTCTTTGATTTAGCTCTCCAATCTGATTTTTCCCATATTCTAAGGCCCTCAAATAACAAGACATCTTATCCGCCCTTTTTATTCGAATAATGTTATTAATATTTTATGATCTATTATGTAAAACAAGTTTATTCGGCAAAAAAGGTACATCTTTGAGCCAGTCACTCAAAGTGCTTTTTGCCACTGATATTTTCGAGGAAATAATTGAATAGGAATTGCCCTCTTTTCTCAATTTGATCGCCTCGCCTTTTATTGATTTTGAATACATCTGAACTAATTATAGTTGCTCAGATGTAATTATATCAGAAAGTATATTCTGAATAAATGAAATAGAAAAATTATTTTGAATCTTTCTGTTCCACAACCTCCTTTATCTCATCCACTTCTTTCTTCATTTCCTGAATCGAAGTTTGAATCTCCTTCAATTCTTGTCCTTCAGCGGCTATTTCTTTGTCAGTCTTGTCCGTCGCTTTCTTTTCTTTCTTCAATCCACTGATCACGATGCTTTGACCGATAAAAGCGGAGACAAAAAGACCGGTTGCCAGAAGAATCATTGTTACGATAACCATATTTATCGGTTCGTAAAATAACCATCCTAGCCATCCACCTTTTGCTTGAAGAATATCAGCCGTATGCCAAACCCCTCGCCAAAAAAGCACTATTGCAGTACCTCCAATGATCGTATAGATAATGGGATATCGGCTCAAATGGCCTCGTACGACATCCTCGAATTTATCAAAGAAGTTTACTATTTTTTTGATCATTAGGTTTTGTAGTTTAAAATACCTCCGCGCCTCGGCGAGACAAGTGTCGCTCCGATTCTCGCTTCGCTCGAATTACGCGACACTTCTCCCGCCTGAGGGCGCGGCTGGCGTGATTCGTTTTCACATTTTGCCTTGTCATTTTCCATTTTGATTTTTCAATTTTGCATTTGCGATTTTGTCGGAGCGCCGGGATTCGAACCCGGAGTCGCCTCTTCCCAAAAGAGGAATGTTAGCCGTTACACCACGCTCCGGTGTCAAATCATCCTAGCATATATGTTTCATCTCTACAAAATCAAATCATTGATCCATTCAACCTTGGCCCTTCTGGTTCGCATATTCAAGAATACACATAAGACATGAAAGCTAAAATCTGTCTCAAAGCCATCGCACTTCTCTTCCAAATATGTTTCTATCATCCGTCTTATGTGGCGAATTTTGAAATTATGGACATTTTCTTCTGGTTTATGGCCACCAAGCGTTTCATTATAATCAGAAGTAACGCTTTTGACTTCAAAGAAATGCACAACATTGTCCTTTTTGGCTATTATGTCTATTTCACCCCAGGCTCTGCGATAATTTCGTTCGACAATCTCAAAACCCTTGGAAACAACGAATTTACAGGCAACATCTTCACCTTTGTTGCCCTTGGAATGATTATAGGTTTTGTTCATTTGACGATTATAGGCCATATTTTTTGTCTTTTATGCACATAATCCACAGACTTATCCACTGTTTGTCTATTATTTTATGATTTTAAGCCATTCCACGAGGACATTATTCACAGACACAGTTAATAAGTCCTTCACACTGGCTTTATGTGTCAAATATTACTGTCCTGCTTCGCATCTCATATAACAGGAGTATTCTGTTACACAAGTGCCTGCACTGCGAAGCAACCCCGTGCATTACGGGGTTGCGAAGCAGTGCGGGTAGGGAGAATCGGACTCCCATCTTATCGTTGGCAACGATACGTTCTACCACTAAACTATACCCGCCTACGCTACTCGCTACGCTCGTAGCTACGGCGGGCAAGCCCGCTAAGCCTCGGAGTAGTTGCGAATAAACAATTCGAAAAATTGCTTTTCAAGTATGCACTATTTGAAAAGTCATTGCAATGTTCATATCACGTGTACGCCCGGTAGGACTTGAACCTACAACCTCTTGGTTCGAAGCCAAGTGCTCTATCCAGTTGAGCTACGGGCGCATTTCACCATAATACTGCATAACCAACTTTTGCCAAGCCTTCATCAGCCTCAAAACGTATACATTCGTGACACTTAACCGAATACTGCCCTTATAATTCGAGTCGTTTTTGACGACATGACGTCTCGGTTTGATTATCGTCTTTTTAAGCAAGGATCTATCGATACTCAGCATTCCGGCCCAATAAGACAAATAATCCTCATGCCTGGCCGTCCTGCGCGTAAACAAACGGCATTCAATCCTATCCTTGGATATTTTCAAATACTTCTGTATCCATTTGTACATAAAATTGATCATAGCCGGATCGGAATTGACAAACTGCAATCCCCCGCCACTTTTGGCTCCTTCGGCCCAGTATAACACTACACCGATAATAAAACTGTGATCTTTGTGATACTGTGCAAATATTGTTTTCGCATCTTCAAAAGCCTTGATTTCCCTGTCAATTCTCTTTTTCCGATTAACCGAAATTGATTGAAGTCTACCCTGCTCCAGCCTATCAATTCGATGTAATCTGAGAAGTTCATCTTCTTCTGGAGAAAAAGATATATTCGTAAGCCATCTGGATATCAAACCTTTAGAAACAGGGATATTTTCTTGTATTTCTTTATAACTGAAACCTCGTTTCCGCAGTTCAATTACTAGTTTATTATCTTGTAATCTAGCTTTCATGTTACATAACTATATCACATAGTTTTATTTTAATAAAATCAAATCTAGGTTAGTATAATAAACATGAAAACTGTCAAAGAAAACACCATTCCTGTTGAAATAACAACAGTCGTTGAAACCCTCGAAAAAGGTGGTTTTCAAGCATATCTGGTCGGTGGCTGTGTCCGCGATATCCTATTAGGTCGAACACCAAAAGATTGGGATATTACAACCAACGCCAAGCCTGACCAGATTCAAAGTCTGTTTCCTAAAACTGTTTATGAGAATCTTTTTGGCACTGTCGCCGTTATCAACGAGACTACCGAAGAACCAACTCTCAAAAGCGTCGAAATTACTCCCTATCGCGTTGAATCGGGTTATTCCGATCGCAGACATCCGGATGAGATCAAATTCAGCGACAAGCTTGAGGATGACCTTAAAAGACGCGACTTCACCATAAACGCCATGGCCATTAGCCTGTCCAATGGAGCTATTAAGGACATTGTTGACCTGTATGAAGGCTTTAAAGACCTAAAAGACAATGTAATTAGAACCGTAGGTGAACCCTTGGATCGTTTTAATGAAGACGCGCTTAGAATGATGAGGGCAATAAGATTAGCCGTAGAATTGGGTTTCACGTGCAACAAAGATACACTAATGGCTATACAAAGCCATAATTTATTGATTAAGGATGTTTCAGTAGAAAGGATTAGAGATGAATTCGTCAAAATACTTATGTCTCCAAATCCGAAACTGGGCATAGAAATGTTACACGAAACAAACCTGCTCAAATTCATTGTACCCGAGCTCGAATATGGCATTGGAGTCAAACAGCCACAAGCCCATATTTACGACGTTTGGGAGCATTTACTTAGAACAGCTCAACACTCTGCCGATAAGGAATTGGACCTGGAAATGAGACTAGCAGCCCTCTTTCACGATGTGGGCAAGCCAAAAACGTCTGCCTTTTCACGTGAGACAAATCAACCAACGTTTTATGGCCATGAAATCGTTGGTTCATGTGAAACACATAAAATCCTTGAAAGAATGAAGTTTTCACGTGCAACTATCGAAAAAGTCACCAAATTGGTCAGGTGGCACATGTTTTTCGCCGATCCTGAGCTAATTACGCTTTCAGCTGTCAGACGCATGATTGTTAATGTTGGACCGGAAAACATCTGGAATCTCATGAACCTACGTGTTTGTGACCGTATTGGTACCGGTCGTCCGAAGGAAAACCCGTACAGACTTAGAAAATATAAGTCAATGATTGAAGAGGCACTCAGAGATCCTGTTTCTGTGAAAATGCTCAAAATTGATGGGGAACGTATCATGAAGATATCAAATCTTCTAGCTGGCCCAAAAATTGGCCTTCTTTTGAATGCTTTGCTTGAAGAAGTCTTGGATAACCCTGATCTCAACAATGTAGAATATCTTGAGAAAAGAACTCTAGAATTAAACAAACTTTCTGACAAGGAATTAACCGACTTAGCCAACAAAGGTAAAGAAAAAAAAGAAAAAGTTGAGAAGATTGAATTGAATCAAATAAGAAATCGACACCACGTAAGCTAGATTTTTGGGGCTATTTTAGCTTGTCCTTTACAGAAATATTGCTTAAAAGACATACTCAATAGTTATCCACAGTTATGTCCTTTACATCATTCTATAAAGGACATACAATTACTCCGGGTCAGTTTGTTATCAGATAGAAAAAATTTTGGTAGCAAACAAAAGTTCTTTCCAAAACATAGTGGGTAGGCACACAGGTCTCCATTAGTGTTAGTGAAGCAACGAAAACGTTTTTAAAATGATTTCGTCATCCTTCAATTGCTCTGGCAAATGGTCTCGCAACTCTTCTCACACACATCTAGCCTCCTTCTGGAAGGCACATATATTTGAAGCAGTATGCACGAGATCACCTCAGGAATCGTTCGGATGAACGACTGTGAATTCAGTTTCGAATTCACCTTAGCTCTTTGGTTCGTCGCTTCAAACCCCGCAGCAATCTCGCAGCGGGGTTTATTGTTGTCCGAGTATTTATCTCACAACCAACTCAATAGGGCAGTGGTCAGAACCCATTACAGAGTCTCGTATTTTAACTTCTTTAACTTTCTTCATGAGCGTCGAAGTTACGAAAAAGTAATCAATACGCCAACCGACGTTGCGATCTCGAGCATATGTTTTCATATCCCAATATGTGTATCTTTCCTTAGCTTCCGGATTCAAATAACGAAAAGCGTCTACATATCCAACGTTAACAACCTGATCAATCCAAGCTCTTTCAATAGGTAAAAACCCAGTGTTATCAACGTTCTCTTTTGGTCTAGCCAAATCAATCTCGGTGTGAGCCGTATTTACATCTCCGCAGAAAATAATCTCGTAACCATTTGCTCTTTGATTATTTACATACTTTAAAAATTCATCGTAATATTTCAATTTGAATTTTAATCTTTCAGGACCACCGCCGCCGTTAGGGAAGTAGATGTTCAGTAAAACAAATTTACCCAAACCATTGCCAAAAGCATTTTCTTCAAAGAAAAGAGCCAAAAATCTACCTTCCTGGTCAAATTCGGGCATTCCCATGCCGTAATCAACATTAATCGGCTTAACTTTGGTATAAACAGCCACGCCGCTGTAACCCTTGCGGCCCTTTGAGTGGTCAAAATATGAGAAATAACCTACGGGATTGCGAACTCCTTCTTCCAATTGCTCTGCCTCAGCCTTAACTTCTTGAATACAATAAATGTCCGGTGACTCGCTCAAAAACCAATCAAAACCGCCTTTTTTGATATTGGCGCGGTAACCGTTTACGTTCCAGGAAATGATGTGCATATTACGATAAGTTTACAGTGCAAAGTCCAAAGTGCAAAGTTGTAGTTGATAGTTATTAAGTTATTTGCGACGGAAACTATCAACTATTCACTACAACTTTGCACTTTGGACTGTAAACTTCTCACTCGATGTTTATTAACTTCTCTTCTTATTATGAAACTCCTTATGCACTCTCTTCAGCTCTGAATCAGTCACGTGCGTGTAAATTTGTGTTGTGCTTATGTTGGAATGTCCCAAAAGCATCTGAACTGAGCGCAGATCGGCTCCATTTGAAAGTAAATCAGTGGCAAAACAATGCCGGATTACGTGCGGTGTGACTTTTTTGGAAATACCGGCCTTGATGGCACATTTCTTGACTATCCTTTCTATGGATCTCTTATCCAGAGCCAAATTTCCTCTTCGCGCGCCTTCGTGACTCATTCTGATAAACAAAGCATCATCAACATCAGCGCGCTTTTCCAAATATCTTTTTACAGCTGTCTTGGCCTCCGAAGAGAGGAATACTACTCGGATTTTCTCTCCTTTCCCGCGAATCGAGAACTCATCGGCATTAAGATCGATATCTCGTGAAAGGGAACAGAGCTCGGAAACACGCAGACCGGTCGAGAACAGCAGTTGTAAAACGGCATGGTCACGAAGAGATTTGAGATCCTTATCTTTTGGAATCTCCAAAAGCCTTTTGAGTTCTTCGGAAGTGATGAGATCGATCTGACGTTCACCAACTTTAGCCAATTCAATGTATTCCGGTGACAATGACTTCACGCCGCGTTTTGCCAAGAATTTCAAGAAAGAGCGCAGAGCAATCATGTAATAATTTTGCGTTTTCTTCTTGATTGTCCCCGCGACGGCCGCTTTGTGGCTCGGTTGACGATTGAGCCAAAGATGAAAATCTCTGACACTGCTTTCTTTGATATCTTCAGGATTTCTTATCTTGGAATATTCAAAAAAACGCGAAATATAATGGTCATAATTCTCAACGGTTTTGACTGAACGGCCTTTTTCTATCTCGACGTATTCGAGAAACTGTTGCTTCATTTCCTTAATATTGTGCGACATGACTCTATTCTAATCTTTAATACCTTCTTGCGCCACCAATCTATTCATGCTATGATATTCGCCATGTTAACACCGAGACAAAAGACCAAGATTATCGGCATCGCCGCCATTCATGACAAGGACAGCGGTTCTCCCGAGGTCCAAGTCGCTCTCCTTTCGAAGAGGATCGACGAGCTCACCAGCCATCTCCGCAAACATCGCAAGGACAATCACTCCCGCCGCGGCCTCCTCAGCATGGTTGCCAATCGCCAGACGCATTTGAATTATCTCAAGAAGAATTACCCGAAGCGCTATGCTTCGATCGTCAAGAAGTTAGATCTCAAAAAGTAAGGGACTAGTTTTTAGGGACTAGGGACTAGCAATCGCAGAACTTTTTTGCTTGCAATGACTAGTCCCTAACTCCTAGTCCCTAGTCCCTTCAAATTCAAACCCCGGTTTTGTTGTATAATAATGCCAGACATATTTTAATAACTAATCTTAGCAAAATTTTTCATGCCTATAATCAAACATCCTGAGCAACGTGTCGGCGTCTTCATCGATGCCCAAAACCTTTATCATAGCGGCAAAAATCTTTACCATTCCAAAGTCAATTTCGGCGCAATCGTCAAAGACGCCGTCGATAACCGCAAACTCGTCAGAGCATTAGCGTATGTCATCTCCACTGAATCCGGCGAAGAAAGCGCCTTCTTCGATGCCCTCACCAAAGTCGGCATCGAAACCAAAGTCAAAGACCTCCAAATCTTCAGTTCCGGCGCCAAAAAGGCCGACTGGGACGTTGGATTGGCTATTGACGCCGTGCGTTTGGCTCCTAAACTCGATACCATTATTCTTCTTACAGGTGATGGTGATTTTGTACCACTCGTCGAATATTTACAAATGAACCTGGGTTGCCAAGTTGAAGTAGTTTCATTCGGCAAATCAACTTCAGCGAAACTTATTGAAGCTACGGATAACTTCATGGATTTGGATGATGCACCAAATAAGTATTTGCTACGCGGAGGAGGGAAGAAGTAATATAATCTCGACAATATAAAAATATAAATACAATGTTTTTGGCTATTATTATAATTGGTGCTGTGCCACTTATTATTATGGGAATAATTTTTGGTATATATCTTTATTTCAATAGATCCTAAAAATTATTCTTTGTTCAAAACACCAACCCCCGCGTTATGCAGGGGGTTTGGTGTTTTGCTAGTGGAAATCTTCCTTTGGCAAGTGGGTAGATTTTACCATATTTTATGCTAGTATTTGCCCGACAGACATCCATTAATTTTATGAAAACAGAATTAATTTCAATCCCAAACGAAACGATCATCAGCAAGATATTCTTTATCCGTGGGAAAAAAGTTATGTTCGATAAAGATTTGGCTGAACTTTACGGCGTAGAAACAAGATTATTGAACCAAGCAGTTAAAAGAAATAGAGCGAGATTTCCAGAAGATTTCATGTTCAAATTAAATAAGCAGGAAACAAAAATTTGGCAAAGCGGCTACTTAAGATCACAAATTGTGATCTTAAGACACGGAGAACACATAAAATATGCACCAACAGTTTTCACCGAGCAGGGTGTGTCAATGTTATCCAGTGTACTCAATAGCAAACAAGCTATTAAAATGAATATTCAGATAATACGAACTTTTACAAAATTAAGAGAGATTCTCTCTGAAAATAAAAAACTGGCGGAGAAACTAGAAATGATGGAACTTAAATATGATAAGAATATTTCAGAAATATTCAAAGTAATCAAATACCTGGTCGCTGAAAAAGATAAACCTAAAGAAATTGAGAAACCGAAGGAACCGATTGGATTTAGGAAACAATAGAAAATGCATTAGTGTAAGATCACAATTTGTGATCTTGAACACGGTTTTGTGGCAATTTGCGCCTATTTCTGTTACATTAATCGTGTAATCGTACCTTTATTATTCGTTAACATCGCCTCCAGATAGGCAGGTTTGTCCGCATAATTTTGCGCGGAACAAGTCTGAAATCTGAGGGCGAGAAAATCATGCACAAAAAAGAATATTCTCTTGAGGTTGGAGGAAAGAAGCTCATTGCCGAATTTACCGACTTGGCTGATCAAGCCAATGGTTCGGTTATGGTCCGATACGGCAATACAGTTGTTCTAGCCACTGCTGTTATGGGTAAAAATCCAAAAGACGCCGACTTTTTTCCATTGACAGTCGACTATGAAGAAAGATTTTACGCCACGGGTAAAATTCTAGGATCAAGATTCATGCGAAGAGAGGGAAGACCTTCAACGGAAGCTATCCTCTCAGGAAGAATAGTTGACCGAACAATCCGTCCGCTTTTCAATCAGAAAATGCGCCACGAGGTTCAGGTTGTTGTAACCACCCTCTCGATCGACCAAGATGATCCCGATGTATTAGCCGTAATCGCCGCCTCTTTGGCCTTGGGCACTTCCAATATTCCTTGGAATGGCCCCGCTTCAGCCGTGCGTATCTGCCGTTCAGGCTCTGAAGAGCCTTCAGGTCATTCGACTCAGAGAGTCTCAGACTCGACGAGCTCGATGAGTAGAAATACCGACTGGCTCATCAATCCTGACTTTGTCGTCCGAGAGGATGCCGGGATCAGCATGGACATGTTGGCTTGCGGCAAAGATGGCATGATCAACATGATCGAAGTTGGAAGCAAGGAAATCAGCGAAGAAACCGCTAATCTAGCCCTAAGTCAGGCGTCCAAGACAATAGAAGAGATTCAAGCTTGGCAAAAAAAGATCATCGCCGAAGTCGGTCAGAAAAAGGCCGTGATCGCGATTGCCGAACCAACACCGGGAACCCAAGAGCTTTTCGAAGCTGAAATAGCTCCGCAATTGAAGAAATACATTTTCGGACAACCCGGAAAGGAAAAATTGATGGAAATTATCAATATTTGGATGGAAACATTCAAGGAAAAAATGCCGGATGGCAATGCCACTTTGGCTATGGAAATTTTCGAGGAGGCGGTCAACGATCTCATTCATGCCGAAGCGATCGACAATGAAAAACGACCCGATGGCCGAGGAATGGACGAGATCCGACCACTTTTCGCCAAAGCCGGAGGACTTTCGCCAATTCTTCATGGAACAGGAACCTTTTATCGTGGCGGAACCCACGTCCTTTCCATCCTTACTCTTGGCTCGCCCGGAGACGCATTAGTCATCGACGGTCTCACTGTCCAAGAAAACAAAAGATTCATGCACCACTACAATTTCCCACCATTCTCGACCGGAGAAACAGGGAAGATGGGTGGCACCAATCGCCGAATGATCGGTCACGGTGCTCTAGCCGAAAAAGCTTTGTTGCCCATAATTCCTGAAAAAGATAAATTCCCGTATACGATTCGTCTTGTTTCAGAAGCTCTAGCATCCAATGGTTCGACTTCGATGGGTTCGGTTTGCGGATCATGTTTGGCCCTTATGGACGGCGGTGTACCTATTAAGGCTCCAGTAGCAGGAATTGCTTCCGGTCTGATGATGCGCAGTCCAAAAGAATATAAAGTCTTGACCGATATTCAAGGTCCGGAAGATCATCACGGTGACATGGACTTCAAAGTTGCCGGTTCAAGAAACGGAATAACCGCAGTCCAAATGGACGTTAAAGTTGGCGGCATTCCTCTTCCTATCTTAAAAGAAGCCTTTGAAAAAGCCCGTTTGGCCCGTCTACAGATTCTTGGAGTAATTGAAAAAGAAATTGCCGCTCCTCGAGCCAAGATTTCACCAAATGCTCCGGAAATCATCGTCATGAAGATCAGACCTGATCAGATCGGCCTCGTAATAGGTAGCGGCGGCAAAACGATCAACGAAATCCGCGACGTTACGCATGTTGAAGATATTACAATTGAAGACGATGGCTCAATATTTATTACTGGAAAGAATGAAACCGCCCAGAAAGCCAAGGATATTATTTACGGAATGACCCGTGAATATTTGCCTGGCGAGAAATTCGAAGGGGAAGTAGTGCGTCTCATGGACTTCGGCGCTTTCGTCAAAATCGGACCAAATGCCGAAGGTTTGGTTCACGTTTCTGAAATCGCCCCATTCCGCGTTGAAAGAGTTGAAACATATCTCAAAGAAGGGGATAAAGTGCCTGTTGCCGTCAAGGAAGTCGATGATAAGGGTCGTCTGAACCTTTCCATCAAGGCTTCCAACCCGACATTCTTCACTAAGAGGGAAGAGACGCCAAAGCCTCGCCCGGAGTTCAAGAAGAGGTATTAATTTTCTGCTATAATACTTGGGTATGGACGATAATTTACATCCTCAAGATCAAACATCTTCAGATCCTCCGATCGATGAAGAGCACGGCTCCGAAACCGCCAATGTGCGGATCTTCGACATAACGCCGGACCTCAACATCTCTCCGGTTAAGGAAGACGCCGATAGCCAGCCAAACTCTCCGGAATCACCGGCCATTTCGGAGCCGGCAGTGATCAATAAGATCACCCCCGCTCAACCGCAAGTTCCGCCACAAAGGGAATTCGGACCGGCCAATCCGCCAACCAAGACCATATCCAATCCCAATAGGGACATCGCGACGACCAGAACTCCCTCAACCGAAACAGCCGCCTCTCTGCACGAGGAAATAAGCGGCATCATCGAATCTGACAAAATCGCCCAGGACCACACGGAGGTAAACGACCCGAACGTCAAGCGCCTGCGAACTTACGAAAGCGACATTGCCGACCTCATGTCCCAAAAAAAACTGTCCAGGGCCTCGATCGCCATCGCCGAGGACAAAAAGAAAGCCGAGGCTACGAAAGCTCCGGACCGCGCCGTAGAGACAAGTAAGTCTGAACTACCGATAAAGACCGAGATTCCAAAAAAGATCGAAAATAGACCTGTTGAACAAAAAAAGGACTGGATCCTGGACAAAAAAATAAGGATAGAAGATGTCGAAGTCAACAATAAGCCTATATCGAACCGAAACCCTTCGCATTTAGTAAGAAACATTTTCCTGACCATTGTGAGCTTGGTTCTGATTTCCGGCGGTCTGTATGCCGCCTATTATCTGTATTCCCTGAGCCCGGTTTCGCCCATAAAGACAACGCCGACACCCGTATCGTCATCGCCAAATCTACCGGCGGCCATGATCACAGCGGACATTCAAAGGACTTTGTATATCGACGGCATGAACAAAGTCTCGATAGCAGAAGCGATCCGCGGCGAAATCGCCAAAATTCAAGGCAAAAACACGGTAACCGAAATTGTCCCCATCCTCTCCAGTGATCAGTTGGCCGGTCCGGATCATAAAACCATAACCAAAATTCCCGCCAAAATCATGCTCAATCTTATGGGGATCGGTCTGCCGGACATACTTTCAAGATCCATCACCTCGGATTGGATGCTGGGCGTTTATAGCGACACTACAGGACAAAAAAATGTTTTTGTTGTAGTCGCCAATGATTTCTTCCAGAACACCTTCGCCGGAATGCTCCAATGGGAAAGTTCGATGCCGGAAAGCGTCAGACCATTTATCGGCAACGCCTCGACTACGATAAATTCCGCGCATTTTGTCGACCGGATAGTCAAGAACCGGGACGTACGGGAATATGTCACGTCCGACAAAAAGACCCAATTCCTCTATTCCTTTGTCAGCAATGACAAGCTGGTCATAGCTGAAAACGAAGAGGCTTTGACCGAGGCGATAACCCGACTTGAAAGGCAAAACTCAATAAGGTAGAATCATCCCATGAATACAAAAGACCTGGAACATTATAAGGCCAAACTCACCAGCGAAAAGGCTGAACTTGAGTCGGAGTTGCAGGAGGTCGGCGAAAAGAACCCAACGCTGAAGGAAGGTTGGGAAGCGACCTCGAAGAATATCGAGGTTGATTCCGCCGATGAAAATGAGGTAGCCGATAAATTCGAGGAATACGAGGGTAATAGCGGTATTCTCAAGCAATTGGAAGGACAGCTGACTGAAGTCAACGCCGCTCTGGACCGCATAGCCAAAGGCACCTATGGCATTTGCCAGATTTGTGGCCAACCAATCGAAAAAGACCGGCTAGAAGCCAATCCTTCCTCCAAGATTTCCATTAAGCACAACCATAAGGCATAGGGATTAGTTTTTAGGGACTAGGTTTAGTGAAGTTTTATCGTTTCTTGAACAAAACTTTATCAGTTCTTGAACAAGATTTTATCATTTCTTGAACAAGATTTTATCAGGATTTTATCTCGACCTGATATTATGGCTTGATGCGCACAGCAAAAACCTATAGCGCCCAGCTAACTGGCCTTCAAGCTGAGGTGATAACCATCGAAGTCGACATAACCAAAGGTTTGAACGCCTTTACCGTCGTCGGCCTGGGTGACCGAGCTGTCGAGGAAGCCAAAGATCGCGTGGCGGCAGCCATCAAGAACTCCGGCCACGAATCCCCCAAGCAAAGAAATCAAAAGGTCGTCATCTCGTTGGCCCCGGCCGATCTGCGAAAAGAAGGGCCGTCTTTTGACTTGGCCATGGCCTTGGCTTATCTCTTGGCCTCAGATTCGATAGACTTCGACTCGGAAAACAAGATATTCCTCGGTGAACTTTCCCTTGAAGGAAATGTTCGGCACGTGAGCGGCATCCTGCCCATCCTTTGCCAGGTCGCCGGCCATGGATTCACTCAAGTCTTTATCCCAAAAGACAATTCCAACGAATCATCCTTGGCTCAGGGTATCAGCATATATCCGGTCTCATCATTGACCGAAGTCATGGAGCATCTCATCGGCCTTAGACCGATTGAACCCTTGAAAACCAGGACATCTGTCGAAACCGCTTCGCCTGTCTCTTATCAAAATATGTCAGCCGTCCGCGGCAACCAGAGCGCCAAAAGAGGCCTGGAGATTGCCGCCGCCGGAGCCCATAATGTCATTATGTGCGGTCCGCCAGGCACGGGAAAAACCATGCTGGCTCAATCATTTTCATCAATTTTACCACCTCTTTCCTATGAGCAATCCCTTGAAGTTACCGGCATTTATTCCGCCGCCAAAGTTCTTCAAAACAGCCTTATATCTTATCCGCCGTTTCGTGCTCCCCATCATACAGCCTCATACCCATCGATTGTTGGCGGTGGTGCAATACCTAAACCCGGAGAAATCACTCTGGCTCATCGAGGTGTCCTGTTTCTGGATGAGTTTCCGGAATTTGATCGCGGCGTCATTGAGGCCTTGCGCCAACCGATGGAAGACCGGATCATCACGATTTCCCGGGCCAGAGGCACGGTAACATTCCCCGCCCAATGTATTCTCATCGCCTCGATGAATCCTTGTCCCTGCGGGAAGGGTAATGATCAAGGTTGTACCTGCACAGTCCGAGCGCTGGAAGCTTATCAGCGCAAGATTTCTGGGCCGATCATCGACCGTCTGGACATTTGGCTGAACGTCAACAAGATTGACTATGAACAACTGGCGGCTAAAACTATTGAGACGGAAACTTCAGAACAAATCCGACAAAGAGTCGTCGACGCCCGCAATATTCAACTTGGAAGATTTGCCGACAACAATATTCATGGCAAAAGCTTCAATTCTGAAATGAACGCTCAGGATATTGAAAAATTGATCATCATGGAGGACGAAGCAAGATCAATTCTGACTTTATCGGCAAAGAAATTCAGTCTTTCCGGCCGAGCTTTCCATCGGGTAATCAAAGTTGCGAGAACAATAGCTGATCTGGGAAATGAAGAGACCATTAAAAAAGAGCATATATTGGAGGCCTTGCAGTACAGGCAGAAGTTTGCTTCTTGAGGGAGTTTGCATCATTATTAACTAATAAACAATATTATGAATGATATTATTCCATTTGAACAAAACAAAATTCGCAAAACTTGGCATAACGAACAATGGTATTTTTCAGTAATCGATATTATTAGTGTACTTATTGAACAATCTGACTTCAAAAAAGCGAAAAGTTATTGGACAACACTGAAAAATAGGCTAAAAATCGAGGGAAGTCAGTTGGTCACATTTTGTGACCAACTGAAAATGCAATCTGTGGACGGAAAGTTTTATTATACCGATGTGGCAAACATTGAGACACTATTGAGGCTTATTCAATCAATTCCATCGCCAAAAATTGAACCACTTAAACTCTGGCTTGCTAGGGTAGGTACCGAGCGTATTGCAGAAATTCAAGACCCTGCACAAGGGGTTGATCGGGCCAGAGAAATGTGGAAAAAGCATGGCCGAAGCGAAAAATGGATACAACAGAGAATGATGGGACAAGAAACCCGAAATAAGTTAACCGATTACTGGAAAGATCATGATGTGAAAGAAGGCGAAGAATATGCCATTCTGACCAATATTATCCACAAAGAATGGACCGATATAAATGTGCAGGAACATAAAAAGCTTAAAACTCTCGGCAAATCCCAAAACCTTAGGGATCATATGAACGAAGCAGAACTGATTTTAACGGCTCTTGCCGAGCTTTCAACGCGCCAAATTGCGGAAAGTATGGAAACAAAAGGCTTGGTTCAAAACAAAATTCCCGCCAAGAAAGGCGGCCGAATTGCCAAAAATGCCCGGAAAGAGTTAGAGTCGAAGACAGGGAAGAACATCATTACAGGTGAAAATTTTTTGGGAAACGCGAATTAAAAAGGGTTTTTAGCTCCACGAATTTCAAAATGAACATGGGAACCAGTCGATTGACCAGTTGAGCCCATAAGAGCAATCGTTTGACCCTGTTCAACATCTTGTCCTGCAGACACAAGAACACGTGAAGCATGAGCATAGAGTGTTTGTGTGCCACTCTTGCCGTTTTGGTGTAAAATAACAACGAAATTTCCGTAACCTCCATTCCAACCACCATTCATTTTAGCAATTATAACTTTGCCAGCAGCAGAGGCACGGATGGGCGTACCACTTAAATCTGCAAAATCAACAGCATTGTGTCCATGTAAACACTGACTTTTAGTACCACCGACTATTGGCCTAATATAATATCCAGGGAAAGCCGGCCAATTCCAACCTTCCAACCAACGCTCATATGTTGAGATGCATTTAGCACCATTGGTGGGAACTGGATTTTGACTAGCGAAACTGTTCATTGGCAATTCAGCATCCGGAATAATCAACTTTTGACCGACAGCCAAAGGAGATGACGGGGTCAGATCGTTGTAATCATAAATATCTTCAGCATCAGCCTTATATTTCTTGGCAATTCCTGAAACAGTATCGTTCTTTTGAACCGTGTAACCAATGCCGGTAACTGGCAAAATAACCAAGGTCTGTCCGGCCTTGAGGATGGACTTACTGGTCAAATCGTTGGCCCAAAGAACGGTATTTATAGAGACATTGAACATTTTGGCCACACCGGTTATGGTGTCACCCGGACGGACGACATAGGAGCTGATCTCTGTTGAAGCGTCAGAAATAAAGTTCGAACCGGCCAGATCGGCGTCAAGGGTCTCGCCGCCGACGACGGGAATCGTCTCAACTGGCTTGTCAGGGTTCGGGTCGATATTTGTCGCGGCAACCAAAACAGGAACGGTCTGAAGATTGCCACCGTTCTTTGGGGAACTGATTTTGGCCGAAGCTTGTTCACCGCCAAAGATAAAAGAAATGAGACCGGCCCGAGCGGTCCCGACAAAACTAAATACGGTTATTGCCGACACAAAACAAAAGATAAACCCGCTTAGGATGGGATTAAAAGAATATCGATATTTACGATCAGTGTAAGAGTTATATGACATAATCCATGGCTCAACTAAGCCACGATTTTAAAGTGAATTTTCAGGTGACTCCACTAGGGTATCAAGCCAGGATTTATTGTCAATGGAAGATGTACACAGCAGATAATATTGCTGAGTTGTCAAATAATGTGATGAAAAGTTTACAGTGCAAAGTGTAAAATGCAAAGTTGTGCGGGTATTCTTTTGCTTGTCATTCCCGCGAAGGCGGGAATCCAGGATTATTAAGATCGGATTCTCAATTTAAATTTGTAACAACAAATGTTTCGGTAACATCCTGGATTCCCGCCTTCGCGGGAATGACAAGCGCAGAGCTTTCTTATTCACTACAAACTTGCATTTTTCACTTTGCACTTTCTCTAAATCATTCCTCAATCTCGAATCTTAATGTAGACTGGTTCAATGAACTCGATGAACAAAGAACAGCAGGAGGCGATCGATGCGACTGAAGGTCCTGTCTTGATCGTGGCCGGAGCTGGGGCAGGGAAAACCAGAGTCATAACCCATAGGATATTAAATTTAATCAAGAAAGGAACGCCGCCGCATTCCATTCTGGCCATAACTTTCACCAATAAGGCGGCCAAAGAGATGCGAGAAAGGGTTGAAATCCTGCTCAAGGAAGATAAAGACTTGAATTTACCCATTTCAATGAGTGAAAAGCCTTTTGTCAGCACTTTCCACGCTTTGGGTGTTCATATTATCAAGGAAAATGCGGCTCTCGTGGGTTTGACGAGACATTTCACGATTTTTGACAGAAGCGACTCGAAACGGGCGGTGAAGGAAGCGATGGAACAAGGCTCGGTCGATCCCAAGAAATTCGATCCCGGTATTATTTTGAACCTGATCTCCCGAGCCAAGGGCGAGGGTATCAACCAGGCGGCATATCTTGATTCGGCAAAAGATTATATGCAGGAATTGACGGCAAACGTCTGGGAAAAATACGAGGCGATCCTGCAGAAAGAAAAAGCTTTGGACTTTGACGATCTTCTGTTAAAAACCGCGCAAATTCTTGGAAAATATGAGCCGATCCGCAAGCATTACAGCGATGTTTGGAAATATATCCATGTCGATGAATATCAGGACACCAACCGCGTCCAATACAAGATTGTGAAATATTTGTCAGAATCGCACCATAATATCTGCGTTGTCGGCGATGCCGATCAGAATATCTACAGTTGGCGCGGAGCGACCATGGAGAACATGATAAATTTTGAAAAAGATTATCCGGAGGCAACCGTAATTGTCCTGGAGAAAAATTATCGCTCGACAAAGAATATCCTTGCGGCGGCCAATGCTGTCATTGAAAAAAATCTTTTGAGAAAAAAGAAGACTCTTTATACAGACAACGACCGCGGAGACAAATTATCCCTGATGGTTTCTTACACAGAAACTGATGAGGCACGAAATATCGCCGATACGGCCCGATTACTGATCGATTCCGGAACGGCTCCACAAGATATTGCGGTTCTCTACAGGACAAATTTCCAGTCACGAGTGCTAGAGGAATCCTTCATCAGAAAGAACATACCTTACCAGTTGGTCGGCGTCAGATTCTTTGAAAGGAAGGAGATCAAGGACGTCCTCTCCTACATAAAAGCGGCTCTAAATAAGGATAGCTGGGGAGACATCAATAGGATAATAAACGTGCCGGCTCGAGGTATCGGCAAAGTTACGGTCGCCAAGATTGCTTCCAACAGAGAAGATTTGCTGCCGCCGGCCATGAAAATAAAAATTGCGGAATTTTGGAAGCTTCTTGGGGATATAGCCAAAGAAATTAAGGAAAAGAAACCCTCAGAGACAGTAAAATTTGTCATCGAAGAAACCGGCATCTCGAAGATGTTGCGCAAAGAGGGTGACAGCGATGCCGAAGAAAGATTATTGAACATTCAGGAATTGGTGAGTGTGGCCACCCAATACGATCATTTGCCGCCGGAAGAGGGGATCGAGACTCTTCTTTCCAATGCGGCTTTGGCGACAGATCAGGATGATCTGCAAAAAAATATCGATGCGGTGAAACTTATGACTGTTCATGCTTCGAAAGGTTTGGAATTCGACTACGTCTTTATCGCCGGACTCGAGCAAGATCTTTTTCCTTTCAAACATATGGATGAAGAAAATGCCAGTCAATCCGAAGAAGAACGCCGTCTATTCTATGTCGCCCTGACTCGGGCCAAAAAGAAAGTCTTTTTGAGTTATACTATCATCCGAACCATTTACGGCGCACAGAGAGTCAACACACCATCAGAATTCATAGATGATATCGGCAATGAGCTCATCGAAGAACAAGTACCAGAGAAACCGACCGGAGCCAAAGCGCTTTTTATTGATTTTTAGCTTGTCATTCCCGCGAAGGCGGGAATCCAGTGTTGAACACTAATTGAAAATTCAAAAATCAAAATGACAAGGCAAAATTCAAAATGAAATCACACTTGCTTCGGACATTTTACATTTTAAACTGTCATTTTTCATTTTGATATTTACATTTTACATTACACTGGATTCCCGCTTTCGCGGGAATGACAAACGAAAGATTTCTTGATAAATTCCAAATAACTTACATGTACTTACCACCAAAAAAATCACTCGGCCAACATTTTCTCAATTCCAAGCACGTCTTGAAACAGATAATTAATGCTGCCAACATTAAAAAAGGAGAAACTATCCTGGAAATTGGCCCTGGCACGGGGATCCTGACGGAAGCGCTATCGAATGCGGGCGCCAAAGTCATTGCCGTGGAAAAAGACGAGCGGGCGCATGAATTATTACGGACAAAGTTCTTCAAACAGGCCGCGGCTGGCGATTTCACCCTTATTCATGGCGATATTTTGGAAGATTCAACGGATTTTATCCCAAAAGGCCAATATTCGATTGTCGCCAATATCCCGTATTACATTACCGGAGCAATCCTGCAAAAATTCCTGGAATGTGAATACAGACCCGATAAAATGATTCTTTTGGTCCAAAAAGAAGTCGCTAACAGGATTGTGGCCAAAGACGGCAAAGAAAGTATCCTTTCCATATCCGTCAAGGCTTTTGGAACGCCAAAAATCATTGCCACCGTCCCACCCGGAGCTTTTACCCCGCCACCGACTGTCGATTCGGCCATTTTAGCCATAGAAAACATCAAAAACACCTTTTTCGCTGAAAATAATCTCAAAATAGACCGTTTTTTTGAAATTGTCCGTGCCGGCTTTGCTCACAAACGCAAATTTCTCATAAGTAATCTGAAATCGGTGATGAAAGACGACGATCTGAAACGTATTTGGCAAGAATTGGGTCTCGATCCGAAGATTCGGGCTGAGGACCTGACAAAAGATCAGTGGTTGAAGATAGGTAAATGTCATTCTTTTCACCAAAATCAATCTTCTGTCATTCCCGCGAAAGCGGGAATCCAGTGTAATGTAAAATGTAAATATCAAAATGAAAAATGACAGTTTAAAATGTAAAATGTCCGAAGCAAGTGTGATTTCATTTTGAATTTTGCCTT
>CAIMKX010000030.1 GCA_903842025.1 uncultured bacterium | reverse complement strand
TTTCTGCTTAACCCCTTGATCAAGAAGGTCTTCAATCCGATCCCTTTTCTTCTGAGTAATGTGAGAAAACGGTTTTCGCTTTTCATGTTTATTCATACAACTTCATATTACAGAAGTTGCATTTCAAAAGATAATTTTCCAAACATCCAAAAACCCCTGTAACGAAAGGATTTCCCTTGAAAAACAAAGACAAGAAAGCAAATACCAAAAAAGGATTTCGCTTTCTCTACCCCATTGTCATCCTTGCTGTATTGATACCACTTGCGCTTGTTGTGCTCGTTATGATCTCGAGGAGTAAGGATGACGCCGAACATATCATCGTCAATAAACTGACGAAGACGGAAATCAAAAGCAGGTTTACACCTGTTGAGATATACCGTTTAGGCAAAAACGAGGCCTTCTTCGCTGGAAGCGGATCGCTATTTGTTGGAAGCGAAGGCGAACAGATAATCACTTCCGAACACCTATTCCGCAAGGAACTTGGCAATCCGGAGTTTGCTTTCCGCAAGATTAGGCCTCTTGAACCCGAGATCACTCACGGCATACACGCAATCCTCCACAAAGGGATTGAGCTTGGTGTTCGGCCAAGTGATTCGCCTGATGTCGTTATCATCAAAACTGGAGACACGAGACCAATCGTGTGCTACTCGGACCGCACCTTATTCGTAAGGCAAGATCAAGCTGACATAACAAAAGCTGACAAGCTTGTAACGGTCAGATCATTGGTGAGTGGCGAAAGTGTGCGCATAGTCGGTACGTTGAAAAGCGTCCACGATTCAGGTACTGAATACGTAATTCTTGATTACAGTTCATTCTCTGGAGAAAGCGGCACGGGGTTCGTAGATGAGAACGATCAACTCTACGTCTTGAAGGGCATTCCAGGATGGACAGGTGAAGGAAAAACCAAAGTGGAGAAGCTCCTTGGAATAAGCCGCGAGGTTTCCATCGCTTACGGCCCGTTTCAGTTTCGAAAGTAAGGCATCAATCACACCGACCAGTAGCAAGTGCTGCTGGCGGTTTTTTTGTACCTTATCTCACAGTCAGATTAACAGTATTGCTATCGCCACCATTAGGCAGGAATATCTGAACCGTATAATTTCCCGGGACAAGTTGTGGCTGTTCCGTGCAAGGAACGCCTGGTGCGCCACCGAAGCTGCAATACCATGAAGGAACGGTAAACGTGATGGTGTTGTCGTTCTGCGCCTGTCCCTCCCATAATATACCTGAAGAAGTACGACCTTGAATAACAGGATTTCTAACCTCAACCTCAACTACACCGCTTTTATCCAACTTGAAACCCTTTCCTGAGATAGACAAAGTATCGCCGACTCGGACACTGGATGCCGAAAGAGAATTGATTACAAGACTTGGAAGCACTGTTACTGGCACAAGATTGCTTTGCACCATAAACCCTAGAGAAGATGGATCTGGAGAAGGATCATTTACGATTCCAGTTACAAACAATTTATAATTTCCAGGATATAGCGCGCCAACACTTGGAGCGATGAATGTAATTCTCTGCGATGTAACACTGGTCATATTAGTCACTTTTTGTGAACCTATCCATACTGTGAGTTTGCCAGATGTTGGAAAATTAGATCCATTTATTGTCACCTGCTCACCAGCATTAAATTGGCTTGAAACACCGGACGATGATAATACACTTGATACCGTCGGATTTGGGATCAAAGCAGGGTTTGGAAGAGTTGCAATTGAACCTGTCCTTGTAGAGACTATAGTTTTTACGAATGGATCAAGAGTGCTGCTATCTCCACTGCCAGTAACATTTACAACTAGAAAATTATTGTAAGACAAGGCTATGATGTCTGTTTTCCATCGTCCTCTGCCACCGAAAACAGGTGATCCTGAATTTGTATAGAACGATGGCGTAGCTGGTACAGCGTAAGTAGCATCATCTCCGCGCTCACTATCTCCTATTGTCATCCAAGTGTTATTAGCGACGTTGAAATAATAGAGGACATTACCGAACTTGGCATCCTGATTTAGAACTTGCACATCGGACACTTTAGCTACGCTGATTGAGTCACCATTAGGCTGGGTAAGTACCAATGTGTTACCGTATGAACCAATGACTTTCGTTGCTAACTGCCATGCAGTTGGATAAGTAAACGTGAATCCGAAATCATTATCCGTATATTTTTTTGAAACTTCGGGAACAGAACCCTGATTTGAAGGAATCGGCATGCCTGAAAAAGACTTCAGTATACTCTCCTCGATACTTTTCGAGTTTGACGATAAAGCAACGGCATCTATGCCCAAGTTAAGAGAAATCATGCACACATGCTTATAATTCGCATCTGCAAAACCAATATTCCAATCTGCACTGCTGCATCCTTGTTCCTGTCTAACAAATACCTGATCGATCGGTGTATCAGTATCTGGTTTCTGAACTTGGTTTGCGGGTCGGAATCGAACAAGTGTTCCACCCACACCAGTATCGACTACCCAATTTGACGGATATTGAATACTAAATTGGTGTTCGGGATTTGAATAAGTTTTCCAACTAAAAGCTTGATTCGATTGAGTTGCTGGTGTTGGACTCTGAGAATTTATCTGTTGCTGACTTTGATCTTGCTGTTGCGTTGCTGTATCAACAACAGGTGCTTTTGTTTTGTTATTCTCATAAACATAAACCCCACCTCCAATAACCAGCACTGCAATAATGGCTATTAATAATGGCACCACGAAACCTTTTTGTGAGTTTTTCATATGTCCAACACTATACCACGTTTTGATTAAAATGTAGCACTTTGTTCGCCTCCCGTTCTACCGCCTTTGGAGGGTAGGTGGTGCGCGTGACGCTTGGCAGATAAGGGCGCGTTGACCTCCGCCCGTCACCACGGATGATATTCGCGACTAGCCCACACCGGTATGTCGAGAGCGGCCGACTGTCTGTGTGTTACAGACTGTCGGGTAAGCGGAGACATACGGGCGTGGGCGTAAGTCGCGTCACAATCGTCATTAGGGCGGAGGTGTACGCGCCCGTACTCTCTCCTACCAAGCGCTCTCGTGCAAGCGGCCGCGCACGACCTGCCCGGAAAAGGCGGTTGGATTGGGAGGCGCCACATTCCCCCGTATTTGGTATCGCTTTTGATTTTAAGGTGTAAAATTAGACGATGCATCAGGATTACATCAAAGTAATGGAAATCATCAATTTCAAGCTTCAAAAGTTTTGGACTGATAATCCTGGCAATGTTGATAATTTTTTACCTCCGGAGATAACGATAACTGAAGAAGATCTCAAGATTGTTGGTATAGATAAATATTCATGTTCAACATGCCTAGAACATTTGAAACAAAAGGGATATCTATATATCGATCGTGTTCGCGATAGTGAGGACATACTCAATATGGATCATGACCAGATTGAGGAATTCATACCAGCAATCTTCTGCCTCTCTATTTCAAAAGAGATTTTGCCCTTAATCGAATGGTATAAACAGGGCAAGACTGAAGACATTCCTAGAGGCGTATCATTTGATTGTGAGAAAAGCATTTTGAATATCGGCGATCGTGCAGTTCATATTCAGCAAAAGAATGACAAACCGAACAGCCACTACATTCTTGAATACATTTTTGAAAATACAGATGGCTTGGAAGCCAAGTCATATTATTCAGAAATCCTCTCGGAAAAGTTTCCTAACGATCGTCTCACGCAACGCTCAATGTGGCGAGCCTGTGAAGCGATCAACGCCAAAGTTTCAAAGCAAGCCGGCCTTAGCAATTTTCTTTTGATTAAATCAGGTGAAACTGGGTATGTTCAGATCAATCCAGAATATCTCGAAACCACAATTTCATAACATATCGTTACCGTAACCGTACGCGTACGATCCGGTAAAGGAACTGGAATAGCATGCACTCATGCAACACCGGTTCAGCGAAAAACTCATATCGCAGTGCATAGCCGTCTTCAAGGAGAAAAACGGGGTCGATATTTCTCCTGAAACAGCCAATGAGTATCTGAACTCGTTTGCAGATTTGTATTTTGCATATGCAGGAGTGCGTCCCGTCCAGCCAACGCTTTAGCGCGGCGGACGGGACGCATGATGACTTGCTAATTGCCTAACAAAGGAAGAAAGAAGATGGGATACAACAAATTTATTAGCTACGGAAACATAATAGAAACATACACCTATGGAAGAGATCTCCAAATACCTAGAAATACACAAAGAGGTCATACACGCCGAGCTGTTCGTAAGGGTGTGGATGATGACGGAAAAGCTCCGCTTTCACCCGCTGAATTCGAAGGCAAGAGGAAAGACAATGCAAATCGTGCTCAATTGGCTTTTCGACGCCTCGTCATGGCTAACCTTGTCGGATCTGAACATCCTCTACTCGTTACTTGCACGTACCGGGACAACCAAACCGACCTCCGTATCGGCTATAGAGATTTCGGAGCTTTCATCCAGGCTTTGCGGTATAGATATGGCCCTACATTCCGCTACATCGCCGTCCCAGAATTTCAAACACGTGGAGCAGTTCATTTCCACGCTCTATTCTGGGGACTACCCTCATGTCTCTTTGACACAGAAAGAGCTACAAGACTGGTTGCGGGACTCTGGGGACATGGATTCGTATACATGAAGATGACTGATGGTAATGAAAGGTTGTCGTCATATCTTGCAAAATACATGGCAAAGTCATTTATTGATCACCGGCTCATGAATCAGAAAGCATATGTCTGTTCGAGGAATCTCAAGCGTCCAATCACCCATGGTGGAATAAGCAACTTCGCTATGAGCGTCATGCTGGAAGATTATGAAGTCGATCCGAACGCGCCGGAGATCGACAAAAGCTATGACACGCACTGGCTCGGCACAGCTCGTCATCGCATTTACAAACTCTCCACAGAAAATCCACCGAAAAATTTGTCTTGAATATTTTTTAGGAGTACACTTCCAACAATTACATTCTAATAATTTTCATTATCAACTTAATCTAATAATATCCATGAAATATATTCTCTACTGCAGAAAATCTACCGAATCAGAAGACCGCCAAGTCCTTTCATTGGACTCCCAAGAAAAAGAGCTCATGGATATTGCAAAAAATCATAACCTGAATGTCATCAAAGTCTTCAAGGAAAGCAGATCAGCTAAGACTGCCGGTCGTCCCATTTTCAATGAAGTAATTGAGATGATACAGTCCGGTAAGGCCGATGCCTTACTTTGCTGGAAGCTCGATAGATTGGCTCGTAACTTCCTAGACGGTGGACTCATCATGGATATGCTCCAAAGAGGTGTAATCAAGGAAATTCGCACATACGAGGCTACACATTTACCCAATGAGACTGCATTCATCATGGCTATGCAATTTGGTATGGCTAATCAATACAGCCGTGATTTGAGTACCAATGTGAAGAGAGGTAATCGGGCATGTCTCGAAAAGGGTGGCTGGCCTAACAAGGCACCTTTTGGATATTTGAACAATAAAGGTGACAAGACCATTTCAATCGATTCGGATCGCTCTAAATACGTCGTTAAAGCCTTTGAGCTATATGCTATCGGTACATATTCATTCAAGGATATTTCTGGTCTGTTATTCAAAGAGGGACTGCGAACTATCGCCGGCACCAAAGTATATGCCAGTCACATTCACAGATTCATCGACAATCCATTCTACTGCGGACTCATGAAACGAGATGGTAAATACTATCCTGGCAATCACGAACCGATCATTTCCAAAGAATTATTCGAACGTGTTCAACAAGTCATTCACAACAAGAACCGACCAAGGACCAAGACGTTATTCTTCCCACTACGAGGATTCCTCACCTGCGAAAACTGCGGCTGTGCTCTAACTGCTTCACTCAAGAAAGGTCACCAATATTATTACTGCACCAACGGCAAGGGTATTTGCACTGAACACAAAAGCTATATGCGAGAAACCCTGCTACATGAAATCGTCGCCGGATTACTTCAATCAATTCATTTCAGCGAAGACCATATCAATCTCGTCTACGAAGCCGCAAAAGAAAAAGCTAGCGTCAACAAAGATTATCTTAACTCCGCACTGGAAACACTCCAGAAACGCCTAGAATCGCTTACAGCAAAAGAAAAGAGATTACTCGATACATTTCTAGACCAACAAATTTCAAAGGAAATCTACGACGCTAAAGTCCTTGAGATTCAGAACGACCGCGTATCACTTCAAGGCCAGATCAACGATATGAAATCCAAGCAACCGGTATTCACTTTGGAACCGACTAGAGATGTATTTATACAAGCCAGCAGAGCCAGATCTGAATTTATGGATGGAGATGATGCAAAAAAGAGAAACATTGTCTCAAGTTTACTTTGGAACCTTTCCATCAAAAACAAAACCGCGGCTACAGTTAGCTTCAAAAGTCCTTATGACATACTGGCAAAAGAGCACAAAAGTGATGATATTTTACAACTGTGATCTGTACCCTAAAAAGTAGACACGTTAGAACCCCCTAACCCTCGACCTGGGTCAAAAGATGAATTCTGTACTCAACAGGAGTCATCCTCTTTCTGGTCCACTGTTTTCTTTCGTGATTGTAGTAT
>CAIMKX010000029.1 GCA_903842025.1 uncultured bacterium | reverse complement strand
GCCGCTCTCTATGCTTTGTTTTTTGGCGGGGGATGTCTTTGGAAAAGGAATGGAGCGGCAGGGCGAGGGTCGATTTTGGCCATTTTTGGTCATTAACTCAACGCGTTGAGTTAATGGCCCGAAGGTTGGGCGAGATGAAGAATTTTTAAAAATATGTCATTATTCATCTGTGGCAAAGGACTATTCGCAATTAAGCAAAGAGGAGCTAGTCAAGGTTGTTGAAAAGCTCGAATCTCGCAAGAAATACGGGCTTATTTGGGATGAAGAAAAAGTGAAAGAAAAATTTGAAAAAGACGCTGAAAATGCTCTACCAGTGCTGAAAGAAATCAAAAGTAAAGAAATCGCTGACAATGACCTATCAAAGCCGGTAAATATTCTCATTGAAGGCGACAATTATCATGCGCTTTCGGTTTTGAATTTTACTCATCAGGGCAAAATTGATGTCATTTATATTGATCCGCCATATAACACCGGGGCAAAGGATTGGAAATACAATAATGACTATGTAGATGATTCAGATAGTTTTCGGCACAGTAAGTGGGTATCGTTTATGTACAAACGACTTCAGCTGGCCAAGCAACTGCTCGCGGAAGATGGTATCGTCTGCGTGACAATTGATGACTATGAATTGCCGCGACTCCTGTTGATAATGGAGGAAATATTTGGTGAAGATAATCACCTTGGAACAGCGGCTATACGAATAAATCCTGGCGGGCGCAAAACAAAACGGAGCCTCGCTTCGCAACACGAATACGCTCTTTTCTTCGCCAAGAGTTCCGAGACACAAGTCGCGAAAGTCGCAATTCCAATTGCGGAGAAAACACATAGCTACAAAGAAGATGTCAACGGATGGTATGAAGAAAGGAATTTGCGTAAAGAAGGACAGGATAGTTTAGCTTCTGAAGGCGCTGATCGTTATTATCCGATTTATCTCAATCCAAAATCCGGCGCCATCAGCACCAAGAAAAAATACTCAATTATAATTTGGCCGGTAGATACTCAAGGCCAGAAAAGAATTTGGCGACGCGGTAAGGAAGATATCGATAGAATGTATGAAAGAGGAGACATCGTTCTGAAAGACACCAAAAATGGTAAGCAGATATACTTCAAGTTTCGAGGCGGAATTGACGGCGAAACGCCAAAGAGTTTTTGGGACAATGTAAAATTCTCGGCCAGCGAACACGGCACGCAAGTGCTAGATAAAATTCTCGGGAAGACAGGAACATTCCAGTTTCCTAAATCATGGTATGCGGTTGCCGAGTGCGTCGCGGTCTGTTCCGGCAGAAAAGATGCTTTGATTCTTGATTTCTTTGCTGGGTCTGGAACAACTGCACAGGCCGTGCTCGAGCTTAACAAAAAGGATTCCGGAAAACGCCAGTTCATATTGTGTACTAATAACGAAAATGACATTTGTGAGGAAGTGACCTACCCGCGAATAAAGAAAATAATTACAGGGTACAAAGACAAAAGCAACGGACAGATTGCGGGTTTCGGCGGTTCGCTCAAGTACTTCAAGACAAAGTTCATAAAAAAGAATTCAAACGGCGACGATTTCAAAACACGCATAACTAGCGAGTGTACAGAGATGTTGTGTTTGCGCGAGGGTGTTTTTGGTGAAGTAAAAAAGACCGACCATTATCGTATATTCCAGCAAGGCGATAAAACTCTCGCGGTGTATTATTCCCTCGCTCGCACCGGTCTTCCTGCACTCAAAAAAGAACTTGAAAAAATTGACGGCGATAAAATACTCTACTTCTTCACATTGGACGCTACAGGTCTTTCAAAAACAGAATTCGCCAATTGGCACGGCGTTACGCTCGAACCAATTCCGCAAAAGATACTGGATGTCTACAAACAAATTTATGAATATTGATCTTAAACCGTATCAAGAAAAGGCAGTTAATCAGTTGATCGAGACAACGGTCAAGCTTTTGGGCTATGACGGACCGGGCGAAGTTTGCGTTTTTCAGGCTCCCACTGGCTCTGGTAAAACTATTATGGTCGCCAAATATATCGAGGCGCTTATAAAAGAACTCCCGAAAGAAGATTTTTGTTTTGTATGGATGAGTATAGGTAAAGGCGAATTGCATTTGCAAAGCAAACATACGCTGGAAAAAGTTTTTGCAGGATTTCCTCGAGTCACGCTGGTTGAGGAGGCGTTTAGCGGCGGTCGAGAAAGAATCGTGCAGAACGAAGTCGTCGTCGCAAACTGGGAGAAACTCAGGAGCAAAGAACATGCGTCCGGCGATTGGAAAAACTTAGTGATGAAAGATGGCGAAAAACTAAATTTTCGGGACGTACTCGAAAAGACCAGAGAACAACGCAAAATCATTCTCATTATTGATGAAAGCCATGTCAGCGCAGATACAGCACGGGCAAACGAACTTCGGGACCTTATCGGTGCCGATATTGTGATTGAGATGTCTGCTACTCCGCGCCGTCCACAACAGGATCTTGGTTTTACCCGAGATTTTGCGCGAGGCGGTGCTGGTTATGTCATCGTCGAGCCGAAAGATGTAATTGACGATGGAATGATCAAAAAAGAAATCATTATCAACGAAGATATTGAAAAGATTGCCGCTTCGGAAGAGGATTCGCAGTCAGCCGTGCTTGAAGCCGCCTATCGCAAGCGATTAGAACTTAAGAAAGCGTTTGAAAAAGAAGGGTCAAATATCAACCCTCTCGTTTTGGTGCAAATTCCTACGGCTGAAGCTGGTGATCAAAAAATTGAAGCGGTAAAGAAATTTCTTAACGGCAAGGGTATCAACGAGCGAAAAGACGGGCACGGCAACGGCAAGCTGGCTATTTGGTTGGCCGAGCAGAAGTCAGAACTGATCGACTGGATTGCCGAACCCGATAACGAAATTGAATTTCTTATTTTCAAACAAGCAATTGATACCGGTTGGGATTGTCCTCGCGCGCATATCCTCGTAAAGTTTCGAGAAACGCACAACATTGTTTTTGAAATTCAGACCGTCGGTCGAATTTTGCGTATGCCGGAACAGCGGCACTATGGTAATGAAATGCTTAATCGCGGCTATATCTATACCAACCTTAAATCAATTGCGGTTAAAAAGGAGGAATACAACCCGAACATCATCAAGCATTTGCGTGCGGTTCGCATAGGCGACTATAAGCCGGTCAAGATGGAGTCGTACTATAAAGCCCGAGCAGATTATGGCGATGTCACTTCCAGCTTTCATCATGTATTCGAAAAAGCGGCCGATCAATATTTCGGGACTTCCCGTAAAAATAAACCGACAGAGAACGTCAAGAATGTTGAAGCCAAAGGCGTTAATCTCACTATCAAGAAATATCAGCAGGAACTTATTGCCGATACTCATTTGGATGTGAAGGATTTTGATGAGCTTGAAGGCAGTCTTGAAGCCGACGACTTTGCCAAGCTTCAGGTCGCGGCAGATGAGCTCATGGTATTTTTTGAGCAGACCATTAAAAACAACCTCGGACCCTTTAAAAACATCAAGCGTTCGGTGCCGTCTGTAAAGGCCGCCATTTATCTTTGGTTTCAAGAAGTGCTTGGTTCAAAAAGTTGGGGTGAGGAAAACATGCTACTGACACAGAAGATTTTTTTGCACGATAAAAATCGTGGTTACTTTGAGCACATACTCGCCACAGCCATTGAGAGCTATAGAGAGGTCAAGGAACAAGAGGTCAAGGAACGCACTGAAGAAAGCGAACAGAGGTATCCTTTTGAACTTCGGCCGGAACAGTTTTATAACGAATACACAGATGAAATCGTAAAAGCAAAAAAGTACGCATACGAGCCGTGCTATTTAAACATAGATCGTTCTAGGCCGGAACGGGAGTTTGAGGCATTCTTAAATGAAAAAACTTCTAAAATTAATTGGTGGTGGAAGAATGGAGAAAACAAACAGGACTATTTTGGTATCAAATATGAATATGCCGGTGGTATTTATACTTTCTACCCGGATTATCTTATAAAACTGGCTAATGGTCGTATTGGGATTTTGGAAGTCAAAGAAGCCGGAGATCGGGACGGAATAACATATACAAAAGCGAAAGCTGAAGCTTTACAGAAATACATTGCCGGTCAAAAAAACAAGAAACTTTTCGGAGGCATTGTAATTGAGCGCAACAAGGCGTGGCACATCAATAACAAGAGCAAGTATGATTGGGAGAAATGCGAGAATGGCGACTGGAACGACTGGGAAGTTTTTATTTTGAATTAAAATATGACTAACTTTTCGCCAGAACTACAAGATTCTACTGAAGACCAATTGTGGCAATTGATAAATCAATCAAGTCCTCATTACGGCTCACTTGCATCTGATGAACTAACTAGACGCGCGTTAAATAAATTGCAGGAGACAATCAAGAATTTCAATACACAATCATCGAAACAAACGGAGGAAATGATACGGCTCACAAAATGGATTGCCGGACTTACGGCGGTTATGGTCATCGGTTTGTTGATTCAAATTTACTTAGTAATTAAATAACATGACATATCTCGTTTTAATCATCGTCGCTCTCGCTGGTATTGCACTCGGAATGTATCTCGCACGGCGCGGTAAGGGCGATTTAATTTCTGAACAGGGCGAGAGAAAAGCTGAGAACAAGCAGAGGATTCTCGCGTTCGTACAGACACACGGAAAAATCCAAAACAATGATGTGGAAAAACTTGTCGGAGTATCTAACGCAACTGCTGAGCGGTATTTGGACGAGCTAGAACACGAAAGAAAACTAACCCAGCACGGAGTCATCGGCCCAGATGTCTTTTATACCCTGAAATAGGCGATTAACTCAACGGGTTGAGTTAATCGCCCTAGGAGGGTTTTGTGCGCTAAAATAAGGGTATGCCCCAAGAAGAAACTTCTGCCCCTGAAGCGCCGCAACCCGCACCAGAATTGCCAAGTCCGGCTGTTGAAGTGCCTGCTGAAATTCCTCCGCCCGAGCCGATTCCGAGTGTCTCTGAACCGGCCCCTGCACCCGCAGAAGCGACTCCCACATCCGAAACGGATCAATCCCCAAACCCAACGGGTCAAATAGGGGGAAATGACCCGTTGCCTCCAGAACCTGACCCGATTCAGCCGCCGTCTGCGGCGGCTCCAGCACAAACCGGTATTTTGCACACGGCACGCGACCTGCTCGTGAAAGCCCGTGTTGCGCTTCAAGACCGGAAACGAAAGAAGCGAGACAAGATAATGGCGGCACTGAACACGAAAACCAAAATCACCAACGACGAAGTTGAAAAACTCCTGTATGTCTCCGACGCAACAGCCGAAAGGTATCTCGCGGCACTTGTGAAAGAAGGAAAACTCAAACAAGAAAAGAAAACAGGAGCAGGAGTCGCATACACAAAGATTTGAATTGAAGAGGGAGTCCTCGCGTGCGCGCACGGGTGGGAGGAGTCCGCTCGTCTTCGAGCGGACTTGGGGCAAGCATTTGCATTTGCCTCGGGGCTGTTTCCGCTTGGCGTCCATGGCGAAGGACGAGCGCCGACCTTCATCGAAGGCACGGCATCAAGAAGCGGAAGCGACAAGATAAACACAAAAATGAAAACGAGAAAGGGGGTTGTGCGATGGGCGGACTCCGAAGGAACGAGGAGG
>CAIMKX010000028.1 GCA_903842025.1 uncultured bacterium | reverse complement strand
TGTACTGAAGAGGAAGATATCCTTTGGTTCGTTCAGCGAGAAGACTGCGGAGACACTGGCCATACTCTGCTCGGTTCTAATGTCCTACAAACAAAGGGGTGAAATGGGGGCTTACCTACGAGGGGTGTGAGGGGTTACATATACCATGTCAGACATGGTAAAAGCCCTTACGCCACCTCATAAAAAGACAACCCCCGGACCATCGCTGATCTGGGGGTGTTTGAAATGAACTACAAGTTCTACAGCTGTTGACCTTGAGAATAGGTGAAACCAGTGGAACCCTCGCTTTTCCGGGCGAAGTATCCGGTGAAGCCAGGGATGGTAAACCATCGCTGACCAAGAAGTGGGGTGGAATTCCAGACTAGATCCTTCATGTCGTACTCTTCACCGCCGGACGTTTTGATCTTTCCGACTTGTCCTCCGCCTTTGAACCAATTCCAACAGCCTTCACTTGCGGCTGAAGCCACCGTCGACTGGCTAGAATTGTTGTTGATCGTGTTGTTGAACACGCCAACCGGCGGACCTGACAATGGACCGATTACCTGATTGGTGACGACAAAAATGTTCGTCACCACTATTGTCGGCCGATCGTTCGTCGAATCACCTTGGTATCCGATTCGGCGGTTATTGTCCCCAATCACCACATTGTTGTGGTGACCTGTCACGGAAACGCTTATTTGCTCCGGTTGTTGACCAAAGTTGGGCAGAGCGTTTGTTTTGGAAGCCGAAGCGCCCATGATTATAACGCTTGCCGAATTTGGCCCATTGGAGTTCAGAATCCCAGACCGCCTGAGGGCCTCAACCTGTTGTTGAAGCTCATGGGCATGATCCATGGTGGCGATGGCCGCCTCGCGGATCGCTTTGGTCTCCTGGAGGCTATCCTCCAGAACTTTGATTCTGGCCAGGGCGGCAGCGAGTGTCGGGTCGGTTGAAACCGCCGAACGGGTCGCTAAGGTATTTGTTTTCGATAGAACTGGAAGCGACGCGGACTTCGAATCGTCTCTGAGATTCTCTAGAGCTTTATAAAGAGCAAACCCCAACGCGCCCATCAGTACCAAGATGATTGCTGCCACTGCCCATGACAGTTTCGGCACATACCAGGCCTTGGGCGGTTCGATCACCTGGATCGAACCGTCAGGCTTGATCTTGAAGTCCCGAACATATTCTTTGTCATAGTTGTCAGTGATCACGACCTGTCCGGCACCTCTCAGGGGTGTCGGAAATGCAGGATCGTTTGGGTCGAACTTGAGACTGTGTTCGACTGTGAGTTTTTTCTCGGTGACCAGATGTCCGCCGACGTACACTTGTATGTCAAACGCTGGTTCACCGTTGTCCCACTTTATATTTCCGGTCTCCCACCTGATATGTGATACATTTTTCATTTTCACAACTATCCTTTGTTTTGCCCTTGTGAATCTTGCACTCAGGCTTGATATTATTCACTTTTCAAGAAGCAATGATGTCGTGCAACCGCACAACACTTCTTTAAATTGGCTAGGTGTATTATATCGCAAACGGGTATGAATGTCAAGGTTTTACCATGTCTGACATGGTGGTAAGGGCAACGTAATTTAGCCGTTTTTTGGGGTATTACCAGGTCAGACATGGTAAGAACCTCGCCGAACTTGCTTGTTTCCTGTACAATTACAGCATAATAATCAATAAAATTATGAATATCATTCTCGCCGCTGACCATGCCGGTTTCAAACTTAAGGAATCTATTAAGGCTTTTCTGGAAAATAACAAATATTCAATATTGGACGTCGGCGCCCATGAACTCAATCCTGAGGATGATTATCCGGTCTATATGACGGCAGCGGCCATGAAGGTGGCCGAGGATTTGAGCGGCGAGACCAAGGCGATCATCTTCGGCGGTTCAGGTCAGGGCGAGGCAATGGTGGCCAATCGGTTTCCGGGAGTTAGGGCGGCTGTTTGGTACGGGGATTCCGCTAGGAGAGACCTAGAGGTGATCAATCTCTCGCGCGAGCATAACGATGCCAATGTTTTATCAATCGGCGCACGATTCGTCAGTGAAGAAGAAGCAAAAGCGGCCGTCGAGTTATGGCTGAAGACTCCGTTTAGCGGTGAAGTCCGACATCAGAGAAGAATTGACCAGATCGATGCGATCGAGTGATCGTATCTGCTATACTGTTCCAACATCGATATGAAAAAAACTGAAATCATTCCCGCCATACTGCCAAAAGATTTTGCCGAGCTTGAGGACAAGATCTCTTTTGTCCTTGGATCGGTGAAAACCGTCCAGATCGACGTTTGTGACGGACAGTTCGTCCCGAATTCATCTTGGCCATATCGGAAGCACGATCAAACATTTGACAAGATTCTTAAAGAAGAGGAAGGTTTGCCGGGTTGGGAAAAATTAAATTTTGAGATTGATCTCATGGTCAATAAGCCGGAGGACGTTGTGGAAAATTGGGTTATTGCCGGGGCCTCGCGCCTGATTATCCATGTCGAATCAAAGGGTGACATCGCCAAAGCTCTGGAACTTGTCAAAGATAAAGTCGAAGTTGGTTTGGCTCTGAATGTCGAAACGCCTTTGGAGGTACTGGAACCTTTCGTGGCCGGCATTTCATTCCTGCAATGCATGGGAATAGATAAAATAGGTTTTCAAGGTCAGGAATTCGACGCCAAAGTTATCGGTAAGATCAAGGAAATAAAAATGAAATATCCGGACATGATCGTTTCAGTTGACGGGGGAATATCTTTGGAGAATGCCAAGAATTTGATTGAAGCCGGAGCCGATCGTCTGGTCGTCGGTTCGGCGATTTTTGAGGCGGAGAATGCGTTTGAGGCGATTCAAAATTTCAAGCGGATCTAATTTGGGAACCGTAACCGCACACATTTTCCATTTTGGTCTGCGAGCGGCCGCACTATTTATTTTTTAGTTGTGCGGCCTGGTCGCTATTCTCGACCAAAATGGAAAATGTGTGTGATTACGGTTCCTACGATTGGCCGTGGTATAATTATCCCAAATGCCCCTCTCTTCCGAAAAAATCTCTTTTCTTGAAAACAAGGCCAAGGAAGTTCGCCGTTCAATAGTTGAAATGCTCATTGAGGCCAAGTCCGGCCACCTGGCGGGTTCGCTTGGAATGGCCGATATTTTCACATATTTGTATTTCCACGCTTTGAAGCATGATCCCAAAAATCTTTCTTGGGAATATCGCGACCGATTAATCTTGTCGAATGGCCATATTTGTCCCGCTCTTTATGCGACCATGGCCCATGCCGGTTATTTTCCTTTGGAGGAATTGAAGACACTGCGCAAACTCGGTTCACGACTTCAAGGCCATCCGCATCGCGAGTGGTTGCCTATGTTGGAAACTTCATCAGGACCGCTTGGTAGCGGTTTGGCCCAGACGGTAGGCATGGCTTTGGCGGACAGGATGGACAATGGCAAGAATTCGGACCGGCATTTCTATTGTCTCTTGAGCGACGGGGAACTGGATGAGGGCAATTCCTGGGAAAGTGTAATGTTGGCGGCCAAGGAAAAGCTTCGGAATATTACTGTCATTATTGATCGTAATAATATTCAGATCGACGGATTTACGAGCGAGGTTATGCCTCTCGATTCATTGCTGAAGAAGTGGGAAGCTTTCAACTGGAATGTTGTGGAAGTTGACGGGCATGATTTCCTCGGCATTGACCGGGCATTTGAAAATACGAAAGCGGAGAAAGAAAAACCCTCGGTCATCATCGCCTACACTATTCCTTCAAAAGGCATTCCCGAATTTGAAGGGAAGTTTGAATGGCATGGGAAGGTGCCTGTGAGTGTAGAGGAGATTAAAGTGGCGAGAGATGCCCTAGGTTGTCATTCCCGCGAAGGCGGGAATCCAGTGTAATGTCAAAGCTCAAATTTCCAATGTCAAATCAAATCCAAAATCCAAATGACAAAAATGGTAATATTAACTTTGGTTTTTGAACTTTGAGCTTGATTTGTCATTTGGATTTTGTTATTTGTAATTCGACACTGGATTCCCGCCTTCGCGGGAATGACAAACGAAAAAACCATGAGCCAAAATATTTCAAAAAATGATATAAGTACCACGCCTCCCCTCGCTTCAATGCGCGCCGGCTTCGGCGAAGGATTATTGGAAGCGGCCGAGCATGATAAGAATGTCGTGGCTCTTTGTGCGGATCTCACGGAGTCGACCGGACTTCAACCATTCAAGGAAAAATATCCTGAGCGATTTATCGAAATCGGCGTGGCCGAACAGAATTTGGTCACCGTTGCCTCGGGCATGGCCGCCATGGGTAAGATTCCATTCGCCGCTTCTTATGCGGTTTTCAGTCCTGGACGGAATTGGGAACAGGTGAGGACGACTATTTGCTACAACAATGTGCCGGTCAAGATCATTGGTTCACATTATGGCTTGAATGTGGGAGCCGACGGCGGCAGTCATCAGGCTCTCGAAGATATTGCCCTCATGAGAACGTTACCGAGAATGGTTGTAATTTCTCCTTGCGATGCTATCGAAGCCAAGAAGGCGGCCATCGCCGTAGCTAAAACGAACGATCCGACGTATATTCGGCTGGCCAGAGAGAAGAGTGTGGTTTTGACAACCGAAGAAACGCCTTTTGAGATAGGGAAGGCGTTTGTTATTTAT
>CAIMKX010000027.1 GCA_903842025.1 uncultured bacterium | reverse complement strand
GGAAAAGTGTCCAAAGGGAAAACTAAATCGCAGGCGTTGGTTTGTTTACGAAGACATCTGGTAAATGTGGTCTGGTGCATGCTTAAAAACAAAACTGAATATCGCTATCCACAGGTGTGATCTTCACATAGCACATCTCCGCTAAGGACATTGCCGATTCTTACATGAAGAACAGCAAAATGGATATCGTTTATGATTTCTCGGCGCCGGACCCGATAAGCAATGAAATGGACTACATTGTTTATTCCGACTTGATCCTCCCGCAAGATGGTTATGCGGTCGTATTTATAACAAAATATTCATCGTTTCAGGATAGCGTTTTTGCCGTTTCTTATTCCGAGAAGATAAGCGGCAGCGGGGCCGATCTCGAAAATGACGTCAATAATTGGTTTATTGAGGATGCTAAGCGTGGCATTACCGTTGGAATAAGTAATATTGGGGTCAATTCATCATGGGTTGATTATCTGAAAGAGCGTTTAGCAGGAACAACGGCTGATTAAGGGGTGGATGAATGAGGACTGTCTTTTTACTTAACTTTCCCAGCCGCTGGGGAAGTTAAACTTAACGCTCCTTTAACTAGACCAATATGGGTGCAGGACTAGTGTAAGATAGGGTCGTGGGGAAATTAGCCACAGATTTATTTGAATTATCGACGCATATACTCAAAGATGCTTTACAAAAAGCGCGCCGAAAAGAGCCTGTGGACGGTGAATACTTGAATTTTTTGCATAACGGCAAGCCTTCCGTTCTCGATTATTCGATCGAGTATTGTTTCGATGGGAATACCTATTTGGTGGTCAATTTTAACGCGGAACCGCAAAAGATCCCGTTATTTCATCGGGAATTAACCTTTGGAACTCGTACATATTTGGTGTGTGGATGCGGGAATAAAACCAATGCTTTGTTCCTAAAACTGGGCTATTTTGCCTGTAGGACGTGCCAGGGGCTTCGCTATCGCTCAAGTGCGATAAATCCCCGTTCTGATCACGGAATGATGCTCTATATGCAAGAGAAACGGATACAGGTAATAACAGAAAGGGAGAAACTAAGCCGTATTATGTATCGATCGCGGTACACCAAGCCATTTTTGAGATGGTTAAAGCTGGCTAATCGCGTGGGCTTTTTCAAGGAGACGGTAGCGGCCCAAAACACCATGGAAATGATAAAGGAATACCAATCTCAAAAGAATTTGTCGAGGGCAGTAAATTGACGATTTATTCTGAACCTATCCGCCCGTTTGTATTTATTTGGAAAACAGCGAAAAAGCTACTTTCAGAATATCTTTTAAATAAGCCACGCCATGGAAATATTAGTACTGGAGTACAATTGAGATGTTAGCTGTAGTGGCTGACCAGGAACACGTTTAACTAGATCAAATGGGGTTCGCATTGGAAATTGGGATATGAATCCCCCCACGAACTCATTTGCTCTACGCAAATGTGTTCCTGGGGGGATTTTTAATAATAAATATGACCAAACACCATGAAGGAATCACGGGGAGACAACGCAGAAGAAAAAGTAGCAAAAGAACGAAAAAATCAGCGTAAAAACTATTTTATTATCGATAACGATTACGTAAAATTCTATGCCAGACGCCTGGGCGTAATAGCCACAGCAGTATATACGAGCCTCTGTATGCACTCAGATTACATTACCAAGCGTTGTTGGCCATCAATGGATACTATTGCGAAAGAAGAGGGATTAGAAAGGCATGCGGTATCAAGAGCGTTAGTCAAACTTGAGAAGTGGAATATTATTAGTATCGGACGGGGAATAGATAGAAAGTTCAGGAGGCGAAAAAATAACATGTACACGTTACTTCCAAAAGAATCATGGAAGGAATTGCCGATTGAGGAAGACCCTCTCGATGAAGCACCCTTTGGTATTGTCGAGACCATTAAACATCGTGGTACTAAAAGTACCATTAATGTGGCATCTAAAATACCACCGCGTGGTATTGAGGATACCAGTAACAAGCACCATGTAACAAAAATTATTAATCAAAACACAAATTGTGGGCAAGAGCCCACGGTGTCTGTTCCTATTATTTCCGATCAAACCAATCTAGCGCAAAAACAAAAAGAGATATTCTCGGTTACAAAATCAGAACAAGTCAATTGGAATTATAAAGAAGCGCTAAATAAATTGGTAAACAGCGATTATAAGGATTACTGGATAATTGGTGCCTATTTTTATAAAAAGGACTGGTATTTTGATAATAAGCAAAAGTTTGATATAGAATTTAAACGTGCACTCAAACCAGCCAATTTACTGAAATGTTATGAAAAAAGGGACATTCTAAAAGCTATGGATTGTTGCTTAGAATCCTATGGAGATAGAACTGGTTGGACACTAGAGACTGTCCTTAAACGAATTCCTGATTATATTGCTAATGGGTTCTATGCAAATATTGTTTGATTCCCACTATCTTTTTATTATAACTACTCTAATATTAGGGGATATGGCAGACACAGCCAAAACTATGGAAGAGATTGTCGAAGAAGAAAGGGCTGAAGAAATTGCCTATTATGCGAAGAATCCTTATGCCCCAGATCGTAACAATAGATCAAAATTACCAAAATATATTAAATTATCGCTATCGGTCATGGCCTCGCATTGTCCACATTGTGGTAATGAGGTTCAGGATCGGCGGTTTAAAAGGAGATGCCAAGGTCATTCATTATTTTCTAGGCGTTTTACTGACACGGGGATTACGCTTGAATGCCGGTGCGGATTCCGTTTCTATTTCACGTGGAGAACCTACGTCAATGTTATGAAGAAAAGATTAAAAACAGAAGAAACCCCAGAAATGAAAACATGGCTTGAAACATGGATTATAATGGTCGAAACCTATTTCAGTTTGAATGAGCCGGATCGTTTAGCCAGGATTGAGGCCCTGAGGAAAAGATCGAGGAAAACTGCTTAGTTTGGACGAAAATATCAGTGTGTAAGACTACTTAAAATTTTTGAATTCTTCATTTTTCTTTTTTTCTCGAATTGAATTACCTTCGCGGTGGTTAGTTCTCCTGTTTTTTTATTTTCTTCCAAATCTTTGTCAAAATCTTCTTCAGTCCCTTCCGCAAGGGTTTCATTACGATCAGAATGTTTTGGATCAATTCCTGCTTCTTTTAAGATTTCCCTCTTTGTTTTTTGAGACCTGTCCCCATTATGGGGAGAGGTTCTGTCTGTTCTTTTCCCAGGTTCAGTGGGCAAGGCTCTAGTTATAGTGCCCATTTTGCGTTCGCATCTCATTTTAATTTCGGTTACATATCCATTAGGTTCAATTATGGGACTATGCTAAAATTGTAAACAATATTATATGTATATGGAAAAATTTCCGGTTTGCGCTCTCGTAAATCAGAAATAGGGCTCGGTTTATAAGGTTTATCAGCTCTAATAACAATAAAATATATGGAAAATTCCAAAGAAAAGGGAGTTTTGACGGCGGCTACCGAAATAAAGCCAAACAGGGGACATAAGTTCCGGGATACAGTTTTAGTGCGCCTTGATCGAAATATTAAGGAGCAAGTCAAGGATGTTTCTAAAAGGACACACGAGACCATGTCCCAAATAATGGACTGGGCGTTAGATGAGTATCTTAAGTCAATAAAGCCAATAGATTAACTGATTCTGTAGTGATTGAGTTTGTTAACAAAATCTTTATACGAGGCCCGTCTTAATAGCATCTTCTTCTCAATGACCGTTTCCTCATGTTTTGGGTTTCCGAGTCGTTTAGCGCTATCGTAGTTAGCAGAGCTGGCAATGAATGGCCTAGGGATGAATATAAAAGTAAAAAATATGAATAATTCAAATAAAACGATCAAAAATACTGAAGAGGGACCGAAAAGGGAAGGTGAAACTCTATCGATATTTTGCGTTGATACGATCAATGTTAAAGCGCGAATGACTTTCGATTCGTGTACGGTCAAAGGGGTTAGCGTTACATATTGGATGGACGATGACGAGGATCTTGAAGAGCGAGTCGACGCTATCTTCAGCGTTCTCTTTGACGAAGTGATCAAATCAAGAGGATCAAACAAGAAAGCAGTGGTTAAATTATGAATTATGATTGATAATATACGAATATGGAAAATATAATTTCTAAAGAAAATAAACTGATAGCGGTTTACGGCAGAGTTTCAACCTCAACTCAGGAGATCCAAGAAACCATAGAAGCACAGCTTCTAGAGGTGGATAAATTTGCCAAGGACCGCGGCTACACGATAGTAAAGAAATATTTGGACGAGGGTTGGTCAGGCGACATTCTTGCCCGCCCGGCTCTTGATGAATTGCGCCTGGACGCCAAAAAGCATATATGGGAAGCCGTACTAATCTATGATCCTGATCGATTGGGACGCCGATACTTCTACCAAGAGCTTGTTATGGATGAACTCAAGCAAATTGGCATCGAAACACTTTTCGTTACTGTGCCGCCGGTTAAGGATCTCAACGATCGAATGATGGGTGGAATGCGAGGTATTTTCGCAGAATATGAAAGGGCGAAAATATCTGAACGATTCCGAATAGGCAAGGTAAATAGAATCAACCTCGGTAATGTTTTGGTTAGTGAGGCGCCATACGGTTATTCTTACATTCCGAATATGGGTAAAAAGGGGACTCTTGATTATCATGTTGGACACTTTGAAATAAAAGAAGATGAGGCAGTCAATGTCAGAAACATGTTTAAATGGGTCGCTAATGAAGGTTTGACGCTTCGCGCCGTTGTGAGACGGCTTCAAGAATTAGAAATTCGCCCTCGTAAGAGCAAAAGAGGTGTATGGAGTACTAGTACATTAAGCACTCTATTGCGCAATCAAACATACATAGGTAAAGCTCATTGGGGAGCTTCGTACGCAGTGGTCCCGGAAAAGCCGCTGAAAGAGCAGAAATATAAGAAAATAAAAAAGAGCAGCCGCCGAATGAACCCGGTAGGTAAATGGCTTACTATTAAAGTCCCCAGTATCATCGAAGAAGATCTTTTTAATCGTGCCGGCCAAAGATTGAGGGACAATTTTGCCGTCATGGGAAGAAATAAGAAGAATGATTACTTGCTTGCAGGCAAGATCTGGTGTACTTGCGGGAAGAGAAGATCCGGCGAAGGTCCTCAACATGGTAAATACCTGTATTATCGTTGCAGTGATAGGGTCTACAGTTTTCCGTTGGCTCGCACATGTAATGAGCGGGGAATAAACGCAAAGATCGTTGACGAAGCGGTATGGGGAAGGCTCATGACGATCTTCAGCACTCCATCATTGATGAAAGAACAAGTTGAAAAATGGCTTAATAATCACAATGTCAATGATACCAATGTGTCTGTGATTGATATTGAAGCCACAAGAAATGAAATATCCAAACTTAAGAGCAGGGAAGACAAGTATACCAACGCATACTCGGAAGAAGTCATTACTCTCGGAAAACTAAAAGAGTACTTGTCTCCGTTGAAAAGCAAGATCTCGTTATTGGAAAAGAATCTCGCGCAAGCCTGCGATACGCAAAAAACAAAAACTGAAATAATGATGCCTACTGACGAGGAGATCGATTCATTTTCCAAAGAAATCGCAGAATTCTTAAATCCCGATACCTTGAGTTTTGAGTCCAAAAAGGTCATAATCCAGAGAGCCATCACCAAGATATTCTCTTCCGAGAAAGATCTACAGGTTTACGGCTATCTTAATCTAAACGAACTTTATGGCTTGCTCACTAACTATAGGCATCGTCGGTCTCCCAAATGTCGGTAAATCGACTCTTTTTAACGCTTTGACCAGGAAGAGCGTGCCGGCTGAAAATTATCCGTTTTGTACCATCGATCCTTCAGTCGGCGTTGTCGCCGTTCCCGATGGAAGACTTTGGAAACTTTCGGAATTCTCAAAATCCGCCAAGACTGTGCCGGCGGCGGTTGAATTTGTCGATATCGCTGGTTTGGTCAAGGGAGCCTCGGAAGGTGAAGGTCTCGGCAACCAATTCTTGTCAAATATCCGCGAAACAGACGCTATTGCCCAGGTTGTCAGGATCTTTGAAGATGACAATATTATTCATGTCGATGCCAAGATCAATCCACTCAAAGACATTGAGGTAATCAACCTCGAGCTTATCCTGTCGGATCTTCAAACAGTCAATAAAAGAAGACTATCGCTTGGCAAGGAAGTAAAAGCTGGCAAGAAGGAAGCTATTGTTGAAATGGGTCTGGTTGAGAAGATTATCGCCGCTTTGGAAGCGGGGAAGTTGGCTTCAACGATTACGCCAAATGAATTCGAGGCGCCATTCCTGAAACTGCTGTGTCTAATAACTTCGAAGCCCTTTCTTTATGTCTTGAATAAAAAAGCCGGCGCCAAGAACCTTGATGAGCTTAATGATGAGAGATGGAATGAACTGATGAAGTTTTTCAATGAAAGCAAAATGACCTCTGAAGCGTCCTCAGACGGAGCCATTTCCCCGACTGTCGCGAGTCTGACGAGCGACACGAAGGGGAAACTGGCGCAGTCAAGAGGACGCAACAACAACAGTTATGCAATCGTTGACGCCGGCATCGAGCAAGAATTAAAAGATTTGGATGAAGCTGATAAGAAAGAAATGCGGACCGGATTGGGTGCGCACGACGACGGAACTGATAATCTTATTAAGCGCGGCTATGATTTGCTTGGTCTTATAACCTATTTCACAACCGGAGAGGACGAATCGCGCGCCTGGACCATCAAAAATGGCTGGACCGCACCGGAGGCTGGAACCGCCATTCACACTGACTTCAAAGAAAAATTCGTTCGAGCTGAAATTATTGAATGGGACACACTTCTGAATGCCGGATCATATGCCAATGCTCGAGATAAGGGCTTATTGCGCACAGAAGGGAAGGAATACATAGTCAAAGACGGTGATGTTATAGAGTTTAAGATCTAGGCGTATTCTCGGTTAGGCCCTTGACAAAATCGCCCTTATAGTATAGGGTTGCCGTTATTACTGGTTCTCCGGTAATATTAGAAATAAGGGAAAAACCCATAATTTATATGAATAAAAACATTATTATATTGGTCGCTATCGCCACTTTTGTCGCTCTTCCGGCTATATCGATGGCCCAGACGCCTTCAACATCGCCTTCAGTTTCCGCCGCCAATCCGGCAGTGACGGCCTCAGTGTCAGCGTCCAATCCTGCGGTAACAGTCTCAGTGTCGGCCGCCAATCCGGTTGTCGTCAGTTCAGGTTCCGCCGCGTTGCCGGCCACGACTGTTTCAGGCTCGCAAGCGACACCTTCAACATCTCCGTCAGCTTCAGCCGCTAATCCGGCGACAACCGTGTCCAATTCGGCCGGTACGCCAGCTACCACCAATTCTGGTTCAGCCGCTAACACGGCTTCAGGTTCAAATGGCGGCGGTTCTACAGGTGGCTCCACAGGAGGAGGATCGACCTCAAATGGCGGTTCGGGAGTCAATTTCTATCCGGGTGGAGGCTATTCATCCGGCAGTGGCTCATGTTCTCTTATCACAACCTCGATGAGATTTGGTGCGGATAACAATTCTGCCGAAGTCACGAAGCTCCAGTCTTTCCTCAAGAACAATCAGGGCTTGAATGTCGAGATCAACGGGATTTTCGATTCCAAGACCGATGCGGCCGTCAAGGCCTTCCAGACCAAGTACGCCGACACGATCATGGCTCCGTGGGGTATGACCCAGCCTTCTGGCTACGTCTACATCACGACTATGAAGAAGATCAATCAATTGGCCTGCAACAAGCCTTTGACCTTGAATTCCACGGAATTGTCGGAGATCAATTCATATCGCAATGGCGTCAATTCCGAGGATGTCAACGCGACCGTTGTCAGCGTCCAGACTGAGAACGTTTCCGACACTGGCGCCGCTTCCAGCACGACTGACGCTTCCGGCCAGAATATCGCTACAGAAAATATAAATGTCGCGACTGTTGCCCAATCTTCGATCATTGTCCGCTTCTGGAACTTCATCGTCAGCTTGTTCAGATAATAACTTCTAATATTATTAAAACAAAAACCCTCTCTTTTTCAGAGAGGTTTTTTGTATTTCTATGGGGAAATATAAAAATAATGCGATTTCCTAGTCCCTAGTCCCTAAGAACTAGTCCCTAATTTCATCGTTCCACTGGCCTTGATATCTCTGACATCTTCATTTAAATGAAGCGCGCCCGCCAAAGCGATCATCAAGGCATTGTCGCCTGAGACATGCCGGCTTGGCATGAATATGTCCAGACCGTATTCGGTCGCTGTTTGTTCAAACTGCTTGCGCAACCTTTCGTTGGCGCTGACTCCTCCACCGATGATGAGGGCTTTGGCGCCATATTGGTCAATGGCCTTTCTGAGTTTACTGTCCAACACCTCAGTGACGGCTTCCTCGAATTCCAGAGCCAGACCTCTCTTGAAATTGTCATCCAAATCCTTGTGGATCTTTGAATAATCGCGGACGGCATAAAGTACAGCCGTCTTCAATCCTGAGAAGGAGAAATTCAAATCCCCGCTGGAAATCATCGGTCGCGGTAGTTTGACTTCCGGGGTAATCTTCATTTTTCGCGCTTCATTTGCCAGACGCGAAATATTCGGTCCGCCAGGGTAGGACAAGCCCAAAAGTCTGGCGGTTTTGTCAAAAGCTTCTCCCACGGCATCATCCTTGGTTTGGCCGATAATAGTATATTTGAAGGCTCCTGAGGCCATTTTTGGCCCAATTTTGACCAATTCCGTGTGTCCGCCGCTTATGAGTAGAGCCACCGCCGGTAGTTGCAATTTCTTGAGCGCCTGCCATTTGTCTGAAGGTTTGTCTGATTCCAATAGTGAGCCTATGATATGACCTTCCATGTGATTGACAGGGACGATCGGGATCGACCATAACTTTGAAAGGAATCCGGCAAAATTGATGCCAACCCACAGAGCCGGTTCAAGGCCAGGACCTTCGGTGACGGCAATGCGGTCAATTAGGGGAATTGAATTCAGAAATTGGGCTTTCTCCAAGGAATCCAATAAGTCGGGATTTTGTCCGGATAATTCCGTCTTGAAATTCTCAATGATAGCCCGGATATTTAACTGTTCTTCGTTTGAAACCGTTTTCGAAGTCAGGTTTGAATCTGTCAGAAGTTTATCCAGAAGCGGCGGCAAATTCTTGCCATGTTCTCGCTTGGCCAGAGAAGGGAAGACGCCGCCGTAGGCGCTGTGTAATTCTGCCTGCGAATGGATCAATGAAGAAATAACGCGGCATTCAAAATTGCCGTTGTTTGTTCTGGTTTCGATCAAAGCTAGAGCGCTTTCATCGCAGGAAGTTTCGATGGCGAGGATGGTCATTTTTACAATATAGCAGGATTCTTTCCCTACGGGAACTGTATAGGCTTCGCGTCGCGCTCGCTTCGCTCCTCACTCGGTGCGCGCTGCAGGATTCGAACCTGCGACCCTTGTCACGTCAAGACAATGCTCTACCAACTGAGCTAAGCGCGCGTCATCAATTTGAACAGTTCCTCAAAACAAACTCTAGCAAAATTCCCCTTAAAAATCCATCGGTTGGTCATTGTATGTGACTCCATCCTTGGAGGATGTTGAAGTATCATAAATTTTAATGTCTGAGATACTTGTCCCTTTCTGATCCTTGGTAAGGACCAACTGAACGACGTTGCCTTTCATAACTCCCGGTGAGAAATATTGATCGAACAGCAAATTACCCAAAGAATAGAATACCGGTACATCACCCATCATGACACGCTCCTCAATGACATGCGGATGTGAACCGATGATAGCCTTGGCTCCGGCGGCCACCAGTTGTCTGGCCTGGTTTTTCATTTGAGCAGAAGCAGTGGTCGAATACTCCTCGCCCCAATGAGGCATGACGATGACGAACTCCCCGAGATCGGAATGCTTCTTGACTTCCGCCAGAATATTTTCAAAACCGTCATGGAAGGCGTGGTAACCGATAAAAGCTACAGCAATGTCGTTTTTCGTCATCACTTTCTCATTTCCAATGAGATTTTCCGGATCGCCGAACCATTGCACGTTCGAATTCGTCAGCCGCTTCCTTGTTTCCGCCAAACCGTCGCGACCAAAATTATCCGTATGATTGTTGGCCAGACTGACGAGAGTGATGCCGGCCGCGGCCATGGCGGCGGGAGTTTTGGTCGCAAAAGTAAAAGCCAACTGGCCCGAATATTTACCGTCCGGAAGAAGCGTTTTTGACGGATTGGACGTCACCGGACCCTCGAGATTTACGGCCACAATATCGGCTTGCTTGAAAAGCGGCGATATTGCACTGAATAGGGAATCATAACCGTTATTTCTTCCCAAAGTTCGGATAGCCCGATCGAACATCACGTCTCCGCCGACTATTATCTTGAGCGTTTGAGATCGGTCTGGAATCGGGCTGTTAATTGCAGGAATCGGAACCGATGACGGAGAATTTGAAGGCGAAGGCGATGTGTCATTGAAGGCGTCAGCTATATTGGCGGTCAAACGCGTGAAGTCGACATTTGGATTGGCCCCGTTCAATGCCAAATGCAGACCGTAATTTCCGCTCCACAAAGCGCCCCAGCCGAAAACAATTACTAGCGCCGCTGACAATGCGCGACCAAGCCATGAAGTTTTGTCTTCTTCATTTTCCATAGTATTCAACACAAATAGTATAACACGAAAAATTGGTGATCTGTACCCTAAGTCTCCTCCCATACATAATGAGCCTCAAATAGTTCCACTGTCCCAGGGAAATGAGC
>CAIMKX010000026.1 GCA_903842025.1 uncultured bacterium | reverse complement strand
GCCGTGCAGAGGAGGGAGTCGGTTCAATCTCCGCTAAGGTCTTTTTCCAAAAGATTTGGAACGACATGCAGTACGTAGGTTTGCCGGCTCCCGCCACTACATTCTAGTACAAGAAGATCTAAAGAGATTCTCTCATACTAGACAGTCGTGCTTGCGAAGAAGCCCTTGATAAAGAAATCGAATATCAGCTCTCCATTGGAAGAATCTTCTAGGTTTTGATTGTTTTGTGGATAATAGGCAGTCAATACATTTGTTTCGTTATCGAATTCAATTGTCCGCGGACCGAAGTTCTTGTCCATAAAACTGATCATTGGGGAATAATCCGGGTCAACTTGTTGCGACATATTTGCGAGTGTTTCCTCGCATAAATTGGTCGCAAGCAAGTGATATCTGGCGATCATCAGCTGTTCAGTGGTCGAAGCGGGGTATTGTTTTCGGTAGGAGGCCATGAAATACAATAGATTCTGTGTCTTTTCCTCCTCAGTTTGGTAATCCTCAGGACATCTAAAGGATTCGGAATAACTTCCATAATCAACGGGGGGTGGAATCGTATCGGAACTTTGTGTGCTTGTCGGCGCCGGTAGCGAAGATTGACCGGAAGCGGCTGTTTCAACTGGATGATACGGATACCCACTGACAAAGTAAGAACCTACGAACAGGATTATTAATATGACTTCGAACGATATTAGATCAAAAACTGAAAAATATTCATCGTCTTTTCGCTTTTTATAGATATTGATGAATATGATCACCAATAATCCGGCTAGAAGTAAGCCTGTTGCCCATAACAGAATGATCGTGATAATGTCCATTGTTTCAAATATTTCAATTTCCACCAATGTCATTATGATGACGATATCCAAATATGCGGCCAATCTGCCTATCAGCTTTCTGATTCTGAAGGCCTCAATGTTAAATATAATTAATGAGCAAATAGCCGCAATACACATTGGCAATACCGCCCATGGGGGAATATTTTCGTTCAAAACGAAAAGCAGTCCCGAAAGGACCAGTGAAACGATTAAGGACGATTTTATTACTGACACGGGTTTACTTGTTATTTTCTCGATATTGAATATCTTTTCTCATATTTCTAAGGAAGTACCGTATAAATTATATTAGCATTGTCATCGCAAGAGTAGGCAGTCCAATTACATCCGCTAGATCTTCTGTGATAATTATCATTGGAGCTTTTAATATAAGCATACATAAAATAACGAGCAGATATATCTTCAGTAGTAAATGTTTTGGTGTATGTTAAATTTGTGCCCCAAGGCTTCATTCCACCTTCCTTCACCCAGTCATATTCTTGAGGAAGAATAAAAGCAAGTATTCCTGATGTCTCTTTTCCAGAAACCTTAATGGTAAAATTAAGTGTTTCTCCTACGTGCACAGTGTTATTTGAGGATGCTACACAATTAGAATTTGATCCAGCAACTGAAGAACAAGCACAATTCCCTTTATTATCACAAAATGATCCAATAATCGGTTTATCTGGCATCACATAATCTTGAGCCAGTTGCATTGTCGGCGACTGAATCGGTGTCGGTATAACATTGTTGTTACAGGAAGCCTGAACGACCCTGTCTTGATAAACTATTCGATCTACTGGCTTCTCGACGATTCGATCACGATATACAATCGTTTCAACCGGTTTCTCAACAACAGTCTGTTTACACTGTATATTGGCAGTTACAAGACTTTTTTGTAAGTTTGCCAGTGCTGTTTTAAGAGATTTGATTTCCGCATCTCTGTTTTGGATTTTTTCCACTGCTGTTTGAAGTTCCGACTGTAAGTCAATGTCTTGTGCGGAAATGATCGGTCTTATGTTTGTTTGATTGACATTTGAAACTGATGATGTGCCCAACGGTTCAGCAATATCAGTAGTCTGATTGCCATTATTACTTTCTAAAGTTTCCGACTTAATGTTTTTTTCTCCAATAAACCATGTACTGGGATTCCACCAGGAGGCCATGGCTAACTTCGGCAAAAGGAAGGAAATAAGAAGGAGAATAAGAACGGCTTGAGATGTTTTTTTCATATTTTGATTAAATATTAAGATCATTTTCTCTTAAAAAGACCCCATATGTGTAATTTAACTGTTCAGATGATGAACCAATGCCCCCACAAGATTTATCGATGAGAAATGAAATATAAATAGAAATCATCTCAAGAAGCTTTCTATACTCCGGCAAATCATTTAAACTTTGGGCATTAATCTTTTCCATTTTTTCTTTCTTAAGAATAACTTGGAGACAATTCCATCTCAGTACGGCCTTGTTCAGAGAATTTATTCCACCTTCCATACCAGGGACTACCTTTTCAATATATTCCCGAATGTAATAGATGTGTCTTTTAAAAATTTCCCGTGCATTTTTTGTGATTTCCTTATCCTTTTCTTCCTTTCTATCAAAATATTTTTCACCACAACTACATACAGCCATAAAAATAGCTAGGACGACAACGACGGCTATTATAACTGCAAGTAAATCCGTTAACATGATAATTGATCTGATGATTTGATGTTGTAGTTCTCTTTTATGCTCTTACTGCTTTGCGATCTGGAAAGAGAGAGTGAAGATAAAAAAATATATTAAGCCTGTACCTGGCTAGTGGTGTTTTGTTGTGATGAATTCTTCCAAGCACTATTCGAATTTGCGCCTGTTGGTTACTAGTTCTAGAATTCGTAACCACACTCTCTCTTTTCAAAGAACAAAACTTCGTACGCAAAAAGCCCACCACAGGTAGAGGTCGAAACCTCTCGTACCAGTTTCCCGATACGGCTGATTAGAGCTAACCCTGCGATGGGTTCTTTGGCTCTAATCAGACTTTATTTCACCATGCCGTCAATTACTCGCCGGTTTAGGCTACTTCTCGATATTCAGTTGTCTTTAAACTATACACCCACTGGGTTTATAAGGAAAGTGCCCAAAAAATTGTAATTTTTTTAGCGAAAATTTCGATCCCCTCGATTCCAAATATCCATTTTCTTCCAGAAACGCAAACCACCCCTTGTCCCTATTCAGACGCCACCGGTAGGTACTGAGACCAAACAGCCCCGCCACCCCCTTACTAGGCATGATTCATCACACACAACACTAGGTATATGAGGTAATTATTAATAGTCACAAAGACTTCATGTGCATAGTCGTACACATTAATTAAACATGCCAAAGCAATGAAACATATCAAACAAATCATTGATAATCCGCAGTCAAGTTACACTGGCAGTATAGCTACTAAGGATCTCGTGAAGAAGCAAATCGAAAATCGTTGGGGCAAGAAGGAAGCAGAAAGGTACGATCCATTCAAAAACTGCTTTACCTTCGCCAAATGGGCTTCCATGGGTTTCAGAATAAAACCCTGGGAAAAAAGCCTTAAGTCAGTCACCTTCGTCGAGGGCGACAAAGAAAGCGCCACAGGTAAGGTGACGAAGTGGAAAAAGACGGTCCACCTTTTTTTCGATCTCCAAGTCCACAAAGGGGGCTATTAGCAATTAACGATTACTTCCATGACAACAAGAGAAATGACGGTCACATATACGCCTGGAGAATCTGGCCACGATGGTTCCAAACCAATGATCTGTATCACCAATTGGTTCCTTCGAGAGTCTGGGTTCAATGTGAACGATAGGATAACGGTTGAATATCAAGATGGCCTCTTGGTAATCCGCAAAACCGCATGAGGAACATCGTCAAAGAGATGTGGTTAGGGACGCCTATTCAGGACTGTCTTGATTCCAATGCCGGCCGCGGATACATCATGGTCCAAATCGAGCATAGGTTCGGCAAGGAAGTTGCCGCCAATACGAATATTGAGGCCGATGTCATGAATTTCACCCGGTGGCATTTTGCGGGACATTCTGTAAGGCCAGGAGAGACCTGTTTCTACGGAATTCGATACGAGAGATTGAGAAATAAAAAGGGCGAAGTGGTAAAAAGGATCCCGAAATTGGTTCGGCTTTTCCATCGTTGCCAAACAAAGGATTCGCATTATTAATTAATTTAACTTTATGACAATAGCAATTACAGCCGCCAAAAGCGGTATAGCGGACTTCAAATTGGGAGTCGACAATCTCCTTGAAAAGAGGATTTACTTCAAATCCCGCATTGAGCCAATGTTAAAGGAAGGTACTGACTTCTACATAATCAAAGGCAAGAAATCCCTTGGAAAGGCCGGTGCGGAGAAACTGGCTTCAATTTATGGGCTCACGGCATCCTTCAAGAAGGATACGGAGACTTTGGAATCGTTCCAGGGCGCTGAAAACATCGTGGCATTTGTGTGTTTCCTTTCTCATCAAGGAGAAGTTGTAGGCGAAGGGCGCGGCGCCGCCACGCTCAAGAATAACGGTAATGATCCGAATAAAACCATTAAAATGGCCGAGAAGAGCGCTTACATTAGTGCCGTTATTCGATCTGTAGGCCTTTCTGACATCTTTACACAGGATCTCGAATTGGTACCGCCAGAACGTGTCCAAACGCCTAATAAGGCCGCTCCCGTTATCAGCATGGCCGAAATATTCCCCGATGAGAGCAATGGGGACAGTGGCGATCATAATATCCCCTACGAGCCCGATCTAGGCAATAGTGGCGCCGATATGATCACAGCCAAACAGAAGAAATTCCTGGAAAATCTGGCTTATGAACGAATTCCCGACAACGATGATAGGGAGAAGTTTCTGGCCTCTATTGATTCTATGAGCAAGGCGGATGCGAGCGAGGAAATATCGAGTTTTCTTCAAGCAGCGGAACAGAGGTAGTGAACAGGTATTAACCAAACTAATAATAAATATTCAAATGAACAACAACGAAAATGTTACAGGGAACCTGACCAAGCGGGATCTTGAGCTAGTCGAAAAGATTATTTACAAGAATAACGATGATGTTGCAGTCTCAATTGCTAGATCATTCGAGCGCTTAGAAGAACGAATCGATTCAACGGAAAGCCGAATTTATTCACGTTTGAGCGATGTTGAAGACAAACTTGAATCAAACCGCCAAGATTCAACGGATACTCTCGGGGAAATGGCAGATAACTTGAAAGGGTTACGCGAGGCGGTCTCCGGCGGCAAGAATTGATTATCACCATAACGAATAATAATGATTACAAAAATTAAAGATTGCTATTTTGACGGCCGGAGAAAGAACTTTATTTTCCCCGCAGAATATGTAAACGGAAGAATGATGAACGCTAGGCAGAGGCGAACACTTACCAACCTTATCTTTGAGAATTTCATGGATGATGAGCGAGAACAATTATTATCTCAAATCAATGAATTTTCGGCAGAAGAGGCGGATAATATGATCATGGAATTGGCTACAAAGTGGTAGGGAGAGAGTACAGAACAATGGCGAAGCTAGTGGCTTCGCCATTTTTTGTACCTACTACTTATTTATTATTAGGCCAGGATCATTTTGCTTATTATTTATATTATCTACTAACAAATTAACCCATGCGTCCGTGTAAATGTAGTCGTTATGAGGTTCATCATACTGGCAATACTTCGTAATACAATTTTTCTTATTTGGTCGAACTTCATATTTTTTCCACATTTTTACATGCCAATTCATTATCATCTTCTGTTTCGTTCTCTCCTCTAAAATTTTAAGCACGTCAGATGGTTTATATTTCCCTTGATTTGCAACCTGGACGGTCTTCTCCTTGATCCCCACAATAAATTTTTGGTATTGCTTCATTTCATTCGCATTTTCCGGATCAAATTTTACATATTCAATGGCAACATCGGACGAGTCGCGATGGTTACCCAATTTCGGAATAAAGAATGCCTTGAATGAAAACTTTTGGGAATTTGAAACATCAGTGGAAAGAGAGTTCCGAAATGTGTTTATAAAATCAATTACTTTCTCGTCCTGCTTAGTTCTCGGGATCGATTTTCGTTGTTCAGTAAATTGTAAAGGAATAAATAGACTTTCAACTATTGAGTTTTCTGTACCAAATTCTCGGACTATTAATTCTTCAAAGTTCAAAAGTAGTGCTTGGCATTCACCAGAAATCATAGGATCAATAATAGGCATAAATCGATGTTCAATCTTACTTCGTAATTCATAAAACAAGGAAATGTTTTTTAATATTGGATCATTCCCATCTTTAAAGAATTTAGAAGCGGAATCTAATAATCCTAACGCCTTATTTTCTCCGTCGATTTTCACAAACCTCCCACGATGTTGCTCATCTTTATAGAAATACCTATCTCCCCGTTTCTCGAAAATAGCATGAAGTAAAGATGTCCAGGCGATACACATTAAAACCACAAATCCTCCAGCGCGAAACGATGTCCGCGGCTTATTATAAATATCAACAGATAACAAGACAGATTCTTTAGCCTTCTCCAACAGATTAGAAACTTTTCGAGATAGTCTCTTCTTCATGTTTCTATAACCCGCGAAGCTCGTTTAACACCCCTTCAACATTCCCAGTATTTACCAAAAAGAAGCATAGCTTGCCATTGCCTAATTTCTCCCAGACCTCACCGATTTCAACCTTATACTTCGTGTCTTCACTACTTACCCTGTCTTCACCTTTCCATTCAAGAGCTATTATCTTGTCTTTTTTGGTAAAAGCAACAAAGTCCGGATAAAATTTGTTTCGTTTCCAACCTTGAATATAGAACGGATCGATCTTTTCCCTATTGCGAACCCAGTATTTTATGTTTGGCAGGGCATCAAGATCAAGCCTTTGTACGAATTCAAGCTCTTCGCCGTTCAACTTGTCGATCTTCTCATAATAGTTCTTATTAAATTCTTTCGATACCACCTGTTTGAGAGCTATTTTATCAGGAAAGGCGTTGAACGCTTTAACAACGATCTCTTTTTCTTTGAGGAAGCGCTCAAACCTGCCTTTTCCATAATTTTCAAGCGTGCCATTTATAAACTGGCCCAATTGATCGGCTAGAACATACCTATTTACAGACAATTCTGTGAGCGTGTGGCTCTTTAGCTGGTATTCAATGGCTTTACCAAGAAAAGCGACCTTATCTGATTTCTTAAGTAAGGTAAGTCTGAGTTTCTTATCAAGCCATTGGACTAGTTCATTCTTGCTGAAGTTCTTGTCGGAATATGTTAGTTTAAGAGTCAACTGAGCTCCGCGTGTCCATTCATCGTCATTCTTAATATCGATAATCGCCCGGCCGTCGTTATCGTAATGGACTTGAAAATCAAACTTCGGATCTTGTGCTGATAGCTCGAAATCTTCTCCGATAAGATCCTCAAAAGATAACTTCTCATCTTCAAAAGCCATCATAGGAACTTTCAAGACATCAGAGACTGCCTTTTTAGCTTCCAATTCATAGGTTGCGTCTTTCTTCTCAGCATTGATAATATCCGATCTGCTGTATCCATTGCTCTCAAGACCGGAGATTATCTGATCCGCGGCTTCGTTAAAATTCCGCGCCGATGCAAAGACATAGCTCATGTTGAAGTCTTCGATCTCCTTCCTCTTCGCATATGGCATACGAACAATGCGCCCAATAATCTGTTCAACGGCTATTTTCGAACCTAGATTAGCAACGGACACCAGGACATAAGCAAAAGAACAATCCCAACCCTCCGCCAAGGCGTTAACGGTGATGATGTAGCGGATCTTGCAATCCTTACTAAAGAGATCTATTCCATCCAATTCATTTTTTTCCGATGTTTTGATGGCTATTTCGTCAACCGGTATTTTGTGCTCAACGAGGAAGCTTTTCACCTTTTCAACCGTAATGGTATTGTCATCTTTATTCTTTGGTTGTGCTTGCAGTAAAGCAATAGGCCGTATGTATTCCCTTTTGATCTTCTTGGCGCTTTTCTCTAATTCAATCCTTTTCTCGATACCGCGGATTATCGCGTTTTGCCACTGGGCCGAGCTTTCGAGAACAATAGGTATCTTTACCATCTGTTCCTCCTTTAATTCAGACGCGTGAATCTCGACTAATATGTTGCTTTCGCTTCTGGGAGTGGCCGAATATTCAATGATAAAACAAGGTTTTAGTTCACTGATAAAATCTATCGACAGCTTCGTCGCCGTCTTATGCCCTTCGTCAATAACAATGAGCGGATTGCTCATCCGAATTACGTTAGCCAAGGAATTTATCACCGTCCCTTCCTCGTCTTTTTCCAAACCTTCCTCATTGGTCATATTTTCAAAATGATTCAGGAGTGATCCATTTTCCTGGTAAACCTTATACTTCTTTTGGAGCACCTTTTCTTTCCTAAAGGCTTCAAGGCTGGAGATTATGATGCAAAGATTGTCATTCACATCGTCCTTGCGGATGTTCAGCGCTTCTTCATTGGAAAATATCTTGACGCCATTTTCGAAAGCTTCATCCAGGGCTCTCCGGTGCCAATCCTTACGGTCCCTGAATTTCCGAAGAGTTTGGCTCTTTATCGCTTCGGACGGGACGAACCACATCACAATACCCCTATCCATCTTATGCTTCAAAGCAATGCTCATGATCTTATCAACCGCATGGCAACCTACGAGAGTCTTGCCCCCGCCGGTCGGAATCTTGACACAAACAAATGGGATACTGGCAAAAGAGCCAGAATTGTACGGCTTGTCGGTAGTATAAATAAACGAATGCCTGGGGCCAGCGACAACCATTTCTTTCAGGAATTTTTCTAGAGTTTCTAGCGTATTCTTTTGGTATTTTTTAAGTTCCATATTATTTACAATAATAAGTTAGTACTGAATAAATTGCAGCAATTATTGATCCTAAACCAAAAATCCAATAAGAACATTCCTTGTACTTTTCATAAGCATATTTATTAATATATGAATCGCCTAACGGTGTGAGCCATATCTTTCCATCGTCATCTTTCACAAATGGAGTTCCTGAGGTAAGTACATTTCTATAGTCTAAATGATTAATCGAGAGTTCTCTTTTTAACTTTTCAGAATCATACTTTTTTTGACCATCATTATTTATATCTAATGTATTTAGAAATTTTAGAATCTTTATTTCAATTTTATTTGGTATATGGGTCATAGATTAATATATTTTGACTTCATAAGGAATTTGCTTGAAAAAGACATTGTATTTCGAGAGCTGATCATCATCCAACAGGCATCTGTCCGCGTACACGACCTTTTTACCATTTCCGCTTCTCAATTTCTTAAGGAAGGACTTGTCCAGGTCATTCTTCCTAGGTTCCTTGTAGATTAGGTAATAGCCAACATCGCCATCTTCCCCGATGAAGTTCCCGTCAATCTTCTTCTTGTCAATGTTCTTTTGAGTCTCGGTAAAGTAGATATAGGTAGCGAATTGGTTAAAATCGCATGACTCCTCGATCTGTCCGCACTCGTTAAAGAGCGGCTTATCAAGCTCACAATATTCAAAACCATCTTTATAACCATATTTCTTGATAGCTCTTTTGACTCGTTCAGCTGTTATGTCTTTGGCAACCTTGTCTTCCATTTCAGCCATAATGAACTTACGGCTTCCACCATCTTCATTGTTTAGCTCTAGAACGGCGTGACCTGTTGTACCAGATCCGGCAAATGAATCTAATATCAATGATTTTTTGTCAGTAGCAAGTTGAAGCATTCTTTTAATTAGTCTGACGGGCTTGGGAGTATTGAAAGGCATATCACTATCATCAAACAAAACCTTGATTTCTTGTTTTGCTTCCTGATTATCACCAACTTCCGTCCGATACCAAATCGTTTTTGATACCAGCCCTTGCTGAACCTCAGTTAGGAATCTTTTTATTGATGGCACGTTGTTACCAGCTTTACCAAACCAAATCCGATTATCCTTAATTAATTCCTGAAGTCTGTCTTTAGATACGCGCCAACAAGTTCCTTTAGGAGGCTTCACAACCCGGCCTGATGGGGTTGTAATAGGATAATCATACTGAGCCGAATATGTTTTTACATCTAAACCACTGGATTTCCATAATCCACGAAGATCGTTATCGACATTTTTATACCTTTTATCCATTTCCTCAGTTCGTGGAAGCAAGTTGGGACGCCAGGATTCTTTATTTTTTGCATATAACAGAATATGATCGTGACTATCAGATAACCATTTCGCATCATTTTGTGGAGAGTATTTCTTTTCCCATATGATATTTGCAACAAAATTCTGTCTTTGAAAAATCTCATCCACTATTACTTTTAAATAATGATCTTCATCATCGTCAATAGATACGAAAATTGATCCATCTTCGGAAAGTAAATCTTTTAACAACTTCAGGCGAGGATACATCATGCACAACCACTTATCATGCCTCGTAAGATCCTCTGATTCTGGTCCTACAACCTTGCCTAACCACTGCTTAATTTTTGGTGAATTTACCTTGTCGTTGTAAACCCAGCCCTCATTTCCTGTGTTATATGGGGGGTCGATATAGATACATTTTATTTTCCCACCATAATATGGCATCAGGGCTTTTAGGACTTCAAGATTATCACCATGCACAATCAAATTTTGCGAATCATCACCAACGGACGCCGATTTAATCTTTTTTAGCAACTTAAAAGGCACCTCTTTGTCGTGGTTGACTACAGCTTCTTTTCCAATCCAGTTTAATGAGGGCATTATTTTGTAATTGTGTTTTTAAGAAAACGTTCAAATTCGACTTTTGGTATACGAAACTCCTTTCCTATTTTGTGCGCTATCAGTTTACCAGCCTTGATATAGCGATAGATAGTCATAATGTTGACTCCAAACTTATCCGCAAGATCTTGGGCAGTGTAGAACTCCTTACTTATCATGTGATAAGTATACTTTACTATACTTTACAACGCAATAGTTTTGGTGGATAATGGTGAAATGATCAGAGAAGAACTAAAACAATATTTCGACGATTTAGATAGCAAGCTGGAACCATGCGAGGAATTCCAGATTGGACAGCGAATTGGAGAACTTCTTAATGCCAAGGAAAATAAAATAACAGACAAGCAAGAACTCGCAGAATACGCAGCTTTTCAGTTTCTTGCTGATTATCAAAACAAGAACACCGGATGGGGCACCTACTACGGTCCCATGTTTGTTTTACCGAACAAAGATAACCAGATGGTCGAGTTTCCAAGCATCAAAGCTATTGATGATGAGGTTATGGCGTACTGGCGTAAAAGAGCCGAGGAGTCAAAGCATCCTATACTTTCGTGCAGATACGCAGATTTAATTATTGATTTTGAACCAAAGTTAAAGAATATTTCCATTGATTACAAAATGGTGCAAAAAGTGATAGATGCATCCATAGACATTTGTGGAAAAACCCTCGATGACGCTTTGGGCTGTAAGGACAAATTAAACAGAGCGTTTCTTCTAACAAAACAAATAAATGATTCTGATCGTCTACAAAAAATTGTCGCTGCGATAATCGAGACTGAGGGAAAATTTGCCGAGGATGATAAACCCGGACTGTGGGGTTATGCGTTCAAATGGCTCGTACTTGAAAACAATGAAGCGGATCTTACAGAACCACAGAAACGTACCCTCTTAACTGATCTTGAGAGTAGATTGGATCGTTTATCAAACACAAAAGAGCCAAATACTTGGAATATTGAATGTGCTGTAGTTTTGCTGGCCGAATATTATTCCAAGAAAAAGGAGGAAAAAAAATTAGAAGATGCACTACTTAAACTGGAGAAGGCATTCCGGGACAGCAAACAGGCAAATTCTGATGGTTTGCTGATCTTAAACTATCTGGAAAAATTATCAGGCGTCTATTCGCGCTTCGCCCAATTTGAATTTGCAAAACAATCAGCATCACGGATAAGAACGGAGATCAGCAATATTGGTGATCGTGGTAAATTTGCAACTCACGAGGTGTCAGCTAAAATCAATATAAGCAACGAAGAAATTAAACAATATCTTGACTCAATCTTTGGAGAACAAAGAGGATCTGATCCAATCGGCAAGGTAATCCCAAAGCTTGTTATATCTTTTATCCTGAAGAAAGACCGTGTTGATAAGCAACTCAAGGATATTTCTAGCAAATATGTTTTTCGATACTTGGTCACAAATACTGTTATATCAGAGTTCAATTATCCGTCAGCACAATTTGGCCCAATCAACGAGGACTATGATCGACACCTACTTCAGCATTTCTCACAGAACTTACATTTTCAATCGCCATTCTTGAAATGGTCATTTGATGAACTCGCAAAATTCTACACACCAGAAACCCTTTACGATGAGCTGACGCACTCTCCAGTATTTCGACCGGAAGATAAAGATTATATTCTTAAGACCTTGGATCTGTTTTGGAAAGATGATTTTCTCTCCTTCTGTCATTTATCTATTCCGCTTATCGAAGACGCACTCAGAGGCTTATGCAAAATGAGCGGTGTTTCAACGATTAAAACAAATGAGGACGGAGGATATGATGAGAGGTCCCTATACGACTTGATAAAATCAGGGGTTGTTAAAAAAGTATTTGGTGCTAAGGGAGAGGATGTCGAGTATTACTTTCATGTACTACTTACCTCTAGAATCGGGTGGAACCTGAGAAATAACTTCGCCCACGGCATCAATAAAAACGCTTTCGCAGATGAGCATGTTGCTAATAGGCTAATGCATATTCTATTGTGTCTGTCGCAAGTGAGGAAAAAAGATGAACAAGGGACTAAAATGAAGCCCAGTAACTAGTCGACGCCAAATCACAAAGTAACCCCTCACACCCCTCGTAGGTAAGCCCCCATTTCACCCCTTTGTTTGTAGGACATTAGAACCGAGCAGAGTATGGCCAGTGTCTCCGCAGTCTTCTCGCTGAACGAACCAAAGGATATCTTCCTCTTCAGTACAAG
>CAIMKX010000025.1 GCA_903842025.1 uncultured bacterium | reverse complement strand
TTTCTGCTTAACCCCTTGATCAAGAAGGTCTTCAATCCGATCCCTTTTCTTCTGAGTAATGTGAGAAAACGGTTTTCGCTTTTCATGTTTATTCATACAACTTCATATTACAGAAGTTGCATTTCAAAAGATAATTTTCCGGTAAGACTAAGGTGATGAGTCTTGTTGTCGTCTGGGCGTATTTTCACAAGAAATACGAGCAGGATTCAAGGCTGGCGAAGAATTTCCTTTTGATAACGCCGAATGTAATCGTCTTTGAAAGGATAAAGAATGATTTTGAAGGACTCAAGATATTTTTTAGCGACCCTGTACTGCCGGACAATGGCTACCAAGGTCAAAATTGGCATGATGATTTTCAGATTACATTGCATTTGCAGGACAATCTGCGCAATGTTTCTGACACGGGGAATATATTCTTGACCAATATCCACAGAGTATTTGAGGGTGATGTCAAAAATTCAAGCATGGACGATGAAGATACTTCCACGTATTTTCTGGGTGAGAAACCTGTCACGAAAACTAACGATTCAACAGTTGATCTGGGTATGATTGTAAGAGATGTTGATGAGCTCATTGTTATAAACGACGAGGCACATCATCTACATGATCCAAAATCAGCCTGGGTCAAATCCATAGAAGACATAGACAATCGTCTGAAACAGAAGGGTTTACAGTTGTCCTTACAAGTCGATCTCACGGCCACGCCAAAGAAAAATGACGGCGCAATCTTCGTCCAGACCATCTCGGATTATCCTCTTGTTGAAGCGATACATCAAAGAGTCGTGAAAAATCCGGTTGTGCCTGATGCGGCCAGTAGGGGTAAATTAAAAGAAAACCAGAGTGCGCTGTTCAGTGAAAAATATAGAGATTATATAAATCTAGGTATCGAGGAATGGAGGAAGGCTTATGAAGTGTTAAAGCCAATGGGTAAAAAATCAATCCTCTTCATCATGACCGATGATACGAAAAATTGTGATGAAGTAGCGGAATATATCGAAACGAGCTTTAAAGATCTTAAGGGGGCGGTTTTGACCATTCATACGAATAAGAGTGGTGAGATATCGGAAACGGTATCAGGTAAGAATAAAGAAGAACTCGATTTACTCAGGAAGCAAGCGAATGATATAGACAGTTGGGAGAGTCCATTCAAAGTGATTATCTCAGTGATGATGCTTAAAGAAGGCTGGGATGTGAAAAATGTCACGACCATCGTTGGACTTAGACCGTATGCGGCTGATTCAAAAATCTTACCAGAACAGACTCTTGGAAGAGGGTTGCGAAGGATGTTTTTCGGTAGAGACGACATTGAAGAATACGTGAGCGTAGTTGGCACGCCAGCATTTATGGATTTCGTTGAGTCAATTAAGGGCGAAGGCGTTATCCTTGAGAAAAAAGCAATGGGTGCTGGCGCAAAGCCGATAGTGCCGACGGTCATAGAAGTCGATAAGGATAATCCCAACAAGGATATTGAAAAGCTTGATATTGAGATTCCGGTGATGTCCCCGAGGATCCAAAGGGAATATAAAAATCTTGCCGAGCTGGATGTGTCAAAATTTGGGAATAAGAAAGTTAAGATTAAAGTTTTTTCCGAAGAAGAGAAAAGAGAGATTGTCTTCAAGGATGTTGTTGATGAAAAGACGCATCACACGACGATACTGACCGGCGACATCGATCCTGATTATCAGAGTGTAATAGGTTTTTTTGCGCTGGCAATAATGCGAGAACTACGGCTTTTTGGTTGCTACGACATTTTGTTTGGCAAAGTTAAGGAATTTGTACAGAATAACATGTTTGATCAAGTAGTTAACCTATCTGATCTGAATATTCTCCGAAACTTGTCGGAAGTCGAATATATAAGACTGATTAAGGATTCATTCAAAAAATCCATCAATGATCTTACCGTGGAGGATACAGGTGATACAGAGATTAAAAACTATATAAAAATTAGTGAAGCAAGGCCGTTCGTTGTAAATGACAAGTCCTATTTGATACCTAAGAAATCTGTTTTCAATAAGATTGTCGGTGATAGTGACTTCGAGTTGGTATTCTCTGATTTTCTTGAGAACTGTGATGATGTGATCTCTTTTGCTAAGAATTTTCAAAATAAAGAAGCGAGCGCACTGAGGATTGAATATAAGAATTCGGAAGGATTCATTGCGACTTACTATCCAGATTTCTTCGTAAAAAATGATGACAAGACGGTTTACATAATCGAGACAAAAGGCAGAGAGGAGGAAAACGACATATTAAAATTTGAGAGATTGCAGAAATGGTGTGAGGATGTGAATAATAGGCAGAGTCGGATGGTATATAAAGCGTTATATGTAAAACAAGAGGAATGGAATAAGGACAGACTAAAGAATTTCGATGAGGTTATCAGAATGTTCGAGTATAAATAACATGGAAATTGAATCTAAACAACAAATTCTCACCCGTCGAAAAGAAATCGAGCAGGAACTCCTAGATATGTTAAAGGAAACGAAAAGTGATTTCTCTCTTCAACATGTTAAAGATGCTATTTTTCATGAGGAAGATAGTGACGACATGATGAAGGTGGTGGCGATGTTCGATCGTGGTGGAGACGCTTCGGAATTAAGCAATATTCTCGAATTGGTAACTGATGCTTGGAATTATTTTCCACATGATGCTCTTAAGGGTCTATCGCCTAGAGAGATGTTTTTGGAATATGAAAATCAGCACGGCAAGAATAAATAAATCATGGAAATCAAATCATCCCTTATAAATCGCTCTGATCAAAAACTCGATCTTATTTATCGCGAAGATGATCCCCTGGTATATCTCGAAGGTAAAATACTCCAAGGTGTTCACGCCTTTTGTTTTTGTGGAGATAAACTTGTTGTTGTCTATTCTGCTGAAAAGGGATATTGGACTCCGCCCGGTGGAGGTATTGAGCCAGGAGAGACCTATGAAGAAGCCGTCGTACGGGAAGTAAAGGAGGAAACAAATATGAAGGTTTTGAGCCAGAAGTTTATTGGTTATCAAGACATCTATGAACCAGACCGAATAGTGCGACAAACTCGCTCAGTTTGCATAGTTGAGCCATACGGACAATTTGTATCAGATCCGGATGGGGATGTGACAGAAATTAAACTGATTGATCCTGTTGATTACAAGAAATATTTCGATTGGGGTAAGGTGGGTGAAAGGCTTATGGAGAGGGCTTTGTTATATATAAGAAACAATGAAAAATGAATCTCTAGGTATAGATATTGGGAATGTGATTATCAACCATCGCCTTACAGATAAAGACGATAAAACTCTGCATGAGGAGCGTTACTCAACGATTCCTGCCGCCGAAGGGGTATTCGATGCGGTCAAGAAATTGAATGATGAGAAGTTCCATGGAAATATCTTTTTAATTTCAAAATGTACCCCATGGGCACAGGAAAAAATCCTAGCATGGTTAAAGGATAATGATTTCTATACAAAGACCGGTGTCAAACCAGAAAACATTTTCTTTTGTCGAGAAAGACATGAAAAGGACAATATTTGTAAGGCTAATAGCATCACTTATTTTATTGATGACCGTCTTGAAGTGCTAAGTCACATGGTAGATACGGTACCTAACTTATTTCTATATCAGCCGGATCAAGCAGAAATTGATGAATATAGGCAGTTTCTACCGAGAGTTACAAGAGTTGAGAGTTGGGCAGAGATAATGGCGCTATTGACATAAGCTGGAAACACTAGTAAGATACGAATCAGAAATTTGACTCCTTGAAATAAACAAAAAACCGAATTTTGAAAGGCAAAGCGTATGAAAAGATTGATGTCTCCGATTGATGTGCAGTTAGAAATTACTGCATTATGCAATCAAAAATGTCGCCATTGTTACAATTATTGGCGCCATTCGGATGCCCCTCGGCCTATCGAATTGTCTTCGGAAGATCTTGGGTGCATTCTTAGGAAATTGGCAGAAGCCAAGGTTGTTCAACTGACATTTACCGGTGGAGAGCCTCTATTGCGTCCCGATATACTGATGTCGTCAATGTTTGAGGCTCACAAACTAGGCATGGGCTTTGGCATGAACAGTAACGCTACTCTGATCACTGACGAGATTGCTCGCGGACTGGGTTCATCAGGATTACAACATGCGTTGATTTCAGTTCTTGGTCCACCAGCTATTCATAACATGCTTGGCGGTGGTGCGGCGAGTTTCGATAAGACCATGAACGGTATCAGTCATCTGATGCAGCATGGCATTCCGGTATCTACAAACATGGTGGTTTCAAAGCTAAACCTCGATGTTATGTTCGAAACAGCTCAATTGCTTAAGTCTTCAGGTATCCAGACTTTCTGTGCCGGTCCAATGGTCCCTTCTTGTTACGATAACATCGCTATATGCTTAAGTGGCGAAGAAGTCAAACAATGTCTGAGTTGTTTGATGAGAATTGAGAAGGAACTGGGATTGAACATTGACATACTGGAACCATTGCCGAGGTGTATGTTCAATAAAGAAGAAGACGCCAGTTTTGCCAGGTTCTTCGGTAATCGTGCGTGCTCGGCGGGTGTGTCGACATGCGTGATATCGTCATCAGGAAACGCTCGTCCATGCGTTCATTCTGATGTTGAATATGGTAATCTTCTGCGGGAAGATTTCGGTGAGATATGGAAGAAAATGTCTAGCTGGGCTGATGTCCAAATATTGCCAGATAAGTGTAGAAGTTGTTTGGCGGTAAATGTTTGTGAGGGTGGTTGTCGGATGTCAGCCAAAGTTACATCGGGTCAGTATAATGGACAGGATATGTACATGGTCGATCCAATCATTGACCACGATAGGGCTTGTGTGTTAGAATGCCACGAGAGGGTTAGCGGTAAATTTTCTAGTGAAATGCAACTCTCTCTGTTAATGATTTAAGTATGCCATGACTCTCGGCTACTTCCAAGGCGCTCCGGTAA
>CAIMKX010000024.1 GCA_903842025.1 uncultured bacterium | reverse complement strand
TGGAGCTTCTTCATATTCCTCCACTCTTTCATGCGCTCATAGATCTCTTTTGGTGTAAGTACGCGTCCCATATATGGACATATTATATATCATTCAGTCAAAATATGTGGTACGAGGTGTGGACAGGGGTGAGCGGTTACTAATAAATCCTATCCAATTCCTGCAAACAAAAAGCCCGATAAAATCGGGCTATGAAATCTACGGCTACAAATATAGCTTATTGAAGCAACACTGTACGATAGAACCGTTTCGGCTCACCGATCGCAGAAGTGTCGAAATAGAAGGCTGGCTCGCTCTCAACCTTGAGAATCGTGAGCTCACTCCAGTTGGTCGATTCGTCCAGCGAACTCACCCAATCGATCCTGTAGCTTCCGGCGGTACCGCGCACAACGATCGTCGGTGTCATATACAAGGTCATTGAATAGGTTTGATCGAGCGCCGTGTCGACCGCCAAGTTGCGGGGCGCAGTGTAGCGACTGCTCAAACTGCCGTCGGCCACCATCACCCTCCAGGCATAAGTTCCCATTTTGATCGGAGTCCGCGGAACATATTCCACGGTGTCGCCGGAGTAGTAGAGAATCTTGCTCCAGCCAGCAACTGCTTCGTTCTGATCGAACCGATAGGCGATGGTTTTGAAACCATCGCTACTCATTTCAATAACCGGACTGATCGTGTCCGGACGACCATCGAGCGGACCACTGAGGTCTTCGACAGTGAACCGGAAAGAAAAACTTCCGTTGGTAACCATCGCTTCCGGCAAGGGCGCGACGAGTTCCGTGACTCGCGGAATGAAATCGCGATATATCGTACCCGGTCCGGCATTTGGCGTTCCAGCCAAGACGCTGACATGACTATTCAAGTTCGCAATGTCGCCATTGTAGAAAATTTTGATTCGCCCGCCACCGCCACCACCGGAATTACCGATACCGTTACCGCCATTGGCCGAAAGTTTCCCATTCAGAACAATTTTCAGACTTCTGATCAGGATTCCGCCGCCTGCTCCGCCGGCAACTTCACCATTACTAGAAGTTGTACCGTTCGCTGTAATATTGCCATTTATAATCAATGATTCTTCGGCCTCAATAAGCAAGCCGCCGCCGCCATAATATCCACCGGCACCACCCATGAAAGACTCATAGGTAAACGCTGAACCAAAAGCTTGGCCTTCGTTACCGCCACCAGAAGAATTCCAGTATCCGCGGCCCCCAGGACCACCGCCACCGCCGCCGGAACAATTACTGTACCAGTCATGACCTTTTCCTCTCGGATCGTTACCGGCGGAATCTCCGTTGATGGATCCGCCTTTTTGAATATCGATATTCTTGGCGTGAATAAACAGCAGACCGGATTTCGGCACATTTGAATCGTTGGGATAAATCTTGAAGGCTCCGCCGTTCAGTATGACGATGTTATCGGAGTCCCAAGTACCCAAAGCCACAAGTTGCCCGACGACCGTCGTGGTATTGGTCACGAAGTTATCTACACCCAGGAATGTCGTAGTGCCGCCCTGGACAATAATTTCCGAGCAGGACAGATTGCCGGAGACGGTAACCGTACCATCAAATAACACGGAGCCAGCCTTAACGGCTTTGGCAACGTTGAGAGTGCCCAAAGTGACTACCGTCAGGTTTTGGGCCGTCAAGGATCCGGTCACTTTAAGCGTGCCGGAATTCTTGACAATTACATTCTCGTAATCGCCACCGGCGATCGAGACCGTCGTACCATTGACAACCAAGTCGGTTGCCGAAGCTCCGATGGTATTCATCATCCAAAGGAGCGCAATAAGACCGAAGAACAAGGTTTTTTTCTTCATAAGCTTTCAACGAACACTGATTGTTGCTACGCAGAAGTACATTCCAGACATAGAAATATCCTTCTATTCTGGCTTGAGATTACAACTAGGGAGATGTGGTGTCAATACTTGAGAAATTTTCTCCGTTTATCTTTAGGTAATCTTTCAATCGCATACCGGAGCATCGTTCTTGGCATCGCTTTGCAATTCCTGTCCAAAAACTTCTCCAAAACCGGCTCCGACCGCTTCCCCACTTCGCGGAGCATCCAACCAACTGCTTTGTGGATCAGGTCGTGTTCGTCTTTCATTAAAAGCTTGGCCAAGCGCAAAATGTCTCCGTAGTCATTGTTTCTAATAAATGCGTATGTCGAGACTACAGCTATGCGCCTATCCCAAAGATCCTTTGATTTGACCAATCCATACAAAATCGACCGATCATTATTGACCAGCCAGTCTCCGAGAATGTACGGGGCCGATAGGTCGACCAGATCCCAGTTGTTGATATGTTTCCTATTCTGCAAATAAAAAGAAACAATCCTGCCCTTATCTTTTTCGTCGGCCTTTTCATATTGCATGACCAGAATTTCAAGCGCCGTCAATCGATGTTCATGGATCGGACTACTGATTACTTGCTTAAGCTCCTTGAGTTCAAGACTTGAATATTTTCGCGCAATCTTCCTCTGCTCCGGAACGGTTATTCCCAGGAATTTGTCACCCTCGGCATATTGACCTTTACCGGTCTTGAAGAAGCCCTGAAGAAAAGCTGCTTTAGTGGGATTGGCCAATGAATTTAATTCGGTTGTAAGGTCGGTGGCCGTCATATTTTAATGTTTTAATTTTGGAATTGTTTTATTGAATCTTTCCAACTCAACACGTACCTTCTTTTCCATATTTTTATGAGAAACGTCCCCAGCATCACCTAAGATTTCTTTATCATTCAAGACCAGAAAACCGTCCAATTTCTTGATCCAGTCCGACATGTACATGACTCTTTTTTCCACGCTCTGTAATTCAGCAAAAGAAAGGAATTGTTCGACCAAGAGATTCAATCTTTTAAGCTCCAATTCCTCCAAATAATTCTTGGCAATTTCAGCCTGATCTCGAGTAATAATCTTCCCTTTCCAATTGGTGAGCCCTAAATTTGTCTTTGTACTATCGATCCGGTTGACGACTATTTCCGCGGCAGTGAGACCGGTGATGGCATAGTGAAATTTGTTTTGCACGGTCGCGAAAAACTTCTTGGCATAATCAAGCTTCGGGTCATAATCGGCGCTGGTGGCAAAAACATCCCTGACCTTTTGGTAGAAATTGGCTTCCGATGTCCTGATCCTCCTGATTCTTTCCTCCCATTCTTCAAAATAGGTTTTATGCACTTTTCCTTCAGCCAGGCGGTCATCATCCATGACAAAGCCTTTGATGATGTATTCCCTAAGCTTCTTGGTTGCCCAAATGCGAAATTGGGTGCCACGAATTGAATTGACTCTATAACCGACTGATATGATCATATCCAGATTGTAATGATCAAAAAATCGAGTTTTGCCATCTTTGGCAACTAGTGCAAATTTTGCACAGGTTGTTTGGGCCGGCAATTCTCCGGTTTTGAGGACGTTTTGGACATGTTTGACAATACCCGTCCGGTCAACACTTAGAAGATCAGCCATTTGCTGGGCATTTAGCCACACCATCTCGCCTTCCAGACGGACATCGATTTTGGTCTGTCCGTCTTCGGCGTTATATATGATTATTTTATCGTTTCTTTCCGTCATGATGACGGAATTTTATCACAAGACATATTTCTTTCAATCTAGACACAACGAAATTTCGAGTTGGTTTACATCATCGCCCCTGCTACCAAACCTATCAGAATAATTCCTATAAAATTGAAAGTGAATGACAAGATCAAAAACAGAGAAGTCTTGGCTTTTGAGAAACCCAGAAGCGTCAGTCCAAGTTCATCGGGCAGAGGCGAAGCAATTATGAGACCGCCAATAAGAAAAGTTAGCCAACGGAAAAATCTCAGGTGGAAAATCTTTCGGAATCGTCTACGAACCCCTTTGACGCTGACCAATTCTGCCAAATGTTCCGTGAACCTATTCCTCATGAATCGGAAGATAATAAAGTTATAATCTACCTATATTCTCATAAGTGGCAAAAATGACGCCAGTCGTTGAAATCTTGGAATCAACAAGCTTAAATTTTTCTGGTTGTGTTCCTTCAGCGAAGAGCTTTTTGCCTTGACCGATCGTGATGGGGTGTATCCAAAGATGCATCCTGTCGATCAGACTGTGCCTAAGCAACGTCTGAATAAGATTCCCACTGCCGTAAACCCATAGATCCGGACTGTCCTCTTGCTTGAGCTTCTGGATCTGCTTTACGACATCACCGGTGATACACGACGAGTTGTTCCATAAAGGCGCAAAGGCTTCATGCGACACGACATATTTCTTTGTCTTATTAAACGGCTCCGCCACCTCGAGGTCCGTCTTGGCACTTGGCCAATAGGAAGCAAAGATATCGTAAGTGATCCTGCCCAGAAGGAGTTCGAATGGAGCTTTCATGAATCCCGTCATAATGGAACCCATCATCTCATCCCAAGGAAAAAAAGTCTGCCATCCGCCATATTCAAATCCGCCCGTCTTGTCTTCTTCAGACCCGCCGGGCGCCTGCATCACGCCGTCCAAGGTTATGAAAGTTGTTGTTATTATTTTTCTCATATTGATACGATTATCAAACTCTTACTTCCCCTCTGCCGCCTTCTTGAGCTTGGCGATATCAAACTTCTTCATTTTGAGAAAAACCTGAGTGATCCGCGCCATCTTCTCTTCGTCACTGTTTGTCATCATCTCGGTCATGATGGCGGGGACGATTTGCCAAGAGAAGCCGTATCTGTCTTTGAGCCAGCCACATTGCTCGGCTTCAGGCACAGCTGAAAGCTTGTCCCAATAATAGTCGATCTCTTTCTGATCCTCGCAACTCACCATAAAAGAGATGGCCTCGTTGAATGTGAAGTCATGCTTGCGGCCGCTATCCATAGCCGCGAACCATTGGCCTTCAAGCATAAAGTCGGTGAACATGATCATGTTTTCCAATTCTTTGTCCATGCCAGCCGGATAGCGGGCCAATGTTCCGCGTTTGGTATTCTTGAAGACTGAAATATAGAAATCAGTGGCTTCCTCGGCTTTGCCTGTAATGTCCTTAGTGAACATCATAGACGGTATGATCCGTGACCTCTTCTCACTATCGGGATTCGTCAGCATGAGCTGCCAGGAAACGCCGTACTTGTCCTCTATCCAGCCGTATCTTTTACTGAATAGATATTCGTCGATAGGCATCATAACTTTGCCGCCGGGAGTGAGCTTGTTCCATATCTTATCGAGCTTTTTGCGAGCATCAGGTTCGCTTGATGGATCAAAATTGACCATGAATGAAGCGGATGGATTAATCTTGAAAGCTGGTCCGGCACTTATGGACTGGAATTTCATGCCCATGATCTCGAATGAGACTATGTCACAATCACCCGAAGGAGTATCAGTGATCCGCCGGACATTGGTGACCTTGGAATCAGGAAAAACTGACACGTAGAAATCAGCCGCCTCCTTGGCCTCCTTATCGAACCATAGATGTGGGGTTATTTTTTGCATGGTAAATGGTACTGTTATTTGTGGTCGATAATCAATATACGAAGAAAGAGCAGAGTGGGTGCCTAAGAGCCGTGAACTATTAGAAAGGACCCGTAGTAGACAAAGACAATAATAGTTGTACGACTTTGCTGTCGATAAAGTAGCGCAAAAAAAGTTGAGATATTATTTACCCTGTTGGATATAAGGTAGACTAATTTGAGACTTGAAAATACTTTGGCGAACCATTCCAACCGTCAGTTGAAGCTTGGAATACGCCAGTACCGCCACCGGCGGTCGGAATGGAAACACTAGACAAAGTCACTGCTTCATTATCATTCTCCAAATTCGCATAGACCGCGCATTTGCCACTACCATTTACAGTATACATATATAGAGAATGTGTACCGGCCGGATCCGCGGACGGATCCTTCGGAACGAACGAGACGTAGTTCGCATATTGCGGGTTGGCCGCTCTGAACTCCGCCACCATATCGGCAATATCGTACTCTCCAGGACCGGCACTAGGCAAGAAACATGAAGCGGTGATCAATCTGCTGATGCTGGCGATCTCAGTTTTCCTTTTCACATCTCGCGCTTTGACGCGCGCGCCATTCAAGGCCACCAAGACAATGGAACTCAAAATCGCAATTATTGCGATGACTACCAATATTTCTATGAGCGAGAAACCGTCCTTTTTGTTTCTATACATGGGTAAATAATATCATCAGTCGTAAATATTATCTATGGATTACTGCTGGGAGATGACTAATGTTGAAGCTTGCATCAATCAAACAATGGCACATTGAAGTCTTCACTATCGATATTCTCCAAATCAAAGACTTCTTTCAGAGTATCGACATGCTTGATCCGAGGATGAAGCTGCATGAGTGATCGCCTGGAATGCTTGCCGACAATGTAAATTCTGGCTTCTTCCCTATTCAAGCAAATCCCCAGCTCCACAAACATGTCCGTTCCTTCTGGATCGCTTATGAGGACGAAAATATCGGAATCCATGATCGACCGAACCACTTCCTCCGCCAATAACTGAACTTCCTTCAGATTTTGATCGTACGGTTTCAAGCTCCGTCCCTTGATCCAGTTTGAGACTACCTTTTCTCCAATCCCATCCAGAAAATTCGCCACATCGACGATTTTCTGCTGATGCCGCACCCGTGAGGCGAAATACCATTTCATGGGTGGATTATAACAAATTCAAGATTGACATAATACCTAAATTTGCTACCATGTAATTACATTCGGCATTCGCCGCGGCCCCACCCCACAAAGGTGGGGAATATGTTTATAGGTATAGCTTTTCGAAGGCCTTCTTAACCTTTTTGAAGTCATTTCCATCAATTCTTCCTAGACGCGTCGATAATCTCCTAAAATCTAAAATAAATAAAGAGACCGGGAATATTCCAACCTGAAGTGTTATACTTTACAATAATAATCCGAATAAAAAATCTCAAATGAAGTATAAAATTTTTGTCATTTTCTTCTTGTCTTTTGCTCCATTAATCTGTGATGCCGAGATCAAAGCGGTCGAAGAAACTCCGAAACCAGGTACCGGCCTTACGACCAACCCTATCTATTGCAACAATAATAATGATCATCGTATTTTCACTGGCATATATTTCGATAATGACAAGCCGGCCATCAACATCGACGTCGATCCGATCTTTAAAGAACAAACTCTCCATCAAAAGCAAAAAATAAATGGCAATGTACCGGTAACTCCTATTTACGACTTGGTTGTCACTATCATCCCAACAATCAATCATTATTGTCTGCCAGAATACAATACTGATCACCAATTTGTACAAGAAGCCGAGCCGCCAAAAGCAGCGCCTTATTTTGGAACAATTGAATTGGGAGATCCGAACTCCCCGATCAATGTCTTGCTCTCAACCGATTCATTTGAGAGAAGTAGAAAGAATTCTGACAATCGTTGGGAATACGAATGGCGAATCAAGGGGTGGCCGAACGGAATAGTCAACAATATGAAAATGGAAGCGTTGATCAAGATGTTAACCGATGGTCGAAATCCGAAAATTACCGTTTCTCTATCAAAATCAGACGGCACGAAAGAGACCATACCGTCAGAATTCGGCATGAATCTTTGTGCTCCTGTAGCCGGCAGTGGCCGAGACGGCATAGTCACAATGCGGGATGACGATATCTGGAGAACAGAAGACCTTATTGAGACGGCCATGAAAACCTGGTCAGAGGTGATCGCCAAGACCGAACCGTTTGCCTCCAACCAATCAAATTTTTCAACCTTTGTCGATTTGTCCGAACACAGTCTAAGAAATAAAGCACTGGTTCTCGTCGACAAAACCGCCGGAGCAACTACTCATTTCAAAGACTCCGAATTTCCAAGTAAAATCTCGTCTTGTTCCAGCCAGAGATTGTATATTATCTACAGCAGACTGATAAACGGCGCTTATACCAAAAAAGGCGGTCAAAACATCTTCATAACAGCCAATAAGACAGTGAGACCGGATTGGGTCTCAAAATCTAGTTCATCTATAAGACATGAAATCGGTCACGCCTATGCCAGTCTTTCTGATGAATATATCATCGATACCAACATTAATAGCGATATTTTGGCCAAAAACAAAAGCATTTTCCCAGATAACAATTGTTCTGCCTCCCCTGGATCAGATTATAAACAAGGAAATCGACTTTACGGCAACCAATACATCAAGGGGTGTAGTTATAATGTCTTGGAAAACGGCAATGGCAATATTACCGAACTTTACAGACCGACGGAAACAAGCGTCATGAACAATAATTTCACAAACGATAAATTTAACGCTATTTCATGCGGTTACATCATGTCGGCCATCAAGGGTGGCGATGCTCATTCTTATTTTCCTTATTGTTCAAATCTACCAGGGCTAGTTGATTCTGGAACAACATACAGCAGTCTTTCCGGTTCTGACACACTCGGAAAGACGGTGAAATCAATTTTTTCAAGTTTGCTGCCGGAAACTGTTCAAGCCAAAGATATTTCTTCAAACGAAAACCAGTATCTGATGATGGATAGTGTCGATCCCGACAATCAGTGGGGTGCAATGATAGAGGTTGATAAAAATGGTGATATAACCAATCCGATAAAACCTAGATTGAATACAACACCCTCTCCTCAACCGTCACCATCGGCTGTTCCTTCAACCACAAAAACCAAACTTTTGAAGACCGGCTTGCCACGTTTCTTGGTCAATATTGTTACCGGAGCCGAAAAAACCTACAAAGAAATCCGTTCCAAAGCTGCAGAAATTCTGAGTATATCAACATCCCTATCAACACCGATTCCTTCTATGCATCTTGATATTTCCACACCCGCTCCTGCGTTAACCACAAATCCATCACCCAAAAGTACCCCGAAAAATCCGACTATACCTAATCCAACAAGTAATCCTCGTCAATTCATTCCAATCCAAACACCAACCCTGACACCAACATACAGTCCAGTCCAAATCAATCCAATAATCAAAATTATTCCGACCCATTCTGTCACACCAACACCAACTCCGACCGCTACACCTAGCCCGACTACCAGACCAACCATAATTCAGACACCGGCCCCGACGCCTTTACCGACAACACTCGCACCAACTCCAACCATATCAAATACCCCAACACCAACTCCTACTCAAACAACACGTGTAACACCAACACCAACCGCAGCATTCAATCCGATTGTTACACCTCAAGCAACCCCGACTCCAGTTTTACCACCGACTGTATCAACCAATGCCCCGACAAATATTACATCCTCTAGTGCAGTCCTAAATGGTACCATTGTAAGTGGAGGAGGCTACCCGATCGTCGATAGAGGTTTTTATTTGCGAACCGGCAGTTTTTTTGACTATCCCAACATCTCCCAATACAGCCAAAACTGGCCAATCGGTCAATTTTCCGGGACAATAAACGGCCTTACCTGCGGGACACGCTATTATGTCAGGGCTTACGCCATCACCTCCGGAGGACCTTTGTCAAACTGGTGGATTGGATCGGATCTGCCATTTACAACTATTTCGTGTCCGAACCCCTCCCCTTCACCAGTCGCCTCGATAGGCAAAAATCCGATGACATCGAATATTTGGGATGGTCTCTCGGCTCTTTTTTGGAGTTTCAGTTTTTAGAGAGTAGCGGGATAATTTGTTCGCTAAGGGGTCCGAGTGAACCCGTACGAGCGAGCACCTGCGACTGATGTATCATCGTTTTCATGATTGTTTTTTGTACTGGGAAGGCCAAGTCGGCTTATTCGATATGAACAAGTATCCAATACACCTTATATGCCTTTGCATTAGGTTTTGAGGCGATAACGCGATATGTATCATCTATGAATTCGATTGCGCAACAATTATCTATGGCGATAGCAACACCTGAAGCCTTCTTCATTATCTTCTTCAATCCGGGACGGCGATCTTTTTCAACATCATAGTGCGGAGAATGTGTAGCAGAAATAAATCCCAGTCCGCTAACCTTTATAAGATCGGCATCCGGATTCTTAAATCTCCTGGAATCCGAAGTTCCATTACGAAACCAGCATATCAACCCCGCGCTAAGACCAGAAAGAACTATACCTCTATCCCAAGCCTTCTTTAATATGACGTCTAAACCGCACGTTTTCCATGCTCAGATCATTTTCAAAGTGTTACCACCACCTATATATACGATATCGGACGACATTACTTTTTTTTCGATCTCTGCGTGAGAAAGCTTTTCTTTGATCACTCGGAGCACATCCACTTTGCATCCCAATCTTTTTCCAAAATGTTTTTGCGTAGTCTCAAAATAACCATCCGAATCAGAGCTAGCCGTAGGAATAAAAATCACCCGCGGTCTCTTCTTACCAGTAAGGCGGATAATTTCTTTATCGATTTTGATGGTTTCCACCGGACAACCTGGACTTCCGATTTCACCACCTCCGATTGCTACGATTTTTTTCATAATATTTTTTGCTGGCCGGATGAGATCCGCTGTTGGAACCAAACTTTTGCTTATTTCCCAGCCCTTCTAGCTGCTTCTTCAATCCAATTACCCATATTTTGGTAACCATTATCATATACCCAATCATACGTAGGATATAAACTTGAAAGGAATACTTTTTGTCCATTTCTCGTTATAGACCAATCATCAAATGGATTTCGTCCCTTACCAATTGTAAGACCCTTGCTATTCTTTTGATTATGAACATATATTCCGAGCAAGCCATTCCCTTTTTTATAGCTACTAGTTATTTCATAATTTATCCATTTTCTGCCGGCAGTGTCAGACCCAATCAAGACAACAGTTACCGATGTCCCCAAGAGTTGTCTATCAATCCATCTCTCAATCTCAGAATCCTGTTTTCTCTTCGCTTCCTCCCATTCTACAGAATTGAAGAAACCTGCGGATTTTCGATCTTGCGTAACCCAACTATTTTTTATTTGAGAAGCTCTCCAACAATCTAGAGAATAATGAAAACTGAAAAAAGTTGCCCTTGCCATATTATCTTATTAGTTAGTTGCTTTAATAATAATTAGTATTGCAAATAATGATCCATAGAACCAAAGAATCGTTCCTGAAAACATCGCATGTGGAAGATTATTCTTACCGATATTTCTATATTTTCCCGTCTTCATAGAAAAATCTATACTTATTTCATCACGTTGGGCGACATCATCATATAGGGCACGAAATTGTCTTTCCTGAGAAAGAAAATAGGCATCCAAAACCCAGAATACAATCACTAAGAGATAAGCTACTAGAGCTTCATTTGAAGCTGGATCTTTTGACGATAGTGCAAATAGTGCAGTAATAAGCGTAATCGTCCACCCTTTAAGGAAAAAGAGGTTCCCCGCCAATCTACCTCCTTCGTTATGTCGCGGAATGAAAAAGCTATTTCGTAATATTTTGGGTTGTTGTAGACTTGCATAAGATCACTGATTATAGACCCTTCTTTATACTCTTTGAAGATAACTTTCTGCTTTTAACACCTTCAATCGCTTTCAACGCCACCTCATCAAAATCAACATCTTGTCGTGCTTCTATCTGCTTATACTCATCAAACTTTTTCTCGGCAATCTCTTTCATCAGCTCATGAGAAATTTTACCAGCATCTTTCAGGATATTTCTATCATTAATAGTTAGAAATCCATGCAGCTTTTCTATCCAATCCTTCATGGTCATGGGTATTCTGCGACGAGCTTGTTCTGTGGCAAATATTAGATATTGTTCAACAAGTGCGTTCAACTGCAATAATTCCTCCTTATTGTAATAATTTTTCGCAATTACCACTTCCTCCTTTGACGGTTTTGTTCCTCGGAAATTGGTCAACCCCAGATTCTTCTTACCACTGTCTATTCTTTCAACTACGATCTCCGCAGCGGTATTACCCGTGACCGCATAGTGGACTTTGTTCTGCACTGTCTTGAAAAACAAAAGACTTTGGTCATTGGTTGGATCATAATCAACGCTTGTCGCATAAATGTCGGTGATCTTTCTATAGAATCTCTTTTCACTGCTCCTAATATCCGCGATGGTCTGCTCAAGTTCTTCAAAATAATCGAATGGTAGGTCCGGATTTTTTAGTCTTTCGCTATCTATCACGAATCCTTTGACAACATACTCCGAGAGCCGTTCCGTCGCCCACCTACGAAAGGCCGTACCTTGAGAAGATTTGACCCTGTATCCCACAGCGATGATAAGGTCTAGATTGTAGTATTTTACGGTAGTTTCTTGAGTTTTCCCCTTTATTGCACCGTGCGCTGTGGTTCGTCGGAATTCCCGACATACCACTTTTTCATCCAACTCGCCTTCCTGAAAGACATTCTGGATATGCTCGGTCACGGTTGAACGACCCTTGTCGTATAGAGTTGCGATGGTATCTTGAGTCAGCCACACAGTGTCGCCATCAAAACGAACATCGATCTTGATGTTTCCGTTTTTGTCTTTGTATATAACGATTTGGGAGTTCATTTTTTCCATGAACTGATTCTACACCCAGACCAGAAAAGAGGACAGCAAATGAAAACGATTGACATTATTCCAGGCGATTCTGCGCTTTCTGCGAAATTGCTGGCCGGATGGGATGTTATCCGAACGGATTTAAGCCGTTATTAAAACTAAACTTAAGAAACATTTCGACGCCCTCTTTTGGAACAACATTGTCCAATCGTCTTATTTCATCGAGGCTAAGCCATGCGATAATATATTCGTTTTGATCATTCGCTTGTGATTTCTCAGGTCCACTAAGCTCTGGAATGCCCGTATATTTCTCAATCAAGAAGAAATGATAGATCTGTTTTTGACCAGGATGAATTGTTGCCCACGCTGGTGCATAAATATTATCGACGACAAAAAGCTGTTTAAAATTTCCAACTGAAACGTTTAATTCTTCTTTAACCTCTCTCTTTAACGCTTTCTCAACTGTTTCACCCTCTTCAACACCGCCACCAGGAAACATAAAGTAATCACGTCCGGGTTTTATACGATGAAAAAGAAGGAACTTGTCATTATTTTTTATAATGGCGGTGGCACGATGTCTAACTGGAATATCAGGATTTACGCTTGTCATACAAATTTTTTATAGATCCTCCTTCTCTATTGGGAGATCGTACGGATCAGCAACCATCGAATGGAACTCAATTTTGAACCATTTCCAAAACATTTGCTCTGTTCTATCCTTCGGCCATAATGTCTCATCTGTCCACCAACTCCAAAGCTCCTCATCGAACAAATCTTCCCAAATCTGACTGATGTATTTCCTAGCTTCCTTATCTGAGTCGTATTCAGGAATGAGTATGGCATTGCAGTCTTCTTGAAACTCTTCATCTGTGTATTCTCTAGCTGCATCAGGTAAAGAATTAGCCCATTTGATAAAAGGCTTATCAGGTTTAATTATTGCCACCGATCTGTTGATTGTGATCATGGATTTAGGAGAACTTGAAATCTTTGAAATATATCCTCTCATCTTTATCCGGTGCCCATGTCGGATCATTTCCGCCAAAGAACACAGCGAATTTGAATGAATCAATACCGAATGATGCATCTTTCCTAAATCGTAATGTCAGATTGCAAACTTCTTCACCATCAAACCAAGAAACTAATTTCCCGTCCTCTTTATCGGGTGTATTCATTTTTACGTATGTTTTGATCGTATGCCACACACCAGGTGTTACGTATATTCTATCATCGCGATGTGTTTTTAAGGTGTCCCATTTCTTCCACATATCAGAAGTAATTGGAATTTGTTTATTCTCGGCTTTCGTCCAGATAAAATCCTGACCGAATTGTTTCGACTCATCCTTTTCTATGTAATAAACATACTGTGTCACCATGCCCAGATCTCTCCACATCACTCGAGCGGAAAATCCATCATCAGTATTTCTGCCTCCCATAGGGCTTGATCCGCCACAAAAACCTGGCAACTTTCCACCCCTTTTGAAGTCAAAATCACTATCTATTCTGACCTTGTATTCGACAGTGGCTTCTTCATATGTTTTACCGAATCGCGCACTCCATGAAGTACCACCAACCTCAGGCCCTGTTTGCTCTTTCAGACAGGTTACACAAAGCACATTCTCTCCTTCCAAATCTACAATTGATAGTCGCCCCTCAGCTACTCCCCGAGGTTTCGTCACACCCGGCCATTGGGATCGCCAAATCTCCTCTGTGTATGGACCGATTGGAATGTTGTTAAATGAAATATTCTTGTTCATAAGTTTATATTACTAACTATTTCTTGCGCGCTATGATATGAAATATATGTGCATTCATATCTCCTTTTAATTTTTCTTCTTCTTCAAATGATAACACTTCAAGGCCTTTTAGAAGTTCAAGCACCTGCTCCTTTGTATGAAAAGTCCTGTGAGTATTGTTTTTTCTTTGATCACGATTACCAAAAAATTGACCGCAAAATACACCTCCATTTTTTAAAGATGATTTTATTATTGCAAATACATCGCTAAAACCATTCTCTATAAATGGCAAAGCGTATATTGCCACCGCGAGATCATATGTTTCTTTAGGAAAATCAAAATTTTCAAATGAAGCCGTAACGGCATGAAGCTTTGGAGATTCTATACGTCTAGCTTCTTGTTCAACGAGAGGACTTTGATCAATGGCGGTCACATCGAAGCCCTGCTCAAGCAAATACCGCGTCTCATTAAGTGCCCCGGCGCCAAGATCAATTGCCTTATCTCTATTTTGTACATAGGTAAGAGCTTTTATAAGCACCGGATTCGGCGGATTTCCTGCTGTTCCCTTATAGTATTCTGACCAATCAATTTTTGTCATAGATAAATAGACGACTCCTTATTTCGCTTTTTTGGGCGATCCAAGTTTTTTAGACTCTAGCTCTGCAAATTTTGTTTTCATTGTTGGGTTGCCACGCGTTAGTCTTTTGATAGACAAATCTTCTGCTTTGTCGTTAGCTAGACTTAAGTTATTTTCTGATGAAATTAGTGCCTCTTTGGTTTTTTGAAGTTGTAAAATAGACTTATCAATGCCATCTATTGCACTTTTGAACTTTTCAGATGCAAGACGGTAATTACGACCAAAACTATCGCGGAAGTCATTTAGTTGGTTCTCAAAATTAGTAACGTCAATGTTCTGATTTTTTATGATTGCGAGTTCTGCTTTGTACTCTAAGGATTTCATTGAGGCATTACGAAGTAATGTAATCATTTGTATAAAGAATTGCGGACGGATTACATACATTTTATTGTGACGATGCGACATGTCGACAATACCAGTATTGTAGAACTCACTCTCTGGCTCAAGTAGTGAAACTAAGATTGCATATTCACATTTCTTCTCCACTCTGTCTTTGTCGAGTTCTTTAAGGAAATCCTCATTTTTCTTTTTGGTAGCAGTAGTATCTGATTCGTTCTTCATCTCAAACATAATGGAGATAATTTCGTTGCCAGCCTCATCTTTTTCGTAATAGATATAATCACCCTTACTGCCAGTTTTTGCGTCATTGTCTTTTTCAAAATACGCATTTTGAAATCCAGTTGCGCGAAGCTTGTTAAACTCAGTCTCGCAGTGCTGTTCGAGCGTTTCACCTACCATCTTTGTTGAGAGCTTAACTTTCATGTCCTTACGCAGAGCAATCTCCTCATCTTTCATCTTGATGATATCATCCTTTGTCTTGAGCTCGGTAACATATTTTTCTTTTAACGATGTCTCAAGAAGTTGTCTCTCAGTGTCTTTGCTTTTTAGCTCGCCAGCCAGTTGGTCACGCTCCTTCTCAATCTCATTGACCGCCTCAGTGACAGCAAGTTTTTTCTCTAACTCTACATTATTGATTTTTGATTTTATTTCAGCCAGCTCAGCATCCTTCTTTGCAAGGTCTTTCTGCAATACATTCGTAATATTTGCCTCAGCAAGTTTAACAGCACTATCTTTATCTTTTTTGAGTATTTCCTCATGCTGGTGCAGCTCTTTTTCAAACTCATGATCGCGAACCTGCTTTAGAATATCAGCAAATCCAGCCTCGTCGACCTTGAATGCTTTTTTACAATTTGGACATATAATTTCGTTCATCTATGTTTCTTTAATATTATTCAATAATTTCGCTCGCAAATATAACCGTCTTAATGTTTCGTGGTGTATAAAGAACCGGCCACCAAAACGGCGATCCTTTCCAACCTTTATCTTCTGCACCATTTTGTCTAAACAACATTAGCATCGGAATATCAGTAGCATTTTCTTTAGCAATTACTCCTTCTGTCTTAGGAGTATCAGGAGCATCAGAAAACCCTCCATCGTCCTTTATTCTGGATAGATTCCTGTCCTTTCTAACTAGTAGTAAAACTTTCCCACGTTGATCTGCTTTCGCAGTGTTTATAGATAGATATTCCATACTTCCCAAGAATGCCTTAACATCCCACTCATATCCTTCTTCAAACTTTAATGTGGCAATAATTAACTCTATGATTTTTTTCGCATCACCCAAATCTACCATAAATGGCCTATCGTCCTTTTGAAGATCAGAGATAATTGCATCTATTTCTTCAACGTGTGTTTTTAGTCTTGTTTTTGAATCTGTCTGAAAACCTATCGGGAGCAATCGTTTAAACGGTCTTAGAGTTGTTATATTCGATAATAGGATCTTGTTCGGAGAACACGGAAGCAACCTATTCTGATCATCCTTTCGTATAAAATATATCCCCTGCTGTTCAAAATTTTTATTCTCTAGGACTCTTCTTAACTCATTATCAAATTCATTAATTTTCTTCATCGTCTGGTAAATTTCGAGGGTTGTATAAAAACGGGTTATAGATAGATCATCTTCAGATCTAGCTCCATACATTCTCGAATGTTGTAAGACTGTATCTTGTTGAGGTTTCTTTGGATTTCGACCATAATAAAAACCGATAAGATTATCGACTGTTATCCCACGATCAAGTATTTGACCTCCGACAAATATATTCAGTGGATTAAGTAAATGAAGTTGTCCCGTTTTAGCATCTAATATCTCGTATAGTTCTTTATCCGAGTTCACTTTTGTAATAGCCAGATAACCATCGTTTAGTGATTTTTTAACCTCATCAACTACTTCAGTTAGATCAGGCAAAATCAGATTTACTCGCAATTTTATTGATTTCACCAGATCATTATATGATCCCTCAATTAAACTATTTAGGAGAACTAAATCGTTGTTTAAAATACGAACCAGTTCGGACCTAATCTTATCTATGATTTTGACCTGCCAGTCATGTGACGACCTAGTTTGTTCTGTATGAATAACAAAGCTGTACTTCTTTTGTTGTTCATTCTTCTTTCCTTGCTGAATTCTCCTTATACATGAACCGACTATAAAATTAACAATAGCATTTCTGATCATTCTGATTTTTGGGGAATATAGTGCCTCTTCGATTCTAAAGATTCGCCCGTCCTCTTTCTTTAACGCGTTTCGCTCATCTGCAGATATTTCATTAAAAATAAAATGTGCAACTGAATCTTCCTCATCACTTTTTAGAAAATAATAATCTCCGCCAATATATCCTGGAAACTCCGGAACTGTAACAGTAAATAAAGGTCTTTTAGGGAGAAAAAGTCCATCAGTACTTTCCGTTTCATCTGGTTGTAGATATAGTGAATATGGCGTAGCCGTTACTTGTAAATAATCAGACTCTGCAACATTTCTTCGTATTTCATCAATTTGGGATGAAATCCTACCCTGCTCAATCTTGTCTTCTTCCGAATTTTTTCTAAAACATATACTTGCGAAATCCGCCTCATCATCTATTATCAATATCTTTTTATCTTTCAAATCAGGGTAGGTATTTGATAATACAGTCATAACTCTTTGCAGATTATCCTTCTGCTTTTTTGCAACAATCACCATCTTTTGATTCAAAACCCACTTTGTTAAGTTGGTCGGGAAATGCATAATGTCAAAAACCTTCATCTGATCATCTTCAATAAATTTACTATAATCTTTCCTCACTCTTTGAATGGTCTGCTCCGACAACGCTTTCGTACCTTTTTGTAAAATTATGACAATGTCATAACCTTTATCAAAAGATAGGGCTATGATTCCTAAATACGCACTTGTCTTACCGCTTTGAACTTTTCCTAATAGCATCCCTGGACTATGAATACTAGTATCTTTTTTAGATAACTCATCTAGAGTACTAAAAATGCAATCCTTCAATTTATCTGAAATAGGTCTATTTTCGGATACTCTTTTATCTGATAATTGTTGATAGAAATTTGTCTCCATACATTTATACAATAACAGTCACCTTTTCATAAAGCATCGGTAAGCTGTCCTGTCGCATTCTGAATTTTGTTCCATGATTATGTCCGGTCCGTGCATCAAAATCTACTAGAATTTTACCTTCATCAAGTGCTTTCAAAAAGCCCTCGAATTTGAATTTTTGCAACATCATTATTTTTGTATATTTGTAGTATTCCGTGTCACGCTCAAATTTAACTTCTGCTTGAACATAAAAACTATTGAGTAATTTCGTACCGGCTTTATGTTCCAAATCATCAAAACCCCAATATGGTTGAGGATCAAGCTCTTTCAGTCCGGCTCGTTTTTTCACAGATGTGAGCCATGTTTTATGTCTCGGATCAACACTTTTCGAGTCAAAAGAAATTGTCACCCTACGCTCAATACGATCAATCACAACTTTGAATCCCCGATCACTACGAGAATTGCCATGGATCGTTTGTCGAAAACTCATCTCGTCTTTTGAATAAACTCCTCCGGCTTCTTCATGCTTCCAACCATATTTCGGTAAAAGCACTTGTGGGACAAAGCCGATTGCCCGTGGTGATGGTTCCATATGAAATAGAGTCGTTAAGGAGGAAGAGTCAATCCTTTGAGCTTTCAACTCCCATTCAGCAGCATTTGGTATCGGTAAATTGTTTTCCTTAATACCTAGTAAGTCCTCCAGCGTATTGCCGATACCGCCGACATTTCCATGTCGCGCATTTCTGATCCACCCACTTGCTACAATTTCCTTGAGCTTATCTATCAGTCTCTCTTTCGTGTAAATAATGGGTTCTTTCGGCATATTATTATAATAGTTTAGCTTGAGCTTTATGTCTGGTAATTCTTTCTTCCGCCATTTTGCAATATTCTGGAGATATTTCAATCCCTATATAATCTCGCGCAAAATTAATCGCTGATATAGCAGTCGTGCCAGATCCCATAAATGGATCCAAAATATTCTTTGCATTCGTCGAAGAAATTATGCGATCGATCAAGTCAACTGGAAACGCCGCAGGATGATCATTGTTCATTTCTTGTGTAAATTCCCAAACATCACCGTGGCCGTTTGCTTTAGGCACAAGTTTGAATTCTGATTTTGCTATAAGATAGATCACCTCGTAAGTAGGAACAAAATAACCTGGGTTAAAATTGAAACCGCCCTTTCGTCTCCAAATTATTATTTGCCTGACCGGAAAACCACTCACAATATCTTCACGATCTTGCAATAAGCCGGCTTGTACACGCCATTTATGATTATAAAAGATCGCCCCATTTTCAGGAATAACTCTCATCATCTCGGTTAAACAATTCCTCTGCCATTTTACGTATTCTTCATGCGGCATACAGTCATTGTGATGTGTATATCCATTTTGGAGTGCAGCATTAGCCCATTTTCCTCCATTACCATTTTTCATACCGTTGCCAGTTGAATTCTTAAGATTATATGGTGGCGATGTAACGATCAAATCAACTGACTTATCAGGAATTTGCTTCATTATATCAAGGGTATCACCACAAATAATCTGATTCAAAAAATGTTGTGGGAAATCCAAGACATCTTCCGTTTTCTTGGATAAATAATCTATCTCTGTTTTAGCCCTTAGTACTGTTGATTTCATTGCCCTATCTTACAATTTTTATGATATTTTTGCGAATCAGCGATATTCTTCGCCGACCGCCTCTACAGCTCTTTCGGAAAGTGATGCGCGAGACGCTTGGTAGATAAGGGCGCGTTGACCTCCGCCCGTCACCACGGAATCTATTCGCGCCTAGCGACTGTTGGCATGGCGAGAGCGGCCGACTGTCTGTGCGTTACAGACTGTCGGGTAAGCGGAGCCATGCGAACAGGAGCGTAGGGCGCGCCACATAGGTTATTAGGGCGGAGGTGTACGCGCCCGTACTCTCTCCTGCCACGTGCTCTTGTGCAAGCGTCCGCGCATGACTTTCCTGCGATTGAAAGAGCTGTTGGGGCGGGAGGCGCCACTTACTTTTTCTTTAATTTGATTTTTCCTACAGCCGGTAACATCTGCGAAGCAAATTGAGCAAGTGGATTCGTATTCATAAAATCCAACATCTGCAATGTGGCTTTCTGGATGTCTTCCGGACCTCCCGTCATGGATTTGATCACGTTTCTTAGTATCTCAAACAGCGTTGACAACGAATCGACATCAAGCCAATTCGTTGCTTCAAGAAAATTTGACCCTTTGAAGGAATGTACCGCTTCATTGATATCGATTTCAATAATTTCGTCGTATCCATTTGTGATCACTACTCCTTTCTGTTTCAGACTGTTGAGATAATCCGGAAACCTCTTGTTAATGTAATTCAGGACATACCAGCCCCAGCGTTCGAATTCGATTTTTTCAATCTTACCTTCGTTTGAGATATAGATCTTCTTCGATATCAATGCAAGACCTCGGCCAAGATGTCTGGCATATCTCGGATCAGAAAGAGTTTTCAAGTAGCTCAAAAGCACCGCAAACAATTGCTGTGGCAGTATCTCTTTTTGCTTGGTCACAAATGTATCTTCAAAAGTTTCGATGTCCTCTTTTTTAAGTCGTCCCCCACCTTTGAATTGACCAGTCTCATAGTATTCATCCTCGGCTTTGACGGACTTTATATTCTTCAAATCTTCATCCATTACTCTGATCGTCGTATCCAATACTTCCTGCTTCCCGATTATGCCGTCGTCACTTTCCATAAGCAAACTAATCAAATACTTCCTCATCAAATCATTGCTGACTCTCTCCGCTTTTTCTGGTTCCAATCTTAATTTCTGGACGTAGTAATTGAAATTACTTTGCAGGCGTTCCTTCCTAATCTGTTTCTCACCGCTTTCAGTTTTACAATGTTCTTTACACCTGTAATGCCTGTCGGATTCTTCCAATTCATGTCCGGATTTTGAATACACCAAGGTGTCTTTCTTGAAAAAAGATATCGGTTCGATCTTTATTTCGTTAATTGTCTTTTTCTCCTCCATTTTGATGAAAAATCCACGGATGAAATCCTTTCGTTGAGCCATTCTCAAAATCTCAAAAGCAATTCCGCGAAACTCACCCTCTAGCATAGCACTATGAGCTACAATCCAGAACTCATAGCACGCGCTCAAAAATACTTCGGGAGAATATCCGGTCGAGATATTTCGCCTGAAACGGCTGTCACATACCTTAACAGCTTGGCTGGATTATACGAATCATTCATCGAGCTGGCCGGCGGAACCGCACCCGTAGCTTTAGCTCGGGACGGTCCGCCGGCGGGTGCTTGATGACTTGCTAGAGACCTAACCTAGGACAATACAAAACAATGGGCTACAACAAATTTATTAGATACGGAAACATAATCGAAACATTCACATATGAACGACCTCTCCCAATACTTGAAGGTGCACGAAGAAAGAATACACGCCACGCTAGAATTCCTGGTGCTACAGATGATGCTGGCGCTCTCCAACGATCCGCGGAATTCGAGGGCAAGCGCAAAGACAATGCAAATCGCGCTTCGATGGTTTTCAGACAACTCGTCCTCGCTAACCTCACCGGAACTGAATATCCTCTACTCCTTACTGCGACGTACAGGGACAACCAAGAAGACTTACGCGTCGGCTACCGAGATTTCGGCGCTTTCATCCAGGCTCTCCGTCATAGATTTGGAAAGGAATGGCGGTACATCGCAGTCCCCGAATTTCAAAAACGTGGAGCTGTTCATTTCCACGCTCTCATCTGGGGATTACCCAAAAGTGTCTTTGAAGAAGAGCGATCTACCCGATTGGTTGCGGGACTCTGGAAACATGGATTTATTTACCTCAAAATGACTGACGGAAATGAAAAACTGTCATCGTATCTAACTAAGTATATGGCCAAATCATTCATAGATCGCAGGTTAATGAATCAGAAGGCATATGTCTGCTCTAGAAATCTCCTTCGCCCTCAAATTCAAGGTGGCATATCCAATTTCGGCATGAGCGTTCTCCTCGAAGAATTCAATGTAACCGTTCCAGAGATCGATAATTCGTACGATACGCGTTGGTTAGGTAAAGCTCGTCACAGAATCTACAGACTCTCCACAGAAAATCCACCGGAAAATTTGTCTTGCGAAAATATTGAGAGTAAACTTACGCCATGAAATATATTATTTACTGCCGAAAATCCACTGACACCGAAGACAAGCAGGTACTCTCACTTGATTCGCAGGAAGCTGAGCTGAAAAGGCTGGCCGAGACTTTGAACTTGCCTGTAGTTGAAACTCTCCGCGAAAGCCGCTCTGCAAAGGAGCCCGGCAGGCCAATATTCAATCAAATGATTACCTCAATCACCGCCGGCAAGGCTGATGCTATTCTCTGTTGGAAAATTGATCGCCTTACTCGCAATCCGGTTGATGGCGGACAAATTCAATGGCTCTTACAAAACGGCAAAATCCAGTGCATTAGGACATTTGAGAAGAATTTCCTGCCATCTGACAATGTTCTCCTTATGAGCATTGAGCAAGCTATGGCTAGCCAATACATCCGTGATTTGAGTACCAATGTGAAGCGAGGAAACCGAGCCAAACTAGAACGCGGTGAATGGCCTAACCATGCGCCATTTGGCTACCTGAACGACAAAGCTACGAAAAAAGTTATCATCGATCCCAAGCGCGGACCATATGTGAAGCGCGTCTATGAGCTATACATCACCGGCTCGCATAGTTTGAAAGAGATCGCTGAAATTCTTCACATAGAAGGCTTACGAACAGCTTCCGGTTACAAAGTATTCCAAAATCAGATTCACCGAATTCTTAACAGCAAATTTTACCTAGGACTCATGGAACGAGACGGTAAAGTATACGAGGGTAAACACCCAGCGTTAATTTCTCGTGATGTATTCGATATGGCACAGGATATCCTTCATGGCCGTCTCCATTCTCGTAAAAGAACTCATTTCTATTCAGCTCGTGGCTTTCTCATTTGCGGCACATGTGGCTGTATCATAACGGCCGAAACGCAAAAAGGCTTTTCTTACTATCATTGCACCAACGGTAAAGGCATCTGCGACCAAAAGAAGAATTTTATGCGTTCCGAATTCATCGACAATATGCTTTCCAATATCTTCCAGGAATTGAAAATCGAACCTGAACTTATTGAGCTCTCATTCGAGGCCTACAAAGCCCAGAATCAGTCAAAATTGGCCTATACGGCGACTTCTACATCCAACTTGAAGAACGAACTGTCCGGACTTCCTGCAAAAGAATCCATGCTTACTGACAGCTATACCTCACAAGTCCTCCGTAAAGACTTATATGAAGAAAAAATGCGAGAGATCACCAACCGTCGCGTCGAGCTCGAAAAGCAGATCAAAGAAATTGAAAACGGATCAGTACCCGAAGTTACTATCGAACGGATCAAAAATGTATTTCTGGATTGCAACAAAGCCGCCGATTCCTATCTACAAGCTACGGATGAAATAAAACGCAGAACATTGGAAAAATTACTTTCGAACGCAATCATCACAAACAAAACTGTGGCTAAGTACAGCTTCAAAAGTCCTTATGAGTTAGTCTCAAACATACCCAAAAACCCTACTATTTCTCAAATGCTGACGTTTTCGATCAATGTTCGAACTTTTTTCGCCGCGAATCCGGAAGGGTGATGCGCTCATTGCGCCGTCGCTGCGCTCGGCGCTGGGTTCGGACGGCGCGGCAGGAGGGGTCTGGGGAGGAATGCCGCCCCGCCCTCCACATGTGGTTTGCGCCGATGCGATTTCGGGCGATTCTGTGCTTTCTGCGAAATTGCTGCGGGACTTGGACTCGAACCAAGATAACATCCTCCAGAGGGATGTGTCCTACCAT
>CAIMKX010000023.1 GCA_903842025.1 uncultured bacterium | reverse complement strand
TCAGCATAGGCGTCGCGATGACGGCCCTGAAGAAACTTGGAGATTCCCAAATAATACGCCGGAATACCAAAGTTGGCGTGCGAGGCCCGTGCTTTCCTCAACATGGCTTCATATAGTACTTCCGCTTCTTTATAGAGGGTGTCGTTGAGTAGAACGAAGCCGATCGCATGCCATGGATTGTGCGTTGCGTCATGGACCAGACAATTTTCGTCAAAGGTCAGGCCTTCAAGGGTATGAATGAGAATCTTCAGGTTATTGACGAGCCATTCCTGACGAGAGGACGAGGGGAAACGGCTTAGAGATGACCAAGTTTGTTCTTTGGTCGGGTCGAGCGGCAGGTTGGAAAATTGGTTCATTGCTGGAGGGATTATACCCTGCCTTATGAGCCGGACTCAACTAGATTTCCGGCAAGTTAATGGGGATTAATCGGAATTATCAATGGATTTATTAGTTCATTATGATAAAATTTCACCCATGGTTAACAAAATTAAGTCCGTCCACGAACGCGTGAGAGCCCTGATTCTTAATCCGGCCGCCCAGTGGCAGGCAATAAAGTCCGAAAATACCACCATTGAAGACCTTTTCAAAAAATATGCCGTTTTTCTGGCGGTCATTCCCGCCATTTCAATTTTTATCGGCTCCTCAATCATCGGCGACGAAATCCCGCTGATGGGGGCGGAAAAAGTGCCAATGGTTGATGGCCTGATCGCCGCCGTCCTCTGCTTCGGCTTTGGTCTTCTGGCGGTTTATGTGGTCGGCTTGGCAATTAACTATTTTGCTCATTATTTTGAAGCCAAAGCCAATCCGATTCAGGCGATGAAGGTGGCCGTTTATTGCGCCACGCCGTTCTGGGTCAGTTCGATTTTCTTTATATATCCGCCGCTGTCATTTTTGGCGATTGTCCGTTGGTACAGCGTGTATATGGGATACAGCGCCCTGACAACCCTAATGGAAACTCCCAAAGATAAAGTTGCCAGCTACCTTACTCTGGTTACAATTTGTGCGCTGGTGGCTATGCTGATCGTTGATTCGTTTGTCGGACGGTTCTTGATGCATCGATTATTGATCGGAGGATAACCTTGCAAACTTTGTCTGGTTTACTAAAGGAAACCGTCCATAATTATTCACCTCACGTAGCTTTTCAAATCAAACGGGATGGCGTTTATCAAACCTATACCTTTGAACAGGTCGGACGTATGACGGCAAACCTTGCCGCACACCTGATTAAGAACGGTATCAGCCATGGGGATCGGGTAGCGGTGATTTCCGAGAACCGTCCGGAATGGGGAATCAGTTACTTTTCGGTGGTAAACATGGGAGCGGTCGCGGTCCCTCTTGACCAGCAGCTCAATTTTGACGAGATAGTTATTCTGGGGAATGATTCCGAGATCAGAGGGGTGTTTTGCTCCGAGAAATTTCTGGGTCAGTTTCTGGAAAACTGCAGTCGAATCCCGACTCTTGAATTTATAATCTGTTTTGATTCCATTGCCTGCCATAGCTCGCCAAACAATAAAGTTAAAGTCTTCAGTTTCTCTGAATTTGCCAATACCCAGTCAGTCGCAGTGCTTGCTCCGGTCAAAGAAACCGAC
>CAIMKX010000022.1 GCA_903842025.1 uncultured bacterium | reverse complement strand
CTCGCCAGATGGCTTTCAGTTTGACGAAGATTCCATAAAGAGCATTTGGTGGCGGCGACCGCAAGGCCCTGTAAAAAACACTCGAAGCTCACTCCTTAGAAAATACATTCAAAATGAGAGCGAGATAGCCTTAAGCTGCTTGCTCGCATTTCTCAAGAATGTATTGTGGGTCTCGGAGCCTGAAGCAACTAGGGTTGCTAACCGCAAACCACTTCAACTCGCCTTGGCAAAACAGATCGGGTTCAAAGTGCCGGAAACCTGCATCAGCAACGAACCTGAAAAGGTCAAAGCTTTTGTGGCAAGACATTCCGGTATTTCTCTCATCATGAAAGCAGTCGGAAGCAGCTATGTCCGATTGACTCATGACCCGGATGATAAATCACGGAAAAACAAAGCGATCTACACGAAGATTATCGATACCAAACTCTTGCTGGAACATATTGAGCAGGTTTCCAACTGCCCATTTATCTTGCAGGAGGCGGTAATTAAGGATTCGGATATCCGTGTTACCGTGGTTGGCGATCGCGTATTCGCTTCAGAAATCATTATCGAGGATAACGCGGAAGGCGCGAATCTCGATTGGAGACATCATGACGTGAAGAGAAAGTATGTCATGCATAATCTGCCGAAAGATCTTGAGAGTTGGTGCGTTCAACTGGTTAGTTCTCTCGGGCTTAAGTTTGGTTGTATCGACATGGGTTTTTCAAAGAAAGACGGTTACTCGTTTTTTGAGATTAACCCGCAAGGACAGTGGATGCCGTCTGAGCAACTGGTCGGCCATCCAATATCACTGGCTCTCGCGGATTTGCTTTCTTGCTGAAAGTATAGTAGGATGCAAATGAACAAAAGGCTAGGGTTCTAGCCAGAATAAGGACAAAGTATGAACACAAAAACTCAACGGCTAGACGAAACGCCAATCACGTTTCTCAACGCCGAGCCTTGCCCAGTCAAAGTCATGGATCCGCCCCAGCAGGGATGCGCTTGCGAAAACGATACGTTTATCCAAGGCTCCGGCGACAGCGATACCAACTGAACATCGGGCACGACACCGGGGCACTCTTTTCGGAGAGTGCCTTTTTTCTTTTCGATATAGTATAGTATTGCCATGGATAAAGCTTTGATTAAAAAATATACTCTTACTCTAGAGACAATAATGGAGACTGATCAGCAGGCCATAAAAGATTTTAGGGCTGGAAAAATTACAGCATCCGATCTTACGGAAATAAATAGAATGAATGTCGGTATTGTCAAAAAGATTATTTCTGAAATTGGATTTCCGACAATTATCATAACCTCACAGAAATCGTATAAGGCGGCTGTGCTAGTCGTGTTACATTCCGGGGACGTCGATTTTCTAAATGAATCAATTAGGAATTTGCAAAATGCAGATCCTACTTCAATACAAAAGAGAGATATTGCTTACATGATAGACAAAACTAGAGTCATTCAAAAGTTACCTCAACTGTATGGAACACAGTACAATATCGACAAAGATGGTGTACTAAAATATATTGATATTGAGAAACCAGAAGATCTGGAAGAAAGACGTGCGGAATACGGCATGGAAAGTTTTGAAGAGTATAAGAAAATTGTTGAGAAGAGTTTAGGTAAGAAATAGTGACAATAATTCTGTGGCGCGCCAAGCCGTACACGGTCGCGGATATTGTCCGTGGCTACGAATAACCAATGGAAGCGCGAGCATGTCCGCTTCCACAGAGTATTGTAGCGAGCTTTACGCTCCCGTCCGTATTGCTAGTATGAGAGAATCTCTTTAGATCTTCTTGTACTAGAATGTAGTGGCGGGAGCCGGCAAACCTACGTACTGCATGTCGTTCCAAATCTTTTGGAAAAAGACCTTAGCGGAGATTGAACCGACTCCCTCCTCTGCACG
>CAIMKX010000021.1 GCA_903842025.1 uncultured bacterium | reverse complement strand
CGTGCAGAGGAGGGAGTCGGTTCAATCTCCGCTAAGGTCTTTTTCCAAAAGATTTGGAACGACATGCAGTACGTAGGTTTGCCGGCTCCCGCCACTACATTCTAGTACAAGAAGATCTAAAGAGATTCTCTCATACTAGCAGTACGGTTATGCGTAAGGCGGGCTACTGTACTCTCGTAGAGGAAGTGAACATCGACTGCTTCGTCCATATTCTTTAGCCTATAAGGTCATTCCGCGACCATGTATCACCTAGCCGGAAAAGATTGTGGAGCGGGTGGCGCCACTACAATCTGAATACTGAGGCAAAGTAAGAATAAACCATTTGCGGTGTAATTCCATTTAGACTTTTCAAATATGCAATCTGTTCTTTAGGTTCTAACTTTTCAAAGCCACCGAATATTTTATTTTCCATTTTCTTCTCGGCATACGCCGATCCGTAAGCTCCATAGCTGTAAGCATCTCGGAAACCATTCTCCTTGAATTCGTCCAGTGCTTCAAAGAAAGTCGCCGAACCAAATTGAATAGTGTTTTTTATAAAGCTAGACGGAAAATCATTCAAATACCAGTGAACATTTCGTTTCAAGTATTGGATCACATACCATCCCCAGCCTTCGAATTCGACATTTTCAATATTGCCGTCATCAGATATGTAGATCTTCTTTAACTGCATAGCAAAACTTCGTCGCTCTCTCTTTTTCGTGATCTTCAATGAGGTTTTGATAAACGATTCCATCGCACCAACTTCTTCGTCAGTTTTGGATAGCACGAACACGACATCTAGCATCAAGGTCAATAGTGATTCTCCGTAGACCTGTTTTAACCAATCCATGTAGAATTTTCTGAATGAAATAATATCGCTTTTCAATATTCTTTTGCCATGCCCAATGTCATCAATCATTGAATTACCGTGGGATTGAAACATCTCCTCGCAGTAACTATTTTGCGTGCCAATCTTGAGGCCATATTCGAGGAAAGTCGCCATCAGCTTATTAAACATCTTCAACCCTTCACCTTCCGGCAAGGTAAACCTGTCGATCAGTCGTTCAAACCTTTCATTGAAATTCTTGACGCTTATCAACTGCTCGGATTCCTCACGACAAAATCCATTTGCTTTCAAGGAGCATCGGTAATATTCGCCGTTTTTAACCAGTGTATGCCCAGAATCTTTATATGTCAGACAACCCTTAGAAAACAATGGCTGTGCTGGTATTTTATCTCCTTTATTTATCATTTATTTTGAAAGTTCAACAACTGAAAGCCCTAATCTACTGGCTTTTTTACCACTCATCTCAAAAGCGCGTAAAGCCATTTGGGACAATGTTGGCATGAAACCATTCAGCCAGCTTTTAACAGATCGTGTCATACAGTATTTCCACAAGAAGTACGGTAAGGACATATCCGTTGATGAAGCTCAAGAGTATCTTAACTCTTTTGCAGAATTGTTTCTAACCTGTGCAGAGGTTAATGAGAGGAAGCGTCCCGTCCAGCCAACGCTTTAGCGCGGCGGACGGGACGCGTATGACTTGCTAGTTAACTAACATAATCAGATATGACATGGGCTACAACAAATTTATCAAATCAGGTAACACATTAGAAATATATTCATATGAACGATCTATCGAAATTCGTGAAGGACAACGCAGGGGTCATAAAGGCAGAAATGGTCTGTCGAGTGTGGCTTCTGGTGGAAGCAATCCACTATCACCCCAAGACTTCGAAGGAAAGCGCAAAGATAACGCGTCCCGCGCATCTATGGCTTTTAGACGGCTTATCCTATCTAACCTTGGAGGATCTGAATTACCTATACTCGTTACTTGTACATACAAAGAGAACCAAACTGACATCAAACAAGGATACGCGGATTTCACGGCTTTTGTCCAAGCTCTCCGCTATAAATACGGACCACTTTTCCGGTACATCGCAGTACCAGAATTTCAGCGCCGTGGAGCCGTTCATTTCCACGCTCTGTTCTGGGGGCTACCCGAAACCACGGTTGAAACAGAGAGATATACCAGACTGGTTGCAGGGATGTGGGGGCACGGATTCGTCTACGTCAAAATGACCGATGGCAATGAAAAGCTCTCATCGTATCTCGCAAAATACATGGCCAAGTCATTTATCGATTATCGTCTAAAAAATCAGAAGGCATATACATGCTCTCGCAATCTATTACGTCCGCAAATTGTCGGTGGCATGAATAGTTTTACTCTCGATGTGATCGCCCAAGAACTTGGGGCAACTGGAGAGCCCACCGTAGACAAAACGTATGACACTCATTGGCTCGGAAAAGCGCATTATCGCGTCTACAATCTTGACTGATTATTTTTTAGGAATACAATTATCACAATTATATTCTAATAATTATTCTCATTATCAATCTTAATCTCAAAATCACATGAAATACATTCTCTACTGCCGCAAATCCACTGATACCGAAGATCGCCAAGTCCTTTCCCTTGATTCGCAGGAGAAAGAGCTTTTGGCTATCGCTGAAAAGCTGAACTTGAAAATCGTGAAGGTACTCAAAGAAAGCCGAACAGCCAAAGAAGCTGGTCGTCCTATATTCAATGAAGTTATCCAAATGATCAATGCAGGTAAAGCTGACGCAATCCTTTGTTGGAAGCTGGACCGCTTGGCTCGTAATTTCCTCGACGGCGGTCTCATCATGGACATGCTTCAAAAAGGCATTATCAAGGAAATACGCACCTACGAGGCTGTCCATTTACCTAACGAGACTTCATTCATCCTCGCTATGCAATTCGGTATGGCTAACCAATACAGCCGTGATCTAAGCGTCAATGTGAAGCGTGGTAATCGTGAGAAATTATCTCGCGGTGAGTGGCCTAATCATGCACCATTTGGATATTTGAATGACAAACCCACGAAGACGATAACCATTGATCCTATTCGCTCAAAGTATGTCGTCCGTGCTTTTCAACTCTACGCCACCGGTCGCTATGGTTTCAATGAGATTGCGAAAATCTTATACGAAGAAGGTCTGCGCACATCATCTGGCAAGAAAGTATATCGCGGACATATTCATCGATTCATCAGCCAGCCATTCTACTGCGGCCTAATGCTCCGTGAAGGCAAATACTACCCAGGTAAACATCAACCCTTAATCTCAAAGCAATTATTCGATGACGCCCAAAATGTTTTGCATAACCGAAACCGCCCACGACTTCAAAAGAAATTCTTTCCACTTCGAGGATTCATTAAATGTGAAAGCTGTGACTGTGCCTATACAGCTTCAATCAAGAAAGGTCATCATTACTATTACTGCACAAATGGAAAAGGTCATTGCGAAGCCCATTTGAAATACATGCGAGAAACTACGATGTATCAATTAATCGCTCCGGTGCTTGATCAGCTTCGATATGACGAGGAAATTATTGACATCATGTTCAACGCCGCCAAAGAACGCCAGCTCCTCGATAACAGCTATGTGGAATCGATCGTAACTTCATGTCTGAACCGCCTAGAATCGCTTAAGACAAAAGAAGCACGTCTGCTCGATACATTTCTCGATGGACAAATTTCAAAGGAAATCTACGATGCTAAAGTCCTCGAAATACACAACGAAAAGATCTGCGCTGAAAAACAGATGAGTGAGGCTAAAACCAAAAACGATATTTTAACTTTGGAACCGACCAGAGAAGCATTTCTGCTTGGAAACAGAGCCATGAAAAGTTTTGTAGATGGAAACGATGACGAAAAGCGTATCATTGCTTCAAAGATACTTTGGAACCTTTCGATGAAAGATGGAAATATCGCTCAGGTGAGCTACAGAAGTCCTTATGACATCATGGCGAAAGCACCTAAAACAGGTGAAATTAAAACTTTGCTGGGGGGGAAGGAATCGGACCTTCATTCACGGCTTCAAAGGCCGCTGTACTACCATTATACGACCCCCCAATAATTACGAACACCAGACAACATTACAACACTTTACTTCCCTTCACAAACCTCGACGACCGCCAACTCCAGAGGCAGGGTTGCGATCTGGGCCCTTGGCAAAGCCTCGGCCGCTTCGATGATGGCCACCAGCATCTTGGGTGTAAGAAGCTTCAGTCCGGATTGTTCTTTGACAAAAATCAGATCGTCTGCTGAAAGCCGCTTGGTCATGTCGGACATCGATGAAGGTGAATGCTGACAAAGCAAGATCAGTCTCATCTTCTCGAGAATAAGCGTCGTCAGAACATCCATGGTAATACCGGCCTTTTCGGCTTCGCCCAGAACTTTTAGGGCCGCGTCACAATTCTTGCCAATAAGAGCAGAGATAAAAGAATTAACCAGTTCAGCCTTGGGCGCGCCGGTGATGGCTTCGACTTCCTTGCGAGTCAACTTCTTGTCCGCCGAAGCGGCCATGACTTTTTCCAGAGTACCCAAAGCGTCCCTGAATGAACCGTCGCCAAGAAGAGCTATGAGATCGGCACCACCAGCGTCCAATACATATTCTTCTTGCTTGGCCACCTTGGAAACCAACTCACGTATGATCTCGCGGGCCGGACGGCGGAAAGAAAAAGTCTGACAGCGGGAGATAATGGTCTCAGGTACTTTATTTAATTCGGTAGTTGCAAGAATAAAGATCACATGCTTGGGCGGCTCCTCAAGGGTTTTAAGCAATGCATTCCAAGCATCTTTGGAAAGCATGTGAACCTCGTCAATGATATAAACTTTGAACGCTGAAGTGAAAGGCAGAACCGAGACATGCTCACGAAGGGACCGGATGTCATCGATGCCGCGATTGGAGGCCGCGTCTATCTCGTAAATATCATCTTCGGCCGTGCCGACTTCCCTGGCAAAAATTCTGGCCAAAGTTGTCTTGCCCGTGCCGCGCGAGCCGGAAAAAAGATAGGCGTGGGAAATGCGCTTGAGCTTGATCGACTCCTGGAGGACTTTGACAATCTGATCCTGTCCGATAACCTCGGACCATTTTTGCGGACGATATTTGCGATAGAGGACTTGGGAGGACATAGAGATAGTTTACAGTGCAAAGTGAAAAATGCAAAGTTCATTTGTATCATTCCCGCGCCGTGCCCTTCCGAAGCTTCAGCGAAGGAGGGAAAGCGGGAATGACAAATTCTCACTTGCCTTTTCAAATAAAAAAGACCCGCTCCGCGAGAGGTAGCGGAACGGGTCACTAGGTCTGGTTGGAATTGGAAGAGGAACAAACTACTTGGTCCATATTCAGGATACCATATCTAATGCAAATCGCAAGGAAAAAATATGGCCCGCTCCCGTCTTCCTGGCACACGCCAGGGATGGGAGCGAGCCATTGCCTGCCGTATCTATCATACACCATCGTTTGCTGCGCGCAAGTTCAAATATTCCTTTATAATCTTATCAACACCTTTCGCATTCTTGGCCTCAAAAAGCTTGATCCTTAATTCTTTGGCCCCGTCCCAACCGGAGACGTAGGCCTTGAAATGTTTTTTCATGATGTCGAAGCTTTTGACGTTTTTAAATGTCTTTTCAAATAATTTAGTATGTTCCACCAAAATCTTTAATCGGTCTTTCGGTGTCACATGATCGGATATTTGATATTCGATATTCGATATTTGCTTGCCTCTCGTCTCTTTAGCGACAAAAGAGGCTTGATTAAAGAACCACGGCTTGCCGAATATTCCCCGTCCGATCATCACCCCATCGCAACCATATTTGATGGCAAAGGCCTTGGCCTGCTCCAACGATTCAATGTCACCATTACCAATGATCAAAGTCTCCGGCGATATTTCATCGCGCAGCTTGATGATTTCCGGCATTATTTCCCAATGGGCCGACACATCTGACATCTCCTTTTTGGTCCTGAGGTGAATGGTCAGCGCCGGCAGTCTTTGTTCCAACAATAGCTTGATCCAATCAAGATCTATCTTGCCATAACCCAGACGGGTTTTGATTGAAACAGGAAAATCCCCCGCCCTTCGGGCACCCCCTTTTTCAAAGGGGGAATCCGAAGCAGGGTTCCCCCTTTGAAAAAGGGGGTGCCGACCGTAGGGAGGCGGGGGATTTTTATGCTTCACTCCTTCTCTCGCCGCCTGCAAAACCCTAATCGCCTGCACCGGATCTTTGATAAGTGCACTCCCGCCGCCTTGCCTAACAACCGCCTTGTCCGGACAGCCCATATTGATATCCAAACCATCAAATCCCAGATCGGCCACAATCTTGGCGGCGATCTTCATCTCCTCCGGATGACCTGTAAATAGTTGGGTCACGATCGGCCTTTCCTTTTCAGAATATTTCAAATCCTTCAGGAGATTTTTCTTCCCCGCCGAAGCCAAACCGTCCGCCGAGACGAATTCCGTCCACATCACATCGGGCTTGCCGTATTTGGCGAATAATCCGCGAAAAACCGAATCGGTGACGTTGGCCATGGGCGCAATGACGAAAAACGGTCTGTGCAATTTGGCCCAGAAATTCCCTTTTTTACCACTTTTTTTGCGGATAATAGTCATGAAATCAGTTTACAGGCTTGTTAGAAAATGGCAATGATAACAAAAATCCCCCACCTCGCTCCGCTCGGCACCCCCTTTTCCAAAGGGGGACCCTCCATCAAACCACTTTCTAAATATAACTCACTCTCACTTTAAGGACTTCCTGAGTTTAACATTCAACCAAAAGAGTATTGACCAATGGTAATCTGTATTTAAAATAGCCTAACGTTGGAAAATCCCCCTTTGGAAAAGGGGGGTGCCCTGACCATCGGGAGGGGTGGGGGATTTTTTGACAACTTCGCAGACGGACAAAAGAGAAATGTGCAAAATGCGCGGCAGGTTCCCTACTCCCTAATCTTCGCCAACAACTTGACCATGTCCGCATCCCTGACTTTACTACCCAAAACGATCACTTCATAAACCTTCTTATATTTCCCCATTTCGAACAGAGCCACAGCCGTGCGATCGGCCTCTTCCGTATAACCATTCTTGCCGCCAAGATAGTTGGACCAGCTCAGGAAATGCGTCGGATTGATCCAGGTATGGACCCGGATAGTCTTGGTCTTTATGATAGTAGTCCGAATGATCGCTAGTTGATTCTCCTCGATCCATTCCAGAATGATAGCCAAATCGACGGCCGTCGAACGGTTGTCCGGCGACAGACCCGAGGGATCGGCAAAGGTCGTCCTGTAAGCGCCGATCGATTGGACGAAATTATTCATAGCTTGAATGAATTTCGGCCGGCCGTAGGACCTGGCCAAGGCTTCAGCGGCATCATTGGAGGAAACCATCAGTAATGGAAAATACAATTCTGAGGCTCTGAAGGTCTCGCCCGATTTGAAGCCGGCCGTATTGCCATAAGTCTTGATGACGTTTCCATCAATGACAATAAGCTTGTCGCCATCGATAAGCCGGCTGGCCACGACCGCTGTGACCAATTTCGTGAGAGAAGCGACGGGAACAAGCTTATTGGAATTCTTTTCATCGATAATCGTTCCGTCAGTCAGATTTTTCACGAGATACGAAACGGCAGTGATCTCTTTGACCGACCGAGCGGTTTGATCAACCGAGGCGGCGTTGATCAGATCCTCTTCCTGGCTGGCGCTGTAAAGAACGGTTCTTTTCATGGCGGAAATAGAAGTTCCATCACCGTGGGAAAGTAAGACTGAAGCGGCCGAGGAAAGCGACTTCAAATTGAAACTATCTGCGATCGAATGATAGATCCGGAGACTGCCGCCGGCCAAAATAATGCCGCCGACGATTGCCGCCAGACCGCCGAAGACCACGTAAAAGAAATGCCTGACCATGACCCCATTCTACTGCATCAGCCGATAAAAAACATTGGAGCCATAGCGAACGTCAATGTATTCGAATGGGCCTTTGGCGCTGTTCCAAAATGAAATCAAGTTGGCCAGCTGATCCTCCAGCGACCGCAGGCTATTGAAATAGACGACGGTTGTCTGGGAATCGGATGACTGGTCGCCGGCTTGATTCCAAACATACATCTCATATTCGCCGAGATCCTTGACCAGTATCGCTTGGATCCGTAGCCCGGCCCGGCGAGCCCCATTATAGAAACCCTGCAGACCGACAAATTCGGATGATGTCGCCGCCATGGTTCCGACCAAGGAAGTCGATGAGGCATCAGCCAAATCCTGGACAAAATACAGATTGCGATCATTGGAAGTAGTAGAAAGCTGGTCGAATATATAACCGGTTACGTCAGCTTCATAGCATTTTATTGAGGAATCCGCCAGAAAACCATTATCGGAAAAATCAGGCAGACCGGGACAGACCGTGGCAACCGCTTGCTTTTCATTGATCACTATCGCCAAAGTCCGCAAATCCTTCCGGTAAATTGAAACGGACTGGATTTTTGGCGAAGAATCCAGAACGGCAGAGGTCAGGCTCTTTGCCGGATAGAGAAAGGAGTTTGACTTGGAGAATAGTCCTAAGATCTGACCCTGAATAGACTCTGCCGCCAATGCTTCTATCTTGACGGCAATATCGGGATCAGCGCCGACGACGTCAAATTTATCAATCGTCAAAAAATTGACATAGGTCAGTTGCGACGCCGAATAGACGCCGGAAACAACCGAAACAATGATGAGCGCTCCGATAATAATCCCACGGATCTTCCTGCGCTCAATGAATTTCTTTGACTGGCGGGAGGCCAGGCGAGTTCGGTAACGCATGCATCAATAATAACAGATATTTCGCGACGGTGGCGAGGGGCTGAAGATTTCGGTTGTTATTGAAAGATGAAGGGACTAGGGACTAGTTTTTAGGGACTAGTGAATCGTATTTGCTACAATGGTATGATTGGAAGTCCCTAGTCCCTAGTCCCTAGTCCCTAGTCCCTAGTCCCTTGCGATTGTCTCCTTCCCAAAATATTTCACCAGTGCCTCCGGAACCTTGATCGTCCCGTCGGCTTGCTGATAATTCTCGACCAAAGAAACGAGAATGCGCGGAGTCGGAATGGCGGTAGAATTGAGCGAATGGGCATAACGCAAAGTTCCCTCGGCGTCGCGATATTTGATGTTCAATCGGCGGGTCTGGAAATCATGGAAATAGGAAGCTGAACCGATCTCGCGGTATTTGTTCTCCTTCGGCACCCAAAGCTCAACGTCGTATTTCTTGACCTGGCCTTGACCAAGATCTCCCCCGCAGTTCACGACGGTGTGATAAGGGATCTTCAGGGCCTCGATGAATTCCTCGATGTTTCTGTTGACCTCCTCGTGATATTTGACTGAAGATTCATGGTTGGCTTCGCAGATCACCACTTGCTCAAATTTATAGAATTCCTGTACCCGAATGAGACCGCGAACGTCCTTGCCATGGGCGCCGGCTTCCCTACGGTAGCATGGTGAAAATCCGAGGTATTTCTTGGGTAATTCGGCAATATTCAAAACTTCATCGGCATGGAAGCCCATGATCGGCACTTCGGCCGTGCCGGCCAGATAATCGCCGTCTTGGGTCTTGTAAAGATCCTCTTCTCCTTGCGGTAGATAGCCTGAACCGAGAAAGTTTATTTTTCGCAGAATGATCGGCGGAATGACGGGGTTGAAACCTTTGGCGCTGAAAAATTCTAGGGCAAAATTCCAAATGGCAAAGCAAAGCCTGACGCCGTCACCGGTCAGGAAATATCCGCGGAATCCGTGGACTTTGGCTCCCCGATCAAAATCAACCATCTTGAGAGAAGTCATCAAGTCAACGTGATCTTTTGGCTCAAACTTGAAATCGGGCTTCTCACCCCAAACCTTGACTTCCTTGTTATCAGCGTCGCTGTCGCCTTCCGGTACGGACATGTCAGGAATGTTGGGGACTTTTAGCATTTGAAGTTGCCAATCCTTCATCACTTCTTTTAAAGCGACCTCATCCTTCTCCATTCCGGCTTTTACTGACTTCATGGATTCGATCAAAGCGGTTCTTTCTTCCGGCGAAACAGCCTTGGTTATCTTGTCGCTGGCGGCATTTTGCTCGGCGCGTTTCTTTTCGAATGAAGCCATCAAGGTCTTGCGCTTGTCGTCCAGAACTATCAACTCATCAACTGCAAAGTCCAAATGCTTCTTCTTGGCCCCGGCGGCTATGAGATCCTTGTTCTCGCGGATGAATTTGATGTCTAGCATGAAATAAGTTTAGCATAATTAGAGCACGAGAAGCCATCATGTCCGGTAACTCCCCGCACTCATCTTTCACTCGCTCGAAATTTGCTCATAATCCATGGGAATTTTCTCAAAGGATTCGCTCCAGGGATTCACTCATCCTTTGGAAAATTCAACCATGGATCATTTCGCAAAGAGTTCTCGCTTGCTCAAAATGAGTGCGGGGAGTTACCGGACTAGAGTTGATATTCTTCACCGATTCATGCATAATTCAACCGGAATCGCGCGCCTAACAAAAAAAGTCATGGGAATGACTGTTCGGGACCGGAAATCCCCAATAGCCGTTAAATTCCCTTGATGGGCCGGAAACCACGAGGGCGCGCGATCAAATAGAAAGGTCGTTTACAATGAAAACTGTATCGATAGCACATCGTTTCCTGCTAAACAACTTCAAGGAAAAGTACGAAAATACGTCATATTTGGCTCTGGCGGCAAATATACGATGCAGAGAGCATCTATTCTGGATATTTCTAGCCTGGATTATAAGTTTTCTCAGCTTTCTCGCTTCAAGTTTGGCTCAAAACTGGATCTTGGATGTAAATTACTTCAAGAACCAGACTATCGCAACACTTTACCATGTTCTGAGTCAGACAGTTTTAGTGTCTTCATCAATTTCTCTTGGACTCTCAGTGCTTTGGATCGTAAAATTCTATGCTTTCCATACTTTCTGCGGATACGATCGCAAGGATCACCGAGAGGCATTAGAAGAGCTCGAGGAAGCAATAAATAACTTCAAACTCTGCTTCTTTTGGCGACCGGAGTGGCTCGGACCCGACGGAGTCGCCAAAAGATTGACCCGGATTGCCACAAAAAAATTAGCTATAGAAAAAATGGCGACTCGTGTCACTCCTCAAAGCAGAGGACTTGCAATGACATTCAAAGAGGCTCTCCAATTCAAAGAGCCGGAGCGTCGTCTCAAAGCACGCTTTGAATATGCGTACGCGAGCGCGAAAAATCTAATGGATGTTCACGACCCCGAGGAAATCTTCGAGGCCGCCGCACAGGGTCTGAAAAGACCCAAACGTCTGCTTCTGATCGATTATTAATTCGAACCAGCTCTTTTTCACAAACAGCCTGCCAACGTGGGCTGTTTTTTGTACAACTATGTTTGACATGGTAAAATACATTTCTCGCCAGGCGCGCTTTTTTTATTCCATGAATATCACTCGACTGACATTTGACCAATACCCATACCTTCTGAGGCAGATCCAAAATCCGCCGGAGTTTCTCGACTGCGCCGGGGCTTTGCCGCCGTCCGACGACCACAAATTCCTCTGCGTAATCGGCGCCCGCGAGCATAGCGAGTACGGCGCCAACGCTTGCCGGCATCTCATCGCCGGACTCAAGGATTATCCCATCGTCATCGTCTCCGGTCTGGCTTTGGGGATTGATTCGATCGCCCATCGGGCGGCTTTGGACAACAAGATGAAGACTATTTCTTTTCCAGGATCGGGCTTGGACAGAAGAGTCATTTATCCATCAAGTCATTGGGGTTTGGCCGAGAGGATCGTCGATTCCGGCAATACCTTGCTCTCCCCTTTTGAAATCATGCAGGAAGGGGCCCACTGGACCTTCCCGGCCAGAAACCGCCTGATGGCCGGCATATCGCATGCTACCCTCATAATAGAAGGCCGACAAAAGTCCGGCACGCTTCTCACGGCTGAATACGCTCTCCAATTTAACCGTGATGTCCTTATTGTGCCAGGTTCAATCTTCGAGGAGCTTTCCTATGGTCCACACCTGTTGTACAAGCAAGGAGCCACGCCTGTCACCACTTCCGCGGAAATATTGGCGGCGCTCGGTTTCGATATTCCCGATCCGGATTCCGCGCCAAAACAGCTAGCCATGACAGGCTTAAATCTTTGCAAAGAAGAAAGCGCCATTATTCGGGCATTGCAGTTTTCCCCGCTTTCCTCGTCGGCTTTGATCGACAAAGTCGCCCTCAATGCTTCTGAGGCCAATATATTCATATCTCAGCTTGAGTTGCAAGGCCTTATCATTCAGGAAGGAAATGTTTACAAGATCAAAAGCAATTTGTAGGAACGAGATGTTGCAAATTTCTAATTACTAATTACTAATTTCTAAATAAATCCCAATGTCAGAATTTTAGAAATTGGAGCTTTGTCATTTCTTAGAAATTAGTAATTAGTAATTTTCAACACCTCTTCCCAACAACAAAGCAAACGTTTATTAAAGATGCTCCACCTCGGCCGGAGGGACCGGCACTTTCCAGATCTTGTGATGGAGAGTGGTGATGACGTCTTCAAGTTCTTGATTTTTGAGAATCTTGAGCATAATGACCAGAACGACTATACCGACCAAACCGGAACAGAGTCCTTGCAAGAATATTCCCCAAACCTTGGTCAGCGGGAAGAAAGCAGCAAAGATGCGAAGCGAGAGGAATGAAATATAGCCCATGACCACGGAAGCCGAAAAAGTGTGGTAAAGAGTGTTCAGAACCGGACGGCTGAAGCCTGGATATTGTTTTTCGTAAGCCCGCCAGTGAAGAAAAGTGTTGAGGATAATGCCCAATGTGTAGGCCAACGCCAATATAAGAACGCTCGTGCCGGTCTGGCCTTCAACCTTGAGCAAGTTTTCCAGAAAATATCCGAAGACCGGAAAAACTTGAAAGGCTTGATACAGAATGAAACCGGTCACGGCCATAAAAATGGCGGAAATGACGTTTATGAGAAGCGGCTTGGTGGTCTTGCCTTCAGCATAAAAAGCTTTGACGAACAGGATGATGAGGCTTTGGCCGATCGTCGAAACGGTGAAGATCGCCAGCATGGCCGCAGTGAGCCTGGTGTCGGCCCAATCAAACTTGCCGGCGCCAAGTATCGTCCTCACGATCTGGGCGCGCAGGACGATGAAAAGCACGGTGAGCGGCATTGACCAAAAGATAATGTGCTTGGCCGCGGCGATCATTTTTTCCTGAAAAGTTTTGATATTCCTCTCAAAAAGAAGTCTTGAAAGAGTCGGAAAGACCGCCGAAGAGTAGCTGGCGCCGATCAAGGTGAGCGGCACCGATTGGAGATTGAAGGCAAAATTGTAAATGGAAATGGAGCCGGTGGCCATTATGGAAGCCAGAGAAACCAAGAAGAAAGAAGCAAGCTGATTGGCGGATAAGGTCACGGTTCGCGGCAAGGTGGTGAAAAGAATCCTTTCAACGGCTTTCCATTGGATATTCAAAGTAAAACGCGGCAAAAGCTTTTCATGGAGCATGAACGGCACTTGGACGCCCATGTGGAGAAAGGCGCCGATGGCGACCCCGATGGCCAAGCCTGGGACTCCGAGGATCGGATAGCCGAAGACCAGACCGACGATGATGCCGGCATTGTAGACGACAGGGCTCAAGGCATAGACCAGGAAACGGTGGTGCATCTGGGTCAGGCTGGAATAGAGATTGGAGAGGCCCAGGAAGAAGGGCGACAGAAGCATTATTCTTACCGATAAAATAAGTTGGCCCAAAGCCGGGTCATGAGCGAAACCAGGGATGACTTTGGGAACCAGCCAGGGCGCGATGAAGAAGACGACGGCGGAAACGACGACCATTGTGCCGAAAAAAACCGTAAAGATCCCGTCGGAAAATGTCTGGCCTTTTTGCTTGGATGATTCAAATTGCTCGATGAAATACGGCAGAAGTATTGAAGCGGAGACGAGAGAGCCGACAGTGGCGAAGATGAGGTCGGGGATCCGGAAGGCGGCGTAATAAATATCGAGGGATTGGCCGGCGCCGAAGGTGAAGGCTAAGAGCTTGTCGCGGACGAGAGCGAGGATCAATGAGAGCATGGCGAAAATAGCCAAGAGATAAGCGGCCTCATGAAGGCCGCGAATCTCCTGTCCTATGAATGAAAACCAACGCTTTACCATGTTGCTATCTTAACATAAGTTATTCAATAATTGCGTACGTGACCCCTCATACCTGTTTTGTTTTGGTCTGCGGGCGCTCGCACTATTTTACAATTTTTTGTGCGAGCTGGTCGCAGGTCCTCGACCAAAACAAAACAGGTATGAGGGGTCACTCATCTCACTAATAGATCTTTTAGCGTTTCTCCTTGATCGGCAACGAGGCCCTCTTCTCCGGAGCGGTCGTCACCGGAGGCTGGGCATCGGCGAAGATGGACTTGCCGGCCTTGAGATTGGCGAGGATCAGGGCGACTTCCTGGTTGTCAGGATTGGTCTTGGCCAAATCTTCAAACTGGGAGATTGCCTCGTCTGTCTTGTTGAGACGGGCATAAGCTAGGCCGAGGAAGTATTTGGCGTTGGCGTAGTCGGTCTGGATCTTGACGGCCTGGGAAAGGGCATCAACGGCGGCCTGGTAGTTTTTGCTACTGTACTGGAGAATGCCGAGCTGGAAGAGTAGGAGAGAATTGGTCGGATTGAGCTGGGTGGCGACTTGAGCGGCGATGATGGCATTTGGCAGATCGCCCTTGGTGGCATAGATCTGCGAGAGCAGGAAGACGGCGTCGAGATAATTGTTCTTGACCTGAAGGGCGGCGCCAAGAGTCTTCACGCCATCATCAAGCTTGCTCTGCTTGGCTTGCAAACTGGCCAGTGAAAGATATATTGACGGGTTGCCTGGATTGAGTCTTATGGCTGTCGTATAAGCTTGGACGGCATTCTCAAATCCATTGGCCATCTTGATCTCCGAAGCCGCTTCGTAAACTCGAGCCTGGGAAATGTAATTGTAGTAGTTTGTCGGATCGTACTTCACGGCATTGCCGGCATAAGCAGCGGCCTTGTTGATGAGATCGGCCATCTGGGTCAAAACGGCTTGAGAAGATGAAGCGGACGTTGCAGAAGTGACAGTCGCGGCCAATTTCCTGGCGGCGGCGATCTCAGCTTCTGCCCTGGCCTGCCAGAAAATGTCTGACGAGCCGAACCGGAGGGCTTTGGCAAAATCGGCATCGGCTAGATCTGGATTGCCGACGACGGTCAATTGTTTGATGCCGCCGCCAAAATATGAGAGCGCGATCGAATTCTTGAGATATACCAAACCCCAAACCACGGAAACCAGGATAAGAAGGGAGATGATCGAAGGTAAGAATTTGTGCATCCGGCTTCCCGGCGCCGGAGCGTATGAACGCTCGGGCAAGGCTCCGGTGACCATGGCCGAGGCGGCAAATATACCGCTCAGGACGAAGGCGTAGAACAGGATCGTGTGCGAAGGCACGGAAACGATCGTCATCAGCCAGAGGAAGACCGCCGAAGCATAGGAGGAAATGACAATAAACCTTTTCGTCGGATCCGCCGGAAGATTCTTCAGGGCTTTGGCGCCAGCAAGACCGAAAAAGACGAAGAAAAGGATCCAGAGGATGGTGCCGACAAGACCCTGGCCGGAAACGAGAGTCGGCAAGAATCCGAAGCCGCTACTAAACTCGGTGCCCCAGGCGTCGCTCTGGTTGATACCGGCCGGCTTATAGGCCAGGTAAGCTTGAGAAAAATGATTTGGTCCGACCCCGAACAAAGGATAATTTTTGATGGAAGAAGCTGTGACGTCGAGAGTCAGTTGCCAAGGCAGGTTCATTTCGGAATAGCCGAGCTTCAGGCCGTTGATGGCCGGACCGGCGATCGCTGAGCCTTTGTAGAAGAAAGCGGCTGAAACAAGGAATAGGACGGCAGGGATCCAAACTATCCTTTTGCTAAGCGAGGAGAACATGCCGCCTTCCGGTCGGGCCTTGGCCAGAGTCAGGCGGATCGTAAGACCTAGGAAGACCAAGGTCGCCATGAGCCAAGCCCGACGGTCATTGATGAGAATGGCGGAAATGGCGGACAGGACCATGAGAACCCAGCAGGCGATCCTGGTCCGGCGCGAAAGAGGAAGTAAAAATATGGCCAAGAATGAAAGGATGACCGCAACGATCGACAAAGAGGCGAAATTGTACCAGCCGCCGATGAAGGAAGCCGTCAAGGAATTGAGAATGGAGAAGGACATGAATCCTGGACCGAAAATCAGGCGCAAGAACTGCAGGACATACAGGACCACGAAGACCGCCGCCATGCCGACATAGATGACGACTGCCCTATTGAGGCGATTGGTCACGGCCGTGAACACGGCCAGGCCAGCCAGGAACAGAATGGCGATGAAGCTTCCGGTGCCGACTTCGAAGCCCTGGCCGAAGAAGGATTTACCGGCATGAATGGAGGCGAAGGAGGAGATCAGGATCGAAAGGACGATGAGGAGGCTGGTGACCACCAAGCTCTTGGGAGGCAATTTGATGCTTTTATTCTTGATGGCCGTAAAGCCAAAAAGGATAGCGGTGACGATCGTGCCGATGGAGATTATGAAAGTCTTGACGAGATCGAGCGAAATATAGGGGCTTGGCCAGAATGAAAGTGGCGCAAGGACTATGGTCGCCAGGAGGACGCAGAAAGCGATGAATTCCGGTCGGCTCGAAGATTTGTCTGAATTATTAAAAGATGGCTGACGTTCTTGATAAGCCTGAGTGTTTGGCATAGGATCGTTGTTCATAAATATTGGTTTTTGCTGATAAATTAATAACTCGTCTATTATATCAGAGGGAAATGAAAAAACCACCTTTAGGGCGGTTTTTTCATTTAAGTCGTACATAAGCCGAATTCTGTTCAGTGGATTTGCATCCACCTAGACAACCATTTGTCTCCGATGCCTGTTGCCAGACACCTCTAGCGACTCTTCCCGATGTAACATCGGGACACGGTCTTGCACCGAGGTAAGGATTTAGCCGTTGCACTCTCATCTTGGACATAGTCTTATAATGAGATTCGCCCTACTACGCTCGCCGAAGCGAGCTTCGAAGGGTGGCCGTTCGTTTTCACTCACGGCCGTCACTGTTCGCACCTCTGTCATTAACTGGCGGGCGTTACCCGCTACCTGCTGCCTCTGATTTCTCAAAGACCGGTGTTCGGACTTTCCTCATAATATCTGGTTTTATCCAGATAAAACGCGGTTGTCTGTACAACTGAGACTAATTATATACTATAAAGTTAAGGTTGGCAAATTCTAGAAAGTGCAAAGCTGTGCGCAAAAATGTGCAGTTTCTTATAAGACCATTTGGGGCAACATTCCCTTTTGCCACTTTGTGAAAGTGACGAAAATATTCGTCACTTTTTTTGTAAGTCACAATATCAGTATCGACATCTCAGCTGAGTTTCGCCATTAAAAAGGCGGCACCTTAGATGCCGCCATTGAAGTCACACATAAGTGTGCTCAGTGTCTTGTTGTAAGTTCAAGCCAGTGCTTTTTGGGCTCCGCAATAAGCTTCGACCCAGCCGGGCACAGTGGACATTCCGTTGGAGTCCAGGACTCAATATCGTAGTGGGAAAATGCCAATATCTTCGTCCCGTCGAAGTCCCAAACGTTGGACCGATGAACCAATACCCCGGCTACCGGAGCAAAGGTCACTGGCGTAGGATTTCCCGCTCTAATTCCCTCCCTGACTTTGCCGAAGGTCAGCGAAGTCGACATAAGTTCTTCAACCTGGAGAACAACCTCGCCCTCCTCGATCTGGAAGCGTTTCCAAAATTGCGATTTGTCCGGACCCTTCTCCGTAAAGTCGCTTTTCGCCCCCAACCAGCAGGCGACGTTCTGAGCCAATGCCGCCCCGGCGTGATCCGAACCGATAACCCAATCGATAGGGCCGTCATATTCGGACCTGATCTTATTGGCCAGCGCGAATGCCAGTCCAAGACTAATGTCCGAATAGCACAGCAAGCGCAGGACATCGATGAAACCATTGGTGTGTTTGCCGGAGGTCATGCCCGCATGACAGTCCGCGGGATTTCCGGAATAGATCCAGAAAGCCTCAACGGCTTCCAGCATTTCCTGTAACTTATCCGGTGTTATCTCCTTTTCCGCCGTCAATGAAGTACAGTGGATTTGACGTAGGTGATCTTTGGTCATAAGTTTATGCGCTCTCAGATTCTAGAGCCATTGAAATGCGCTCATTCAGATCTTTGACGGCATCGGCCGGACGAAGACCTTTGGAGTTCATGGTAATTTCCCTGCCGATAACAAGCAGGCTGGCGCCGTTACGGATAGCGTTTTCGACCGTGTCGACGTTCTTCTGATCGTCAGTCGCGACACCAGCTGACCTGGTACCAGGAATAACTTTGACCAAACGTTCCAATTGCCTTTCCGGAACCGTGGCCTTCGGTCCATAAAATCCGGCCAGAAATGCCAGTTCCTTTGGAGAGCAGACAATGCCACCACAGCCGGCATATGCCGCCATGCGGGCACGATACAGTACCGTCGCATTCCGGGACCTGCCAGCAACTAGCTCGACAGTTTCCGTGTTCATGCTGGTCAAGGCCGTAACGGCCAGAACCATAGCGCTACCCTGATTGGCAACCGCCGCCATAAGGCCTTCGACATCGGCGCAAGCGTGGACGTTGAATGCCCACACATTCAACGCTGATATTACTCTTGAAGCCGCCCCGATCGTATGTGAGGTATCGTCCAACTTGCAGTCCCAGAATATCTGGTAACCCCTGGCCGCTGCCGACTTCGCGATTTGTAAGGCGATTTGGGCGTTGATAGCCTCAAGGCCTATTTTCACGTACCCGATCTCACCGCCAACGGCGTCCATCAATTGTTCGGCCGAACCAAGACTGGGCACGTCCAAAGCCAGAATTATCCGGCTGTCTTTGCCATTACTATTCATAACTTGTCTTAATTTCAACGAGCCAATCGGATACCGTTTGGCACCCGTACCTTCCGATCCAGTCGGAAAATATAGCCCGCCTCAGTCTATTCTCAACAAGGAAAATGTCAACTCATTTAATTAATGAGTGCAATATGTATGTGAACTTAGTCATCCATTCACGACCGAGAGGAATACTAGCTATAAAAATGAGAAATTTTTTGAAATAACCCACAGAAGCAACATTCCCTTTTGTCACATATCAAAAGTGACGAAAATATTCGTCACTTTTCATTTCTCATAAAAGTGCATACGCGAAGGAGGTGCCGTCCGCTTCTAACCTCACGACAAACAACTTAAAAGGTGCATTAACGGATGTATGCTGTACAATATCTTTATGATCAATCCCCTGACTTGGCTGTCACGCCGCCGATTCCCCTATAAACCTCTCATAACCGTGGAGATTTCGCGCTCCGCCCTTATTCACAATCTCTCTGAATTCCAAAAAATCGCTCCACAAAATAGAGTCGCTCCAGTATTAAAAAGCAACGCCTATGGACATGGACTATTAGAAGTGGCAGGTATTTTGGAAGCTCACCGGAATTCAAAAATCCCCACTGCATTCAAAATCCCCCGTTCCTCGGCTGATCGCCTCGGAACACCCCCTTTTTCAAAGGGGGACTTTCCAACGGGAATCCCCTTCTTCGTCGTCGATTCATACTTTGAAGCCGTCCAATTAAAAGCAAATAGTATCAAAACTCCCCTTTTAATTATTGGTTACACGCGACCGGAAACGATTTTAAATTCAAGGCTAAAAAATGTCAGCTACACAATTGGTAGTCTTGATTCATTAAAAGAAATCAAATCAACCGCGCATCCGATTACAATACATTTAAAAATAGACACGGGCATGCGCCGACAAGGGCTCCTGCCAAGCGAGATCATCGAGGCGATCCAAATTCTAATAGAAAATCCGCTGATCAGATTGGATGGCATCTGTTCGCACCTCTGCGACAGTAACAATAGTGATTCGACTTTCACTGAACATCAAATCAAACTTTGGAATGAAACCGTGGCCAAATTCCGCGACAAATTCAGGGACATAAAATATTTCCACCTGAGCGCCACCGACGGTCACCGCTATTCTGGCAAGATCGACGCCAATCTTTCGCGGCTGGGCTTGGGCCTCTACGGGATCGCTGATGAATTCATGCCAAAGCTGAACCTGAAACCGGTCATGGAAATGAAGACGATCATTACAGGAATTAAAGTTCTGAAGAGGGGCGAGTCTATCGGTTATGGCAATACATTCAAGACCGAGACCGATTCAAAAGTCGCAACGATCCCCGTCGGCTATTATGAAGGGATCGACCGGCGATTGTCGAATATTGGTTTTGTAAGTGTGGGCGATTCAAACATTCCTTGCAGAATTGTCGGCCGCGTCAGCATGAATATAACCTGCATTGACATATCAAATGTGCCTGATGCCAAGATTGGGATGGCTGTAAAAGTCATCAGTAATAATTCAGAGGCTGAAAATTCTATCAAATCAACAGCGAAAAAATGTCAGACTATTCTTTACGAGATCGTCGTCCATGTCCCGGCGCATTTGAAGAGAATCGTGATCGATTAGACATTTAAATTTTTGCCAAATACATCTTCTTTTCTGAGGCATATTGTCGCTCAATCTCCACCGCCGTTATTGGCGTACTGTAGAACCTGACCTGGTCGATCGAACCTTTCATTCCATACGATGCTGGATTATAGCCCATACCGCCGATCCTGGCACTGAAGGAGGCCGGTGAACCGATACCGGCCGTCGAGTTTGCGGTCGAATTGATTTTGCCGTCTATGAAAAGACGCATCTTGTTTCCATCGTAGGAAAAAGCCACGAAAGTCCAAGGAGCGTTATCTGCGATCGCCGTATTTGCCGCTATATTGACGACGCTACCATTCCAAATCCTTCCCCGTAGATAGTTATGGCTGACCAAGAATTCCATGCCATTGTAAGCCCCTCCGCTATCCCTGGCATTGCTGAATATGTAATTGTAGCTACCACTAAAGTCACTGGGCTTTATCCAGGCGGTGATCGTAAAATTCTGGGGATCAAGCGCGGGATCATTACCAAGAGACACATAAGTGCCTGACCCGGTGAAAGTCAAAGCTTTGCCGCTGACACCGTCGGTCCAGGTCGCACCGGCTATCGTGCCGTTTATTCCTTTTCCCAAAAGATCACCGGCAATCGAACCGCTTCCCTCGTCAAAAAGCCACTGTCCGATAAGATCGGATCCGAAGGAATGGTACAGTGCGCTGTCGTATTCGATCGACGAAGCGATGACGGCTTTGCTTCGGGCGCTCTGCAAAGCGACCAAGACCGAGGAAGACAAAAGCGAGATGATCGATATCACCACCAGAAGTTCGACCAGAGTGAAACCCTTCTTTTGACCGGACTTGTTTCCGAAGATTAGAAACCTCATGAGATCATTATATGACGTTTTGGGCTAGATTGCTAAGCAGTTTATAAAAAACCTCCCTTTTTCCGAATCAACGGACTGAAACTATCTAATTTTCTTTTCATAAATGTGAATGCCATACCATAGTCACCATTATCTAATCCGTTAATTGTGTGACTTATATCGTAATACTTACCCAGTTTACTTGTCCAAGTATCTTTATCCAATTGCCGAGCTGCATGAGTCGGTGTCTTATTAGCATCAACAAAAATTACTATTTTTTCATATCCTCTTTTAAATTTTGAATCTTTACATATTCTATATCCAATTTATCATCCTGAATTATAGACCTACAGAAAAACTGTATCAAGCCTTGTGGAAGATCATTTCCAATTTTAGGAGCTGTCAAGAAATAATCTTCTAATTCGAACTTATTTTCTGGTATCTTGATTGCATTTATATATCTTAATGCTAGACGTTCAGCGTATAACGGTTTAACTTTGTCTGAATATATCTTTAGAAGTCTTTTTATACATCCACACATTCTCTATGCCATATTGAGTGGCGCGATGACCGATGATGCATCCTTGACAATCCGCCAATCCGATGTAATGTAATCACGAAAAGCACCAGGTAAATTTTCTAGTGAAATGCAACTCTCTCTGTTAATGATTTAAGTATGCCATGACTCTCGGCTACTTCCAAGGCGCTCCGGTAATGGAGCGATTTTCTGTATTTGTTGTTGATGATTTTGATATTCTTTTGAAACATGT